>PWXV01000234.1 GCA_003568415.1 Ignavibacteriales bacterium
AACTTGCCGGCGATCCTGATAACAATGTATTGCTTGATGAAGTTATTTGGGTGGTCATTTACAATTCGAATACTGCGGGTCGATTTGATATGTGGTCATTTGGCGGTGAATTCTGGCCCGCAGTTGTGGGTATCAACGGTGTGCATGAGGTGCCGGGAGATACACATTCAACAGTCGGCACACCCGCCTCAGCCCACAATGTAATCGCGGTCGGATCGTATGTAACTACCAATGCCTGGATGAATATCGATAATCAGACATTATCGTGGCAAAACCCGGATCCAACCAGGCAAACTAATAATCCGGTCGTTCCTTCAATCGGACAGAAATCGTATTTCAGCAGCTTCGGTCCGACGCGTGACGGCCGAACTGCTCCAGATATATCGGCTCCGGGTGAACTGATATTTTCAGCTTTATCTTCTCATTTAACCGAAGGACAGGGATATATCCGGCAGCTTGTATTGCAAGGCGGAAATTATATCGGCCAGCAGGGAACAAGCATGGCTTCGCCGCACGTAGCTGGTGTCATTGCATTAATGTTACAGGCAAATCCGACATTAACATATGAACAAGTACTATCGGTGTTCCAGCAAACTGCCCGGACAGATTCGTGGACCGGCAGTGTTCCCAATAATTTATTCGGTGCAGGTAAGATCGATGCACATGCCGCAGTTATGAGTGTAGCCGGTACGGGACCCGGCCCCGGAGAACCATCGGTTTTACGTTATTTTGATCCAGAATCTGAACAACGCGTTATAACAATCGATGCAACTTTACCGATCGACAGCGGTTTTGTTTTTGGCACAAATCGTTATTTTGATAAAGCGAAGGCAACTGCTTTTACACTTCCGCCCGGACAAAACGAAGGATATATTTCACAAATTAATGTATGGTTCGGATACAAAAGAGACGGATTAACGAATGAAACATATCGTATTTTGGTGTATAACGGAACTGCAGAAGGCGGTCCGACAGGTGACCCGATCACCAGCAATGAGTACCTTTTAAATAGTGTAAATGCGGATGCGACATTCGGTACACAGAGAGAGCCGACGATACATACATTCTCTGAACCAATTACAGTGGGATCATCATTTTTTGTTGCAGTTGATTTCGGTTCATACGGAGAATCGGGTATCGGTAATGCAGGTATTGTGAGTTCGAATCCAGTCGGGCAGCGTGTCAGTGAAGCCTGGGAACAATGGAGTGATAATACCTGGCATAACATATCGGATGCGTGGACGAGCCAGCAGGGTACACCCGGCTCGGGAACCAATGGCTGGCATATGTGGATGGAAGTGAATATCGGTGGAACGACTTCTGCACAAGATGTGACAGCGTCAATACCTTCATCGATACATCTTGAACAAAATTACCCGAACCCATTCAATGCGGTTACGGTAATCCAGTACTCGTTACCTGAGGCAGCAAATGTTTCGCTGATTGTGTATGACGTTCTCGGGCGCGTGATTAAAAATCTCGTAGATGATGAAATGGAAGCCGGCGTGCATAAAGTACAATTTGAAGCGAACGAACTGAGCAGCGGTTTGTATTTTTATCGTTTGACTGCAGGTCAGCAATCAATAGTACGCAAAATGATGCTACTGCGATAGTATCAAATGACCATAGGAGAGACAAATAAACCGGAGGAAAAATGAGATCATTCATTATAGCAGTTATTGCTTTTCCCCTGATCATGTTTATGAATACTTCGGTACAGGGACAATATAAAATTGTTCACGGTACATTTGGCAGCGGCGGAGGAGTATCGGGCGGTTCGGGAGTATCGGTTCATAGTATCTTCGGACAGTCATTTGTTGGTATGGCTCAGAATGATTCATATACGGTAGGAGCGGGATTTTGGTATGCCGTTCAATCGTCAACGGTAACGAGCGTTGAACGCATCGACGATATGATACCGCACGAGTTCCGGCTCGATCAGAATTTTCCGAATCCGTTCAACCCTTCTACCACAATAAAGTTTGCAATTCCCCAACAGGCGCATGTGGTTCTTATTGTTTACGATCTGATGGGAAGAGTAGTAACAACATTAATTGATGAGCAATTGGCTCCGGGTGAATATACGGCGGCGTTCGATGCGGGAAGCATCGCCAGCGGAATGTACCTGTACAGAATCAAGGCGGGTTCACATGTAACAACACGACGTATGATTTTATTGAAATAAGTTTAGAGAGAAGACCTATACCGGCTATGGTCTGTCGGGACGTTACCCCGACAATAATGTGCAATATTAGTAATGAGAATAAATTGTGATGAAATTTTTAAATTTGGCGTTGCCTCTAAATTGATTGTCGGGGTAACGTCCTTACAAATACATCAAGAAAGTTTTTGTAACTGAAAATATTAACAGAGTGTTTTCGTGTGATTTTAAAATAGTATCACAATATGATAGGGAGGTCATTATGTTACGGCAAATTCTTGGTACCGCACTTTTGTTTTGTTTGATATCTTCAGGATATCTGATCAGCCAGGTGCCCGGCCAAATGAGCTACCAGGGTATGCTCACCGGTTCTGAAGGAGAACCGGTCGAGGATGGAATGTATGAGATGCATTTCAAGCTTTATAACGGGACGAATCCCTCAACAGAACTCTGGTCGGAATCACAAAATATTTCTGTCGTTAATGGTTTATTCAATGCTATATTAGGCATCAATACACCACTTGAACTGCCGTTTGATGAACAGTATTACCTCGGTATTGCTGTCGACGATGGACCCGAGTTTTCTCCGCGCATTGCGTTGACGTCATCCGCATACAGCTTTCGGGCCGGATCGATCGATGACGGCCAGGTGGTAAAAAGTATTAACGAATTAAAAGACGACATTCTATTTGAAGCAGGTGAAAACATATCAATAACCGAAGCTGAGAATAAGATAATCATATCGGCAGAGAGTACCGGTGAAAGCAGCAATATTACTGAAATTACGGCTGGAGATGGATTAACCGGCGGGGGAAGTGAAGGTGAGGTTACTCTGTCGGTAGAAGATGAGGGTATAACCTCGGACAAACTTGCAAGCGGATCTGTTACATCCTCGAAACTTGCCGATGAATCGGTAACACAGGAAAAGATCCATCCTGATGTATCATTGCCTGTAAGTGGAAGTGCAGGAGGGGACTTGACGGGATCGTATCCCGACCCCGGGATAGCCGAAGGCGCCGTAACCGGTTCGAAGGTTGCCGATGACGCAATAACATCTGAAAAAATAGCATCCGGCGCAGTGACGTCTTCCAAACTTGCCGATGAATCGGTTACACAAGAAAAAATTCATCCGGATGTATCGCTGCCTTTAAGTGGAAGTGCAGGAGGTGATTTAACAGGGTCATATCCGGATCCAGAAATTGCAGAAGGAGCGGTAACCGGCTCCAAGATCGCCGACGATGCAATAACGTCGGAGAAAATAGCCAGCGGTGCGGTAACTTCCTCGAAGCTTGCAGATGAAGCTGTAGAGTTAACCGGAAATAAAGTAACCGGTATTCTTGGCATTGAAAGAGGTGGAACCGGTGCAAACACTGCAGCTATTGCCCGTGTTAATCTCGATCTTGGGGCTCTGGCTACAATTAATGCAATTAGTGCAATCCATATAACCGACGGTGCCGTGACAACATCAAAAGTTGCAAACAATGCAATTACAAATTCGAAACTCGCAAATCTTTCAGTCGGCACCAATAATATTCAAGATGGTTCAGTTACCAGTTCTAAGATTTCTGATAATTCGGTAAATAGCAGTAAAATTACCGACGGTGCGATTACGACCGCTAAGTTAGCAAATAATGCTATTACCGGAGAAAAAGTGCAATCCAATTCGCTTGGCCTTTCTCACCTGGCATCATTGAGACCCGGACCTGGCGGAACCTTTACTCTATCGGTAGAGGCCAATAAGTGCAGAATACTTGGAGGAAACACGGATATTTCAAATATATATGGTGGAGTATCACCGGGAGATATGGTTATTTATTCTGTACATCCCGATTCTGAAAATGAGTTACCGGCAACGGTAACGCTTGTTCCGGTAGTAGCATCCAAGAGCCCGGATGGAGCAGTGAGAGCACCGATGATGATATGTAACCATGGAAACAGTGACCTTGTTCTTAGTGGATATCAAATGAGGTTCAGAGTTCGAGTAGTGAAACCGTAGGTGTATGATAATTATTTCTAAGTATAGCTTTGGACGCAATTATTTTTACCGTTTGGCGGCGGGTAAACAATCAATAGTACGCAAAATGATATTTCTGCGATCACAGGTACAACATACATATGGAGTAATATTAAAATGAAGTCGTGTTTTGATAATAAGTATCTTTTCTATGCAGTATGGTTATTGATCGTTACCATAACGGTGAGTGAATCTCAAGTCCTTCTTGAAGATTTCGTTGTCAACGATTATCAGAATAATACGAATGGAATATGGCGGCCGAGAATTGCCGCATTCAGTGACGGTAGCTTTGCAGTCGCGTGGCAGGATTACAGTGATCGTCCGGGAGTAAATTTAAATACATCGGGAAGATCACAAATTGCCGTACAACGTTTTTCATCTACCGGACAGAAGCTCGAACATATACATTTCTTTGAAGGTGAGAGCACTTTAACTTGGATGTGGTTATTCGATTTTCTCGAGCATGCCGAGTTGCAGTACTTAAGCAATGGTGTACTAATAGTTTTAATGCAGCATACCGGGAGATTTGTTATCGGCAACGACGATGTTGCTTCATCAGAGGTAACTATCGGAGCGATAAACGGTAACGGACAAATAATTAAACTGCATCATTTCGGAAACAATGTACAATCGCCGTTAATATTCACATCATCCCGCCGCCAGGATCGTCCACGCTTATCTGTAACTCCCGATGATAGAATTATTGCAATACTTGACGAATCATCCTATGACAGCAGTTACCGGAATGTTGCGTTCAGAGCGCTTGATACGTCGCTAAACGAGTTGCTCTCCCGGGAAATCCCGCACAACGACGGTGTCGGAAATGCACCGCATATATATGCCGATGCTGCAAATAATGGATCTTTGTTTGCGACTGTCTGGCAGGATGGAAGATATGGAAATCTCTGGAGTGTTTCGATTCAGTTTTATTCTGAAGACGGTCCTGTGGGTACGAACCATCGGATAAATGAATCTCCTCCGGGAACAGCATTTGCTTTATGGCCGAGTGTTGCAATGAATTCGGCAGGAAAGTCTGTCGTTACCTGGATCGATTCACGAAATGGTTTTCAGATTTTTGGACAGATGTTCGATGAGACCGGAAGTCCGGTCGGTGATAATTTTCAGGTATCCGAAACCCCGCAAGGGGGGGATATCTATTCACGTCCCGAAGTTGCAATGCGCGATGATGGGAGTTTTATGGTTGTGTGGACTGATAGTACGAGTGTACCCTCGGCGTTCCGTGCACGTGGCAGACAGTATGATGCCGGCGGCGTACCGCTCGGTCCGCCATTTATACTTCCTAATATCGATGTGCTGTCCGGTCATCCTGATATCGCAACCGACGGAAGTGCGTATTACTATGTGTGGATCGATAATCGTTTAAATCAACAATACTATAATATATTTGCAAAGAAAACCGATGCAGTTATCTCATCGGTGGATGCTGCAACGGGTGAACTTCCGGCAGCCTTTACCTTATATCCGGCATATCCGAATCCGTTTAATCCATCAACACGCATTGAATATACAATTCCTGAACAAAGGCATGTTTTACTGAAGGTGTTTGATGTGTTGGGGAGAGAAGTCGCCACGCTCGTCGATGAAGTTAAGATGCCGGGACACTATCAATCAATCTTCGATGCGGCATCCTTACCATCGGGAATATATCTTTACCGGATCGAAGCAGGAGGTGTCACCCAATCGAAACGTATGGTTCTCATCCGGTAAAGATTTCAAGCAGGAATTAAACTACAAATAACCATAAAACTTTTAAATCAGAATTATATATGCATCTCATTATCGGAGCATCGGGAAGATTAGGAAGATACATTGCGGAAAACCTTTTGCAGAGAGGGGAACAGGTTAAGGCCGTCTCACGCGATCCTGAAAAGCTTGCATCTCTAAAGTCAAAAGGTGCAAAAATAGTACAAGGTGATCTTCGGGACCCTTCATGGATGGATGGTACTTTACGAAATGTACAGTATCTCTTTATTGCTGCGCACGGGTTGGTGCCACCATCCCGAAGGAATACAATTGATACGGTGGACGATACCGGAAATCGTTATCTCATCGATGCGGCAAAGCGGGCAGGTGTCCAGCACATTATATTTACCTCTGTGCACCAAGCACATCCGAATGCTCCTATGAAATTCGCTCGAATAAAATACAAAATAGAAGAGTATCTGAAAGCGAGCGGAGTCGATTATACTATTGTCCGCCCCTCTGCGTTTATTGAAACACATGCAATCTTTCGACTTGCCGAGCCGATTCAACGAACCGGAAAAGTTACACTTATCGGGGATGTGACTACTCCGGTAATGTGGATTTCGGCTGCCGATGTCGCCGACTACATGGTCGATAATATTGAAAACCCTGAAATGAAAAACTCTACGAAGGTAATTTCCGGGCCGGACATTCTTTCGCAGGTTCAGGTTATTGAAATTATCGAACAGTTACTCGGGAAAAAGGCAAAGCTCAGTCGTATACCGAATGGTTTTCTTCACGCGGTACGTATACTCTCCAGACCGCTGCATCCAGGTATAAGCAATCTGCTTGAAGCGGCACTAATGACTACAAAAAAGAACGGACAACAATCTATGCAATTAGATTGGACCGCACCGGCGAGCGTTGCTGATGTTGTCTATAAATGGATTGTCGACACTAATTAACCCACAGCATATCCGCAGCAAAACGTACACAATCACGGATTCACCATCTGGAGACTATCAAATTTTCTCCGTTAACGATTGAAATCTGCGTGGATATTACGTGAGGTCATGGGATCAGATTATTGTAACTATATACAATAATTGTTATACTATATGACGAATTCTTGTTCTACAATTGATCCCATACCATGAACCAGGCAGCACATACAGATGAGAAATGGTGGGGTTGGGGTGATCCGGGGAAAAAGGATAACCTTTCACGCCATCCCGAGTTTATTAAGTACCTTAGTGAACAGATCGATTTTACCGGTAAAGTAACACTTCCTCCGCCTGACGTTGCCTCTATCAAAATTCCCGAAAGCCGCCTGACCAAAAAGGATATTGCATCTCTCTTATCGATTGTATCAGATGAGAAGGTTCACACTTCCGATCGATCGCGTATTATTAACACATATGGAAAAAGCTACCGGGATTTATTACGTATCCGAAAAAAAAATTTCGATACTGTACCCGACGCCGTTGTGTTTCCGGATAGTGAGGATATTGTACAAAAGATTTTGACCTGGGCTGTAGAGAATAACATTGCGATCGTTCCGCGGGGAGGGGGGACGAGTGTTGTAGGTGGGGTTGAGACGATGTGTGGCGATAAAAATCGGGCGGTTATTGTTCTGAATCTTCGTTTCCTGAATAAAATATTACACATAAACACAACCTCACTTGTTGCGGATGTGGAAGCCGGTATATATGGTCCCGACCTTGAGGATGCCCTCGGACGGAAAGGATTGACGCTCGGACATTTCCCCGAGTCGTTTGAATATTCAACACTCGGCGGCTGGATAGCCGCACGTTCTGCAGGGCAACAATCGACACTGTACGGTAAAATTGAAGAGATGGTCGAAAGTCTGCGCGTCGTTACTCCTGGCGGCATCATCCAAACGATCAATGTCCCCGCATCTGCCGATGGGCCGGAATTAAAAAGAATGTTGATAGGTTCCGAAGGGATATACGGCATTATCACCCGCGTCCGGATAAAAGTAAAACCGATACCCGAAGAAAAATATTATACTGCATATCTTGTGCCGTCGTTTGAAGAAGGAACGGAAATCTGCCGGCGGATTATCCAATCCGGAATGAAGCCCGCTGCGATTCGCTTATCCGATGAGGATGAGACCGAGTTTGCGTTCTCGCTGCTCATAACAAAAATGCCGAGCGTTAAAAATATGGTTTTAAAAACCGGACGCCGCTGGTTAGAACGAAAGGGATATTTACCCGGAAAACGTGCCTTTCTCCTTCTTGGATTCGAAGGTACGAAAACGGATGTCGCGCACGAACGAAAGAAATTACGTTCATTCGTATCGAAGTACAAAGTTCTTCATCTCGGTAAATCTGCCGGCAACCGGTGGTATAAACAACGTTTTGCCAATCCGTACCGCCGCGATGCGCTTCTCGATCACGGAATAATGGTCGATACGCTGGAAACTGCAACAGAGTGGGATTCGATTAAACCACTGTATGACGCAGTCATTAAAAGCATTACCAGGGCGTATGATGATCTGGGAATTAAAGGAATTGCCATGGGACATCTCTCGCATATGTACTCAACCGGCAGTTCATTGTATTTCATACTGCTTGCATCACCGCATCCCGACAAAGAACTGGAGGAATGGCAGATCATTAAACGCGCCGCTTCTATGGCAATCGTCGAATACGGGGGTGTGATCAGTCACCATCATGGTGTCGGATTGGATCACAAACAATGGCTCGAGCCGACTATCGGAAGCGAGAGTATCCAATTACTTCGTGCGCTGAAATTTCAAATCGATCCGGAGAATATTTTAAATCCTGAAAAATTACTTCCATAACAAATGACCTCTCGCTTTTCATATCAAACCCGTGCAGAAAATATAGAACGTTTAGGACAGGAGCATTTCGACATTCTTGTTATCGGCGGCGGCATTACCGGAGCAGGTATTGCACGCGATGCATCAATGCGTGGTTTTAAAACTGCATTGATCGAAAAGACCGATTATGGGGCAGGGACCAGCAGCAAATCCTCAAAACTTGTTCACGGTGGATTCAGGTATCTTAAGTCGGGGCATGTCGGTTTGGTGCGGCAATCGCTCTGGGAACGAAAGATGTTGATGCAGCTTGCCCCGCACCTTGTCATTCCTCAAAGGTGTCTTATACCGGTGTATCGCAACTCTCCGTATTCCCCGCTGCAAATCAGGGTGGGACTTGCTTTGTATGATATGCTTTCCGTTACACGATCGATCGGCTCGCATAGAATGCTTTCCCGGGATTCGATGTTACAGATTCAGCCGGGTTTGCGTGAGACTGATCTTCGGGCTGCGGGAGAATATCACGACTGTACAGCTGACGATTACCGTTTGTTGATAACTACAATACAGTCGGCAGCTGAGTATGGTCTCGTAGCGGCTAATTATACAGAAGCGAAGAAAATGCAGATGCAGAACGGTCGTGCCGGCGGTGTTTTCACCCTTGATCGGCTGAGCGGAAAATACTTTCCGGTACAATCCCGTATCATTGTCAATGCCGCAGGACCGTGGAGCGATGATCTACGGCGTGAACTTTTCGATTATGGTGAACGAAGATTGCGACTGACTAAGGGCGTACATATTATTGTTTCGCGCGATACGCTACCGTTGCATCGTATCGTTATGGTGACATCTATACGTGATGGGAGGCCATTACTTTCAATTCCCTGGAAATCATTTGTGATCATTGGCACAACCGATACCGATTACACCGGTGACCCGGATAACATCCTGACAGAACGCGACGATGTCGATTATCTATTGGAAACATTTAACTATTATTTCCCAAAAGCAAATCTGAATGATGATAAGATTATTTCAACATTTGCAGGTTTGCGTCCGTTAATATCCGAAGAGAAAAAGAAGGCATCGGAAGTTTCGCGTGAGTATGATATTTATGAAGAGCCCGACAATGTTTTTACGATTATCGGTGGTAAGTTAACCACATACCGCATTATGGCTAAAGAGCTAGTCGATACGGTTACAAAGCGTCTTGCGAAAAATTTTAACCGGAGGGCAAAACATCCCAAATGCCGGACACATCGTATTCCACTCTTCGGTGGCGATATTTCACGATATGATACATTTGCCGGAGAATGGCTCCAGAAGATTATCACCAATCATCCGGTCGATAATGAAACGGCAAAACATCTTATAGAGACATACGGTACCCTTGTTCCGGTGGTTCTAGCTGCTTGCAGTGATGCGGAAAACGGTTTTGAACGTATACATCCTTCTTTACCGTATCTGTGGGGAGAGCTCGATCACACAATTAATTATGAAATGACAGTGGGACTTGACGATTTTCTTATCCGCCGGACACATCTATTCTCCCTTGACCCCGATCAGGGGTTGAGTGTTTCTGAGTCTATTGCCGACCGGATGGCCGGTAAACTCAATTGGACTCCTGAAGAAAAGCAGGCACAAATCGATAGGTATCATCATAAAACAAACGTCACACGTTACTACAGAGGATCATCACTCGGTGAGAACGCTCTTCATCGTTAACCCCCGTGCTTCAAATGGCCGTACCGGCAGACGCTGGAATAAACTGCTGCCGGTGGTCCGGAAATATTTTGGTAATACGTTTGAGTATGTAAAAACCGAACATGCACTTCACGCAACTGTCCTCGCCAGGAAGGGAATTGAAGAGGGATATTCAACTATTATATCGGTTGGCGGCGATGGAACGATACATGAGGTGTTGAATGGTTTCATTCGAGATGGAAAATTGATTAATGAGGATGTTGCTCTCGGTATGTTGCCAATCGGTACCGGTGCAGACTTTGCACGATCGCTTTCCATGCCATCAATTGGCGAGGAACTTATAAAAAAATTGAAGGATAGGCAAACCTCTCCCATTGATGTAGGGGTGGCTCAATTCCATACGGCTGACGGGGGAACAACGATTCGTTATTTTATCAATATCCTGGATTTCGGTATCGGTGGTGCGGTAGTTGAACGTGTTAACCGGACAACCAAAATTTTCGGTGGTAAAATTTCATTTCTATGGAGTATTTTTTGTACACTTCCGGTGTATAAAAATAAAAAAATTATATACCGGATTGGTAACGGGGAATGGCAGGAAGAGGTTTTAAACAATTTTATTGTTGCCAATGCGTCGTATTTCGGAGGCGGTTTATGTCCCGCTCCCCGTGCTCAGTTGGATGATGGTCTCTTTGATATCGTTTTGTTCGGTAATGTTACCCTTTTTGAAGCGGTCAGGTATCTGCCGAAATTACGAACAGGGCGCCATTTACAATTTCATAAAGTTTATTCGTGCCGGGCTGAATCGCTCGAAGCCCGTTCCGATGAAACAGTGTTTGTCGATGCAGACGGAGAGTGTACCGGAACACTGCCGGTGAGGGTATGGATGCTTCACCGGGTACTTCCTTTTATTTTGTGAGGTCTTGTTTTTTAAGGAAATTTCAGGTAATATCCACGTAGAGTGTTTTACTATTTACACACGATTTTTCCAAATCGCACCTAATTGTGTGTATATATAGTTAGCTGTCCTAAAAAAATATCATTCAGAACAATACATTAAAAACAAAGGGAGGTTCAGATGGAAACATGCTACCGTTTTATCCGTACCCGTTTATTCAAACGGGTTTCTTTAGCGGTTCTAAGTATTTTGGTTGTTGCCAGTGGTCTAAGTTTTGCCGGCGATCGGGAGAGACCGCTGGTTGTTAACCGGCTTTCGGAAATGGCCGGGAAACCGGAGCTGATGGCAGAATCTGTCGTCAATCTGGATTTTTCCCGGTATCATCGTATGAAAACTGCTCCCGGATTTGAAAAAATTACCTCCACAGGTGAAGTAGTTTATCTACGCCAGGTATTTTCCGACGGGGCATGGCAATCTGATGAACGGGAGCTTATGATCGTCGATGCACAGGGGCGGGCCATTGAATATATATGGCAATATTTTGACGACGGGTCATGGCAGAATAGGTGGCGGGGTTTATTGGAATACGAAGGCGATAGTATGTTACCATCGGTATTTACCTATCAAGAATGGGATGAAGAGGAAAATGAATGGGTTAATGAAGACCGGGATCTGCTGGTTTTTGATGAAAACGGTAATTTGATAGAATTAATCTTTGAAGAATGGATAAATGATGAATGGGTCCCTAAAGATAAAATTCTTATCTCATATACTGATGATGGCAACTATTTACAAATTATTGAATACAAATGGGAAAACGATGATTGGGTACCCGATTACAGATTAACCTGGACATACGACGATGCAGGCAATGAGATAGAGTTATTGGAAGAATTCTGGGATGATATCGATTGGTTGGCTGATTTCAGGGTATACTCAGAATACGAGAATGGTAACAAAATCCTGGAGCAATGGCAGTATTATGATGACTTTGACGAGGATTGGTTTGCTATATATCAAATACTTTATGAATATGAAAACGGCAACAATACCGTCCGGATTACACAGCAGCGCGAAGATTTTGATGAAGAGTGGGAAAATAGTATGCGGACTTTGCGAACGTTTGATGCAGCAGGAAACGTCATTTTATCAATCACACAATTCTGGGATGATGATGAGGAAGACTGGCGGAATTCATCAAGGACGGAGACCGAATATACCGCGCAAGGTAATGAATCGCTGCGGATAGTATCGGTATGGGAAGGAGAAGATTGGGTTTATAACCGCCGGAGAACTTTTGAATATGACAACGCCGGTGTATTGATGGTTGAAACAATTGAAGACTGGACCGGAACAGACTGGCTATACTCCGTACGGCATATCTATAGCGGAGATGATCCAACGTCGGTAACAGACGGATCGGAGGTGCCGCTTCGTTTTGAGCTAATGCAGAATTACCCGAATCCGTTTAACCCGACCACGACGATACAATTTTTTATCCCCGAACAATCGAGAGTAACGCTTACCGTTTACGATCTGTTAGGAAGAAAAGTGGCAACACTGGTCGACGAGCACCTGCAAGCGGGTGAATATTCACACGTATTCGATGCGAATCATCTTGCCAGCGGAGTGTATATATACCGGCTTCAAGCGGGAGAACACATTAGTATGAAACGCCTGACACTTGTTAAATAGCTGTGTAAACTATTAAAGGATGTGATCATTGCAAAGCTTTGCCCGGTATCAAATATGTATGTAAATATTTTATATCGGGCAAAATTATTATCATACTATTGATCCTCCTGTAATTTGAATTACTACAGATTATTTGCTATTCTATTAGCAAACATATTGTGCACGTACCCACCTAATCCTTAGAAAGGAATTAATTGCAATGGAAAATCTTTTTGATCCGGCACGCCTGACAGATCTGGTTACCAATTACGGTCCTCGATTATTGGGAGCCTTGCTTGTACTGATTATCGGTTGGAAAGTAATTGGCATAATAACCGGCAGAATCGGTAAAGCGATGGAGAAGAAGGATATAGAATTATCTCTGAAATCTTTTGTCCGCAGCCTTGTTTCGATATTACTCAAGGTGCTGTTGATTATTAGTGTGTTGGGAATGATCGGTATTCAAATGACCGCTTTCATTGCTATTCTCGGTGCCGCCGGACTTGCCGTCGGTCTGGCACTTTCGGGAACGCTTCAGAACTTTGCCGGCGGAGTGCTCATTCTATTATTCCGGCCTTTTAAAGTAGGTGATTTCATCGATGCGCAGGGGTATATGGGAACGGTACGGGAGATCCAGATATTTAATACTACCCTGAAAACTCCCGATAATAAAACGGTCATCATACCAAACGGAGGACTCTCGACAAGTTCTATGGTGAATTTCTCCACCGAACCGACGCGCCGGGTTGATTGGACTTTTGGTATTGCATATGGAGATGACTCAAACCTCGCGCGGGAAGTTTTAAACGGTTTGATCAACGACGAAAAGCGAATTTTACAGGACCCGGCACCGGCAATTGTACTCAGCGAACTTGGCGACAGCTCGGTGAATTTTACCGTCAGAGCGTGGGTTAATGCAGGAGATTTCTGGCCTGTGTTTTTCGAAATGAATGAAAAAGTATATCGTATTTTCCCGGAAAAAGGACTCAATATTCCGTTCCCGCAAATGGATGTACATTTGCATAAAACCGAATAACGAAACCGAACGAACTGTTATTGCAATGAATTAATTTTTATGTCACATTTTGTAATAAGCCGGCGGAGTTCGTCCGGCGTGGTGCGGTCGCCGTCGCGAAGAGTACCTCGCTCCTGCATGCCGGTAAATATATACAAACTTTTAGTGAGCCATTCTTTGCAGCTCTGCCAGTCTTCAATTCGATTTTCGTTTTCTGCTAGCGCCAGATATGTGTGAGCGACAAGCGACATCGAAATTGCGAGATCACGTTGAAACCCTTCGTTTGCCGGATCATTAATTGCAAGACCTTCCCGGATAGAACATGCAGATTTAAATTCTGTAAGTGCGCCCGTGAGATCGTTTAATTCTGTCAATGCTTCGCCGATTTTGTTGCGTGTGTATGTTACATCGCTTGCCAAAAGCGGGTCTCCGGGATCGGCGTCATACAAGCTTAATACGATTTCTAATGCGGCGTTGAATTCTTCGAGCGCATCTTCGGGGTTACCCATTGCCATATATACCGATCCGACCTGATTAGCATTAATAGCAACACTCCGGCGTAATCTTGCATTGTCCGGGTATTTTTCTGAAAACTGCCTGGTTACCTCCAGTGCCGCACGATTATGAACTAATGCAGAATCAAGCTCACCTAATCGGTTAAGTGAATAACCAACCTTGCTATGTCCGATTGAGAGATTGATTGCATAGCGTACATTTTCGGGTTCGTCTGCCGCAAGTGACGTTACAATTTCCAAGACCTTTGTATAATAAGGCAGCGCTTCGTTATCCCGTCCGTGCCATGAGTATGCATCGCCTGATTTGACAAGCGAAGCGGCAAGTTCCTGCTGCACAATTTCGTCATCGGGAGCTAAGGTTGATAAATCGGTAACAATTTGAGTGGCCGTTTGAAATGATTCCAATGCATCATCGGTATGACCCATCCATTGCTGCAGGTCGCCGATTTTGTTTATCGAATGTGCAAGGGAACGTCGGTACCCGATATTATCTGTTTCAAGAGTAACAATATTATTTAATATATCGCGTGCCTTGAAATAAGATTCGAGTGCACCTGCAGTGTTGCCGAGATTGGCGAAATACGGATTACCCTGAATATCTCCTACCCGTACATATGCTGTCGCAAGTTCATGCAATAATTCATGATCATCACCGGCTTCATGTGCCAGACGTTCAAGATATTCCAGTGCCGTACTGACGAGCAGTTCACGTGCGGTCCGGGATCCGGAGAGATGTTCGATTTCGTCGTGGAAGTCAAAAATAAAACGCCGGGCGAGTTCGCGTACCTCGTTAAACCGCCGTTCGGCCAGAATACGCTGCTCATCGGCGGCGAGTTTTGCTCCGGTTGCAATATGTGCCTGCCAGGTGGTTGTGATAATTCCCGTAACCAAGATAATGAAAATCAACAATGCCGCTGCCACGCCATACGTGTGACGTCGTACGAATTTTGACGACCGGTACCACACGGTATCGGGTCGTGCCGAGACGGGGAGATTACTCCTGTACCGGTCGATATCGTTCAGCAGTTGCTCGGCGGATTGATATCTCCGTTCGCGTTCTTTCCGTAACGCCGTCATGACAATGTTATCCAGATCCCCGGCAAGATTCCGCCGCAAGCGTTCTATAGTGGTTGAGCGTGATTGACAAATAGCCATTAA
This sequence comes from Ignavibacteriales bacterium, assembly GCA_003568415.1. Classification (GTDB taxonomy): domain Bacteria; phylum Bacteroidota; class Ignavibacteria; order T3Sed10-11; family T3Sed10-11; genus T3Sed10-11. Next base: position 15,647 of record PWXV01000234.1, read on the forward strand.
CTCGGCAGTGTTTGTTTTGTGTGTTGTTATTTGCACACTCGGCTTGACGGGTTGTGATGTCGTTACGGTGCGTTGTATTTCAACGGGCGTTCTGGTTTTTATTTCATAGGGGCGATAACCGCAGAGTAATTCATAGAGAAAAATTCCCAGTGAATAGACGTCGCTTGCGGTTGTTACCGGTTCTCCCTTTATCTGTTCCGGACTTGCATATTCCGGCGTCATAACGGGAAATCCTTCGGAGGTGAGAGTTGATACTTCGATTCCTTCAACAGGCAAGAGCATTTTTGCGATACCGAAATCGAGAAGTTTCACATTTCCGTCGGCAATTACGAGTATGTTTGAAGGTTTGATATCCCGATGGACGATTAAATTGCGATGGGCATATTGGACGGCTTCACATACTTTTGCAAAAAGGTTTAATCGTTCTTGGACTGTTGCTTTTTTGTCGTTGCAGTACTCGGTAATCGGTTTGCCTTCAACATATTCCATAACGAAATACGGCAGTCCCTCGTCGGTCATGCCGGCGTCGATCAGACGGGCGATATTCGGATGATCGAGATTTGCAAGTATTTGACGTTCGTTAAAGAAGCGTTGTAAAATGCTCCGCGTGTCCATTCCGTGTTTAATCACTTTGAGTGCGACAACACGGTGGAAGGTTTCATCGGATTTTTCCGCACGATATACCGCTCCCATACCGCCCTGACCCAGCAGATTTGTAATTGTATAACCGCCGATCTGTGTTCCTATTCTTTCATCGTGTATGAACCCGGTTTCATGTATTATGGATGCTAACGTGAACGGCTTTTCCATAAATTCATCTGCATGGCGGTCAGCTTCGATCATTTTTTGTACGTATGCTTTGACTTCATCGTCTTCCCTGCATGCGGTGTCGATATAAGCATCGCGTTCGGTAACAGGTAAATCTATCGCCTGCTGGAATATCTCTTTGATACGAAGCCATTTTTGATGATCCATTGCCTATTCCCCGTATGATTCGTAATCAGTGATTGCATCATGCTTGAATCACGGTACGGCCGACAATAATACGACTACTCTATCGCGCTGATTGTATGTTCGAGAATTAATGAACGTCCTGTGTTTGGAGGTCCTGAAGCAGCCAGGCTTTTGCCGTTCTCCAGTCGCGTTTAACGGTAGCCGGAGAGATACCCAATACCCCGGCGGTTTCTTCGATTGACAGGCCAGCAAAAAACCGGTATTCGACAATTTGAAGCATCCGTTTATCAAGCTGCTCGAGACGTTTTAAAGATTCGTCGAGTGCGAGGAGGTTTTCTTCCTTATTATATCCGGGTATGAGTTCCTCATGAAGCGTTATTAGTATCCGTCCTCCACCTCGTTTTTGTGCTTTATATTGTCTGGCATAATTGATGAGGATTCTTCTCATAGATTGAGCGGCAATGGCAAAAAATTGTGTTCTGTTTCGCCAGTTGGTGTGCCGTTGATCGACGAGTTTGAGATATGCTTCATGAACAAGCTCCGTGGTAGAAAGCGTATGATCTTTGCGTTCGTATACCAGAAAACGGTGAGCGATATGCTGGAGTTCATCGTAAACGATCGGTATTAACCGATCCAGAGCACCCGGGTTACCGTTCCCCCAATTGATAAGAAGCTGTGTAGCTGTCTCTTTCGTGTTCATAAATGGCACCCTCTTGTAAAAGAGCGCGATGAGAGTTTGAAGTAAATATAGTGTATTTACCGATTATCTTCAATAAAGCTATATGATAAATTAAAATGTGGTCGCCTTTTTATCTGTTTGCTCTTCAGTTCCCCCCCAAAAAAAAATTCATTTATTTAAAGTTTCACCGTTGAATGCATACAGGTGGACTACATCTTATCGTATAGATGAGCCAAAACACAGACGATTTACGCGTAATTATATGAGGGTATCATTTTTCAGGTTATCCTGATAAGAGCATTTAGGGTTATAATACCGGCACCCGAAACATCTAATTGATTACCAAAGGAAATAAACACGGGAGAATCGTTATGAATTATCTAAAATTATTTTTCATTCTGTTAATACTTTTAACTTACATATCGTGCGATAAAAGTGTTGATCCCAAAGAAGAGAATCGACCTCCGGTTATAGTGAGCATTAGCTCCAATCCGATTACCTCCGCCACCGACCGGTTGCCGGGTGGATCGGCGGTTCAAATTACCGTAGTAGCCACAGATCCGGATGATGACCAATTATCGTATACCTGGCATGTGAGTGAAGGCCAATTTGACGGGGATATTGACAAGGCATCGGTCACCTGGATAGCCCCGATGAGTGAAACAGATAAGAATTACGAAATTACGGTAACAGTCAGCGACGGTATAGAAAGTGTACAGGCTGGAATCGTTATATATGTCGATATAACTACTGTGCCGGTGATTTTTACATCTGATATAACCGAAATTTCGGAGACTTCCGCAACCGGAGGAGGCGATGTTACAGACGACGGCGGATCCTCCGTTACGGCGCGCGGTGTCGTGTGGAGTACATCGGAGAATCCCACACTTGAAGATCATAAAACCACCGATGGAACAGGTACAGGTTCGTTCACAAGTACTATTACCGGTTTGATGCCGGGTATGACTTACTACGTGAAAGCGTATGCAACCAATATTGCAGGTACCGCATATGGCGAGCAAATTAAATTCTCGACAATCGGCTTTACTATTTCAGGAACGATCACTGAGCAGGGGGAAGGATTGAATTATGTAACAGTCGCTGCCTCGGAAGGGCACAGTCAAACGGTAACGGCCGATACTGACGGGAAATATACATTCACAAATGTACCGTACGGCGCTACCGTAAGAATAACTCCTTCTCGTGAGGGTTTTAGCTTCAATCCTGAATTTCGTTCTGTTCCTTCTGTTATGCAGCATACAACGGGTATTGATTTTTCTGCATACCAAACCGGAACCGTTGAGGATATTGACGGGAATATTTACAAGACCGTCAAAATCGGTGATCAATGGTGGATGGCAGAGAACCTGAAAACAACGCGATACCGCAACGGGATAGTCATACCGCACGCTGGAGCCGATTCAGTTTGGGAAAGTTACTCACAAGATAATATTGGTGCATGGACCGTATATGAGAATGATGATACCTATGATGAGGTATATGGAAAGCTTTACAACTGGCATGCAGTTGGTGAACAGCTCTGTCCCGTTGGCTGGCATGTTCCGAATGACGACGAGTGGACGGTATTACAGGAATATCTTGAGGGAGAAGCTATAGCCGGCGGTAAAATGAAATCTACCAGAACCGAACCTGACCCGCATCCGAGATGGGATAGTCCCAATATCGGCGCTACCAATGAAAGCGGTTTTAACGGTCTTCCCGGCGGAAGACGCCACCATACTTATTCTTTTGGTGAGCTTGGAAGATATGGAAACTGGTGGAGTACGACAGGGTATGGTGGTATCCATGGCAGGATGGTATATCTGCGTTATGGTTCTATAGAATTGACGAGATCTTATCGATTTAGGGGGGTAGGTTTATCAGTGCGGTGTGTGATGGATTAAAGTATATTTGTGCACTATTCTTTTTTGTTTCATGCAGGGACTTTGAATTCATTAGAACAATGCCCGCGAATAAATTGTTATGTAACTGTATGTATCTTCCTATAACGGGTGTTCTAATGGAAAATCTACGCATTGTTTCATTGATTGCCAGTGCTACTGAGATCGTCGCAGCCCTCGGTATGCAGAAATATCTCGTCGGCGTCTCGCATGAATGCGATTATCCTCCGTCGGTTAAAAACCTGCCCGCGTGTTCTTCATCTAAAATAGAAATGGATGAAAGAAGCTATACCATCGATGAAAAGGTGAAAGCAATCGTACAGGAATCGCTGAGTGTCTATAAGGTAGATGCGGATCTGCTCGAAGCTTTGCAGCCGACGCATATCATTACCCAGGCACAATGTGAAGTTTGTGCGGTAAGTATGAGAGATGTTGAAGAAGCGGTTTGCCGGATAACAAGCTCGCAACCGCAGATTGTCACACTTGAACCGAATTGTCTGGCTGATATGTGGAACGACATCCATCGGGTGGGCGATGCTCTCGGTATACCGGATGAAGCGAGTAAACTGGTTGACGAACTTAAACACAGGATGAAAGATATTACACACCGGGCTCAACAAATAGATTACGCTCCGACAATCGCGTGTATCGAGTGGATCGATCCGCTTATGTCAACCGGCAACTGGATGCCCGAACTCATAGAAATGGCGGGAGGTGTCAATTTATTCGGCGAGGCAGGAAAACATTCACCGTGGATGACCTGGGAAGATTTGGTCGAAAAAAATCCCGATGTTATTCTCGTTATGCCGTGTGGATTTGATATCGAACGTGCATTGGAAGATATGCCGGTTTTAACCGGTAAAAAGGAATGGACAAATCTTAAAGCGGTTCACACAAACAATGTATATGTTGCCGACGGTAATCAGTATTTCAACCGGCCTGGACCACGGTTGGTGGACTCGCTTGAAATACTTGCGGAAATACTGTACCCGGATGTGTTTCAATTCCGCTATCAAGGAAGCGGATGGATCCGGTTACAGGTTTAATAGTTTCGTATTTTCAGTCTCAAATTTTCTGAGTCTGATCTTTTACTTACTAAATACCATCCGTTTTGTCTCAATAAAATCCCCGGCCTTAAACGTATAAAAGTATACTCCGCTGGGTAGATGGGATGCGTTGAAGGTTACATTGTATGTTCCTTGCTGCTGTTCTTTATTTACAAGCGTGGTAACCTTTGCCCCGAGGATATTATAGACAGTTACGTTCACGTGACTCCTTTCGGCCAATGTATACGCGATCCGTGTGACAGGGTTGAACGGGTTCGGGTAATTCTGATGCAACGAAAATACTTCCGGTTTTCGGGTATCATATTCTGTTACAGAGGTGGGGTCTCCTTCGGTGAACTCGATCATTGTGCTGTTATTTGCAGCAAGAGTAAATACATATTCACTAAAACTAAGAAATTGACTATCATGCCGGGCTATAACATCATATTCTTCGTTGTACTGTTGTACGATTCCCCGTTCGGCACCGATATATGACCGGATAGAGAATTCATCGATGAGATCTACTTCAACCGGAAATGTCTGGCCGAAAAGCCGTGCATAGAGCGTTAATGAGAGTTCCATGGTTGCATCGAATACATATGTGGTGATCTCGCCAATGGGGAGGATAATTACTTCTTCAGCAAGGCGTGTGCCGGATACATGTATCTTAATATCGGCTTCGTCTTCGATATTCACATCATCAGGGAAGACAGATTTAATTGTATCCGTTAATTCAACAGTTTGTTCAAGATAATATATTTCCCACTCATCATTCACCCCGGCTGAAAGAATTGCCAGCGGAAGTCGTTCATCCGGATCAACATCCAGCTCGATGAGATCTTCGTCAAAAATATCCGAACCGAGTATTTGTGCCAGGCGGATGAATAACGTATCACCGCGGGTATCAAGTCTATAAGTCTCACCTTCCGAAGTATATATGGAGTAGACGGTATACTCACCGTCGGGTTCTATCGAGACCAAAGAATCAGTGCGTGTCGAGGATGCTAACACTGAATCGTCAAGCGTCGATACCGATTCTATGGTCCAGGTGCTGTTGAGCACCGGCATGTAACCGGAAGCAGACTGAGCGGTTACAGAACCGGTAAAACCAAGAAATAGTGCAAGAAACGCGAAATATATTTTCATAGCGCACACTCAAGAGCGATTGTTGGATATGTATATGTAAATTTTATACTACAATATAATTATTTAAAATACAACTACCATTAGAATTTTCTTAAATAAAATAGAAATATCCTTCCACCGGGTTTTGTTTCGTTGATCTTACTATATATTGGATAAAATACTATTAATTCGCAATTGCTAATTTTTTAAAATTTAATGACAACTATTTATAGTTTCGATTGTATAAATAGTGGGGATACCTGAATACTTTACACGGCCCGGTGATAGTTTACAGCAATTATATCTATCATAATTATCAGAATGAAGCAATGGTAGCGCTCCATGAATATAGCACTAAAAAGACTAGGGATATTCTTGATGAAAATGCTCAGTTGAAACGATCTGTAAAAGAGCTTACGGTCCTGAATGACCTTGCACGAACTATCGGTGCAATGCATAATCCGGAAAAGATTATGAAGAAAATATTGCACCGCTCACTCGATGCCGTGGAGGCCGAGCAGGGGGTTATTACTCTTGTGAATACAGATGCCACCGATACCATGAAAACATTTCTCAGGGAGATGGTAAGCTCTGCGCGGAATCATCCGATACATCTTCATCAAAACTTACTCGGGTGGATGCAAATAAATAAGCGTCCGCTGTTAATTAATGACCCCCGGCTTGATTCCCGTTTCCGGGGAGTGCAGTGGGATCACTATATTGACTCGCTCCTGTGTGCTCCGCTTATCGCGAAATCAAAACTTATCGGTATCCTTACAATTTACAATAAGCGTGATGGACCGCATTTTACCGAGAGCGATCAACGTCTGCTCTCAATCATAGGGGCGCAATCTGCACAAGTGCTCGAAAATGCCAGACTTTACGAAGAAGAGCAAACGCTTTTTCGCATACAACATGAACTGGAGGTCGCTGCAAATATACAGAGTGTCCTGCTTCCCGATAAACCTCCCCGTATCGAAGGATATGACGTCGCCGGCAAAAACATAACCGCACAATGGGTCGGCGGTGATTACTATGACTATATACCCATCGATACAAAACGGTGGGCTATGTGTATCGGTGATGTCGCAGGAAAAGGATTGTCTGCGGCGCTCCTGATGGCAAATCTCCAGGCAACGCTCAGGAGTCAAACACCGTTAGCAAACTCTCCGAAAGATTGCATCGAACGATCGAACCAACTGCTCGTAAACTGTACCGCATCCGATCGTTTTGTAACGTGTTTTTACGGGGTGCTCGATCACCATGAGCATTCGTTTACATATTGCAATGCCGGACACGATCCACCGTTGTTACTTAAAAATGAGTTGATGCACCTGAAAGCGGATGATTTAGTACTCGGTACATTTGCGGATCTGACGTATTCGCAAAAAACAATACCGGTCGATCCCGGTAATATTCTTGTCATGTATTCCGACGGTGTTACCGAATCAAAAAATAAACACGACGAGGAATTTGGCTTTGATAGATTATCGAAGTTTATAACTATGCATCGTTACCTTCCGGCCGAGAGGATGACGGATGCGATTATAAACGAAGTGTGCAGTTACAGCGGCGGGTGTCCTCAAGCCGATGATATAACCGTGGTGGTAATGAAAAGGGTGGCATAATAAAAGTAACGTGGTAACAAAAATTTAATTTTTCTATGATACTACCGGACTACAGACATAAACTTAACAATGCGGAGACCTTACGGGGGATAAACCCGCATAAGATGAAACACAGTACTAAAGTCGATCTCCGCGGGCAGTATAAAACGGTAATTCATTACTCCGTGATTGTTTCTCTAATTATAACCATTTGCCTTTTCAGATTTTTTCCGGTTCCGGAATATGCGGAATCGCCGATACAATTAGTTCAGGAAATTATCGAGATAGACCAGATCGATATAACCCACCAGGAGAACCGCCCCCCTCCACCACAACGACCGCCCATAGTGATCGAGGTGCCTTCCGGTATCGTAACAGATGTCCTCGAATTTACATGGACTGATATAGAAATATTTGATGATGCACCCCCTGTCCGCCTTCCTGTGGAAGATGTTGAGGATACGGAATCGTATTTTATGGCGGTTGAACAGATGCCCGAGTTGTTCGGAGGGGGCGCAAGTATTTTACAATATCTCGAGTACCCGGAGCTTGCACGGCGGGCAGGTGTTGAAGGTACGGTGTATGTACTTGCTTACGTTGATGAGGAGGGGATTGTCCAAAAAGTAGAGATTGCACGGGGTATAGGGGCCGGACTGGATGAAGCGGCGATGGAAGCCGTATCGAAGGTAAGGTTTATTCCCGGGACGCAACGGGGTGTCCCGAGAAAAGTTGTTGTTACGGTCCCCGTACGATTTAAATTATTGACACCATCTTAATACAAGCGATTCACTCAACATTCAAGAAAGGAAATTAACCATGCTAAAAATACTTTTGCTTATTGCGGCAATCATTGAGGTTGTATTCCGAGGCCTGCCGGCAATTTTTGCTGGTGAGGGAATTGCCAATCTCTTCGGGCTTGAATTCATTCAAGGTGCCCTGGTATATGTGCATCCGTTTGGCATGTTCATGATCGTTTTCGGGATCATGTTCTTTATAGCATCGAAAGATCCGGTAAAATACAACATAATCGTCGACGTTGCTATACTGCGGTATGCAGCGGCACTTGTTGCCTATATCGTTTCGCTGATCAAGCTCGGATCGCTGGAGACATTCTGGTGGATCCATTTGGTCATCGATGTATTATTGCTGGTGCTGTTCATTATTGTCCGGCCGAAAACAGGACCTGCACAAGCGGCCGCGTAATAGTTCACTATTACAGAATATAAGAAACCCTTACGGCGCACTCACATAATTGCCCGTGCGCCGTAGAATGAAAAATGAATAGTTTACAATCCCGGTGGCAAATAATAGGATACGCGATAAAAAATCGATAGTAGTAAGTTCTCAGAGCTATTGCTTTTCA
>PWXV01000148.1 GCA_003568415.1 Ignavibacteriales bacterium
ACTTTTCACACATTAAAAATCATAAACAAAATAATTTAGTGACAATATTATTTTGTCATATAATCATTTTGTAAAAGTGAAACAGCTATTCATCGCCGCCGCCCGGTACATCTCCTGGTGCCGGCGCTGTTGTTCCTTCCTCGATGATTCGTTGCAGATCATCCTGCAGGGCATTCAGTTCTTCTCCATACCGCGTCCAATCGCCTTCACGCAAATACATTTGTGCCCGTTCGTAGCGTTCAAGGGCTTCGCGGGCAAGCTGCTGAACATTCGATGTCGGCCTGATCATCTCATCCTGCATTTCTTCGGGTATATCGTCATCAATTTCTGCAATTGGTACCGCTCTTCCCAGCACCAACCGCTCAAGCGATACATCGAGCCCGATATCCATGACGACACGATTGCCGTCTGAGGCAAGTACGCGGCGCAGCTCGGGCAATCGCCCTTCGACCGCACGCAGGAACAGCGGCTTGACATATAAAATAGAATTTGCCACCGGAATTACAAGCTGACTTCCCCGCAGTACCCGGGTGCCTGCCTGATCCCACAACGCAAGCTGCTGGGCAATCTCCGCCGCCTGATCGATACGCGCCTCGATCTGCATCGGTCCGAATACAAGCTCGCCGCGCGGGAACCGGAACAACAACAACTTACCGTAGTTCTCGCCATCCGACCGCCCCGATAACCATGCGATCATGTTATCGCGGTTTTGCGGTGTGAACGGCATCATCAGCATAAATTCTTCTTCTTCTTCTTCGGGAAGCCGGAGTATCGTGTAATAACTTTCCATTGTTTGTGCCGCACCGAACACCCGTTCCCGCGGAAATTCCCACAGATCCTCACGATTATAAAACATAACCGCATCACGCATATGATATAAACGGAACATCGACGATTGTACATCGAACATATCCTGCGGGTAACGGATCTGATCCTGCAGTCCTTCAGGCATTTCATCGACCGGGGTAAACAGGTCGGGGAAAACTCCCATATAGGCACGGATCAACGGATCGCGTTCTTCCTCAATTGTGTAAAATGTTGTTTCACCGTTGTAGGCATCGATGACGACCTTTACCGAGTTGCGAATGTAGTTTATATCGCGTGAGTAAGGACGTGAGTACGGGTAACGGCTTGTCGTCGTGTATGCATCGTATATCCAGTACAGCCGTCCGTCGACGATGGTGATATACGGATCGTGATCGAACGAAAGAAACGGTGCAAGCTTGCGTACCCGTTCGTGAATATTCCGGTAATACACGATCTGACTTTCGGGTAAGATATAATCGGTGATCAGATAATTAATACTTCCGAAATGAATGGAAAATATCAACTGCCGGAAGAACGGATGTATGTTTACACCCGTCTCCTCTTCATAGGTTGTGAAGACGTTTGTTTCACCGTAGGGATAATCGAATTCCTGAATTGACGCCCGCACGATGATGGGTTCATTGGTTCGTTCGCCGAAATATATTTCCGGCCGGTCGAGATCGATATCGATCGTCATTCGCGGCGGAATATCCCGGATGAAAAGTTCCGGTAGTCCTTCTTCGGTAAATACGTTTACCGGATTTGCAACAACGCCGTAACCGTGCGTGTAAATGAACGTCTTATTGACCCACGTCTGCGAATCGCCCGGCAGCCGGCTTTGGTCGAGCTCACGCGGTGCGAGCATAATCTGCCGGTAATCGCCGTCGAAATCATAGCGGGCGATATCGATATCATTGAACTCGTAGTACGGCCGTATGGTCTGAATCTGCTGATACGTATCGAGCAACGGGCGATAATCCCAGAGCGGGATGTTTTCGATGGTAAGCCGGTTGTTGTCCAAATCTTCCTGTGTCAATTCATAATCGACCGGATACGGTTTTTCGATTATCTCGTTCAGTCCGTACGCATCGCGGGTTGTCTGGATATGATAATCAAGATACGTCCGCTCCCGCTCAAGCTCATTCGGGTCGACCGAGAAGCGCTGTACGAAACCGGGAACGATACCGTTTAAAATAACGGCAAAGACGATCAACAGACCGAGTCCGATAACGGGCAGCTTTAAGTTCCGGCGGAAGACACCGATCATGGCCAGAACAATACCGACAATACTGACAACGATCATACCGTTATACGCCAGCACTCTGATATTTTCATCGACATACGTCATACCATAGACGACACCGCTCGCGGAAAACATCAGATCGTACCTGCTCAACCAGTAATCGAATATCTGAATACCGAAAAACAACGCCAGCAGGATTGCCGCGTGGGCACGAACCTTCGGGGATACGTGAACCGCCTGCGGAGCGATGAGTATACCTTCACGGAAAAAGTATACAACCGCCGTGGTGATCAGTGTAACGACAAGCGTGGCGATCAGGAAATTCCGCAGCATCTCATACACGGGCATCGAGAAGACATAGAATGATATATCCTTTCCGAATACCGGATCGGCCGTGCCGAACGGCGATTGCTGCAAATACATTAATACTTGCAGCCAGTTCGACGCCGGATACATACTCACCATCCACCCGAGTAAAAGGAAGAAGATAATGAACACCCAGCGTATCACTTTCAGCGAGATACCGAGTTGCTCCAGGTCAATCATACGGTTAACGTATGATGACGACCGGTATGCGTATACAATATTAACGCCGGCAATGAGCAGAAATAAAAGGAAAAAAACTATCTGGACGACATATTGTGTTGTTAAGTACGTCCAGAAAACCGATGCGTATTCAAGTGAATCGAAGAAATAATAATCCACGAACGCATCGATCACGGAATCGAATATCGCAGATATGAAAACAAAAGCAATAAACGCGATACCGATATATTTTACAGCTTTAGGCATACTATCACCTCAATAGAAAAAATAAACTATTCATAAAAAACAGATTAAGTACCCATATGACATGTGTGACATGCAACATCTCTCCATGCCTCTCCAATATCAACCGGGTGTTCAAACTCCAGCCCTTCAATAGTCAACTGCGCAGGTGCGGGCCCTTCTCCCTGCGCCATAATAATATGGCAATCGTTACAGTCGGATGAAACTGTTTTACCATCAGGGCTGAACATATTGTTTGCATGACACCTGAAACAGCCCGGGTCCTGCATATGGCCGATCTGATTGGGATAGGCCTGCCAGTTCACCTTCATTGTCGGGAAATAATTTCGTGAATAGATTCTCTGTATTTCACGAACTGCCTGTGCAACGGATTCCGGGCGCTCCTCATACACTCTCGGATAATTTTGCCGGTAATACTGCGTTATGTACTCGTCGATTTCCTCGAGTGCTTCCTCCTTTGTATCATAATCCCGTATCAATGCGTCGACTGCAACACGGCGAATGTATGGAAGATCACGGTCCATTTGATCGAACGAGAGTGAATGATTCACCGACCGAACCGGCGGTTCAAAGACGTGGGTCGGACGGTTATGACAGTCCATACAATCCATGACACGCGTTTCAAGATCGGCAAGCTCATCCGGAGATACACGGTATTCTGTTGAGAAATATTCGGTAACCTCGCCGTCCATATCCTCGACACGCACCCAGGCAATTTGTTCTCGCGCCTGATCGAGGTAGGCATATTCGATCGTGTTGGCAATATTCATATGCCAGTGAATACCTTCGGTCGGACCGGTTTCGGTCATGCCGCCGCCGGTGCGGATGAGGAGACTGATGGTCCATTTCGTATTATTCCGGTCTGCAAGAAAGTACTGTTCCACCCGTTTCTTATCGCCGTAAAAGTGCAGCGGCCAGTGGCAGGTTTCACACGTTTCCTGCGCCGGACGCAGGTTTTCGATACCTGCCGGTATCGGTCGCGGATAAATATCGCGCATCGTTGCATACACCTGATACGCTCCGTCGAGTTTCGACCGTACAAACCACGTCGCTCCCGGCCCGACGTGACAATCCACACAGCGTACCCGTGCGTGCGGCGAATCGAGATACGTTCTGAACTGCGGTTCCATAACTTCGTGGCACAACGCACCGCAAAACTCGGTGCGGTCGGTGTACTCGTACGCACGGTAGCTGCCGATAGCCGATAAGAGCAACAACAGTATTGTCCCGAGTGCAAAGATCGAAAATGCAAACCGGTGCCGCGGATCGTTCAGATCGATACGCGGGAGGTTGAGTTTCTTTTTCCCGTATTTCCTTTCCCGGCGCTTCTGATAATACACACCGATCGGTACAAGTATCAGACCGATAATAAGAAATGTTGGTAAAATGATATAGGTAATAATACCGACGTAGATTGCCGGCTGAGATATCAGGTCGACAAAGAACAGAAAGAGTATCGTTCCTAAACTAACGATCGCAATCGCCCCTCCTATCATACTAATAGGATTATAATAGACATCAGGGAGGCGTTGTTTCATGAATACAGACTCCTACATAATAAAGGGAATTTCAGGCTACCATATCTTATAAGTAAATCAAATTTCAGATAATACGCAAGACACTAATTTAAAAACCTTCCCGCCCCACTTTCTATATTGCATTAAAATTCGTAGATTAGGGTTAGCACAAGGAGGTTCCACAATGGAAAAATTTGAATTTGCTATAGAGGATCTCACAACCTATTCGTGTGCGCATTGCTTTGAAGAAAACGACGTCGTCGTCGATCTGAGTGAAGGCCTGCATCAGGAGTTTGTGGAGGATTGCTGGGTATGCTGTCATCCGAATGTTGTGCACATCGATATAGATGTCGATGCGAAACGGGCTGTTGCCTACGCCGAAAATGCGTAATTAAAAATACGGACGCCGTTTAAATCCGACACCGACTTCTTCTTCAACAAACCGGCGTGCACGTTCCACATCGATGTCGTCTATATCGACCACAGTCATCACTACTTCAGGAATATGTTTCTTGGCTTCACGAGCAAAGTCGATCATCGCCTGATGAAATCGTTTCCCGTCAATACGCATTAACGCACCGTACTGCTCCGGATCGATGGAGTTTAAACTTATCGAGATCGAATCTACCAATCCGACAAGCTCCGGGATAATATTACGTTTGTTGATGACGCCGCCATGCCCGTCGGTATTCAACCGTACCTTCCCTCCTTTTTCCTTGATCCAGCGGGCAACGTCTTTCACCGCATCCAGTCTGATAGTGGGTTCACCGTATCCGCAAAAGACCACTTCTTTGTATTGTGCCGGATCGCCAATCGACTCGATTATCTCATCGACAGACGGTTCTTTCTCGATGCGCAGATTATGCCCTTTCACCACGGCTTCGCCTTTCCGGTCACAGAAAACACAATCGGCATTACATCGACGCGTAATGTTCAGATACAGTGAATCGCGGATTTGATATGCTATCTTCGGCGGCTCAAGCTCACCGATACCGAACAACCGGTAGACGGTGTATGACGTAGAGCGTAAAATATCTTCAAGCGATAACCCTTGCAGTTCGGCAAGCTTTTCGGCAACCAATCTAACGTATGCGGGCTCGTTGCGTTTACCGCGATGCGGCACCGGCGCCATATACGGTGCATCGGTTTCAAGCATAAAAAATTCTATGGACAATCTGGATGCAATCTCAGCCGCTTGCTTTGCATTTTTAAACGTTAAAATACCGGGATACGATATATTGAAATTCATTTTTGTCATATCCCACGCATCGTCGAGCGTTCCATCGAAACAATGCAGCACTCCTTTCGGCGCGGTATCGTGACTGTACGGCGTGGGCGGGAAGTTACGCCATTCGGGGAATTTATTCACCGCTTCTCCTAAAATCTCTCCCGTATCGCCGATGGCTTTACGGTTGTGAATGATTACCGGCAGATTCCTGCGGCTTGCCATAGCAAGCTGCCGGCGGAAGATATCTTTTTGTTGTTCTACAGGACTGAAATCGTAATGATAATCGAGACCGATTTCACCGATAGCAACGACTTTCTTCTGATGCGATAGTCGTTCAATTGTATCAAGGTCGCCGTTTGAAAGTTTTGCCGATTCATGGGGATGAATACCGACAGCGACGTATATCTCATCGTACCGTTCGCTCAGCTCAATTGCCGCTTCACTTGTGGGAACATCGATACCCGGCACGATCATTGCCGTAACACCGGCATCGATCGCCCGCCTGATAACATCATCCCGGTCTGCATCGAATTGTTTATCGTATAAATGTACGTGTGTGTCTATAAACATAAGGTTTTTTAAATAACTGAAGTTACGCAAAACACGCTGTAAGTATAATAAATCCTAAATCCGAATCTCTAAATTCTAAACAAATCCAAATCACCAAAATCCTAATTCCAGAAACTTCTCGATTTTGCATTGTTTTGTACAT
>PWXV01000257.1 GCA_003568415.1 Ignavibacteriales bacterium
GACGGCAAGAAATTAAAAGAGACGATCGAACAACAGAATAAACCGCTTGGTATTCTTGTCAATCGTAAAGATCGTAAAGAGTTTTCAATGCAATACAAAAACAGTGTTGATAAAACAGCATACGAACGGTTGATGAGTAAAAATGAAAAAACGATAACAAAAGAATTCACAAGTTCGCTGAACCGTGAGGCCGGTATCGTGGTTGCAGGAACTGCAGGCGAACGTGTTCAACTATCTTCGTATTTACTTTTAAATGCAGCAATATCGTCAGGTTTACACGCTACTCAGAAGAATGATAATCCCGTAACCCAGGGATCCGGATTCTCAATTTCTGAAGTAATTCTCAATCCTGAAGAGATTTATTATACCGGTATAGAATCACCTGAGTATGTCATTATTACATCACATGATGGTTTACGTGAAATAACAGCAAATGGACTGCTATCCCGCTGTAGTGATGAAACCATTTTAATTGTTGATACGTCATTGGATATACAAGATGTGAAGGGAAAGATAACAAAACTACCACTTCGGAAGACTTTTGGTGCGGATCGGGCAGCAGTGGGCGGTTTAGGCGTTTGTGTCGGTGGCTCGGGGATTATTCCCCGGGAGGCGTTTGAGCGGGAAATTGAAAAAAGATTTCGTGATGATGCCAAAGATATTATAAATAAAATCTATGAATTGACGGATGCAAAGTTTTTTTCTCAAAATGCTTGACATGTAACTGGGAAAAAGTTAATATTTAATCAATGTCTCTAGTCTGCATCTATACAAACAAAGAAGGAGATACCGTATGAAGAATCGAATATTACTCCTCGGTCTTGTATTAACGCTTATCGTTGTAATGGCTGCGTTAATCTTACCGGATAATAACCGATCAACAGATCAAATAGCATTTGCGGCAACACCTCCCGCTGCAGATGAAGCACAGTATATTGGTGTTGCTCAATGTGTGATCTGTCATAGAACAGAAGCACAGGGTGAACAGGAAAGAATATGGCGTGAAAGTCTACACGCATACGCTTTTGAACGATTAAAAGAAGAACAGTCAGTAGAGATTGCTCAGGAAATGGGTATCGATACTCCTCCGCATGAAGCAGAGGAATGTTTAGTATGCCACGCAACCGGTTATGACCTGCCGGCTGAGCGTCTCGGCAATAGATTCAATGTAGAAGACGGTGTGCAATGTGAAACCTGCCACGGAGCAGGATCGGAATATCGTGCGATTCACGCTCGAGATCCTGAAGCCGGTAAAGAGCGCGGTCTTATCGTTGCAAGCGGTGACCCCGAACCGTGTATTGCATGTCACAACGAAGATAGCCCGACCTATAAAGGGTTCGACTTCGAACGTGATATGGAAGCTATTGCACATCCGGTTCCAGATTAATTATTAATTTCTGCGGGTCGTATGTATATTAAACATACGACCCGTTTTTTACTCACCAAATACTACTTGATGGGGAGATAGCCATATCTCACGTGCTGATGAATAAGTGTATCTGAATATTTTTTTTACGGGCTTGATTATGAGAACTTGTTCATTACTTCTAATGATCGCACTTCTTGCCTCATTACTTCCCTACCCGACTGAAGGACAAACTATCAACGGTCGATTTAATACTACGTTCTACACCTGGGACAGAGTAGACGGAAGGTTAACCGGACCGGATGAATACAGCAAGGTTACGCACTTCAGAGGATATCAAACATTTCGGTTTGGTATAACTCACGGAGATATTTCCTTACGAACATATAGTCAATTCTCACAAGACTTCAATACAAGTATGGAAGGGGATCCGGTTGGCCGGATTTATGATCTCCATCTCCGGTGGAGAAATATTTTTGATGTCCTTGAGTTGAATGTCGGACGTCATCCTATCTACTCAGGAGTCGGTAGAGGAACGATCGATGGCGGAAGTCTGCGACTTAATATAAACGATGGAAAATATACTGCTCATATCTATGCAGGATCCCTCGTCCGGCCATTTCAGTCCGGACGTATTCAATCATGGGATGATCGCCGTATGGTCGGCGGACAACTTGCAATAAGACCATTCCAGGGTTTGTATGCAAGTGTTAGTTATATGGATCGCCACAACAGACGTGAAGAATACATAGCAACGAGGGCTGATTCATTATTTAATCCTATTCAGGTTTTAATTGACGGAGACAGCCGTGAATTCCAGCTTGCCAGCACTGATATAAGTTATCAGCTTGGCAATCGCGCATCGTTGTACGGCCGGTTTGATTATAATCTTGACGACTCACAACCGCAGCGAATGGAATTCTGGTCTCGTGTCAATATTACTCCCGAATTGGCACTTACGGGAGAATATATTTACCGGGAACCGCTTGTTCCATTAAATTCAATCTTTCGAATGTTTGAAATCGAATCGAATCAGGAAATCGAAGGCGGTCTTGAATATCGTATGACAGACTGGCTTACCTTTACCGGCCGTGTGGCACACGTAATATATGATGATGATAACAGTATGCGTATTGCAGTGGGTGCTGCATCCAAATACGGTTCATTTTCATTTAGCCGGACCGACGGATATGCCGGAGAGTTGAATTCCATTTCGGTGATGGGAAATTACCCGCTTACAGGTGACGATAGATGGGTGGTTTCTGCAGGAGGTGGATATGCAAGCTATACACCTGCGGATTATGACGGAGAAAGTGACTGGGCGATTTCTGCCATTGGCGGGATATCTCATAAAGTATCGAGATCATTCTCGCTGGATGTACGCGGTCAATATATAACAAACCGGGTTTTCGATTACGATACGCGCATATTTATACGCGTTAACTACTGGTTTTTCGAGAACCTCGGTATTTTCTGATTTGATGTTGAAAACTAATTTACAGGAATAACCGATGAAAGTAAAATATATTTATATCGGTCTCATCGTTTTTTTTGCAGCGTTTCTATTATTTTCGATAAGTGACAATGCCACACTCGAGGCGGATAAAAAGGAACAGGATCGATCGGAGATTATTAAGTTCTCACATGAGATCCATGCCGCATTACTTATCGATTGTGTAGATTGTCATACCGCTGCTCCGACAAGTACAACTTCGCAGGACAATCTTCTTGCAATGAAGTCTGATTGTGCACTCTGTCACGATGTTGCAGATGATTGTCAACTCTGCCACTTCGAAGATACCTATGTATCTTTCGAGCCAACTGAACCGGAGTTGTATTTTAATCATCAGTATCATTATGAAGAGTTGGGTATAAGCTGTCAGACGTGTCACGAAAATGTTGAGGAGACCGATTACGCAACCGATGAACACATGCCGATAAAGGCGGATTGTATGTCTTGTCACGACGGCGGACAGGCGTCTATGGATTGCGAGTCATGCCATATGGATACCAAGACATTAATGCCGGCAAGTCATATGGTAGCGAATTTCGAGCGCGAACATAAACGCGTTGTTCGTGCAGGTGCATTCGAAGCCGAATGCGCTTCATGCCATATGCAATCTTTTTGTCAGGATTGTCATGAAACTGCAGGGGTAATGTTTTCCGAAACCGGATTCACTCGAGCTACGCCGATGTATTCACCTGAAGCGGCAGGCAAAGGTACCACGTCATCTGAGCGTGTGCATGAACCGAACTATAAATTTACTCACGGTTTTGATGCACGGTCTAAACGAACACAATGTCAGACGTGTCACGAAGTACAAACCTTCTGTGCAGATTGCCACCTCGATGGTGCAGGTGTGGCGGGCGGCGCATTTAAACCGGCATCACACGATCAACCCGGATTTGTTACCCTGGGTGGCACGGGCGGAAGACACGCACAGCTTGCACGGCGTGATATTGAAAACTGTATGACCTGTCACGATCTTGAGGGGCAGGATCCATCTTGTATGCTCTGTCATGCGCAGTAAGATGATCTATCTTTTGCAATATTTAATTTGAGAGTACTAGTATGAAAAAAATAGGATTGTATTATATACTACTTATTGCTTTGATAAGTGCGGCGTTATTGATTTCCGGATGTTCAGAGGTCGATGATGATTTCCGCATGCCGGCGGCTGCTGAGTTAAAAGTGCACGAAGAAGGATTTGAAGATCCGGAGTCCGAGAATTTCCATGGTTTTTTCTTACGGGACAACGATTGGGACTGGAGAGGAGACTGGCCGGGCTGCGAGCAATGTCACGGTAGTGCACCGAGATTTGAGGGAGGTACCTCGAATGTAAGTTGTGCAACATCCGGTTGTCACGTTGATTTTGAAGGTAATGCAAAAACTCTGGAAGATTGCAATACCTGTCACGGTGATTTTCGGGCTGCAGCAGATGACTTTGCATCATTTGCCCCGCCACGCGATCTTAATAAAAACACTGATGAATCGGCTGTTGGAGTTGGTGTACACCAGATCCACCTTCGCGGTGGAGAGATTTCTACCGGGATCCGTTGCAATGAATGTCATGTCGTACCACAGGAAGTTTTCGTTGAAAATCACCTCGAAGAAACCGGTCCGGATAAGGTAGTGTTCAATCAAGGTGATCTGGCATCCTTTGAAACAAGGTTAGCCGATATGACCGCCAACCCTCCGACCTATAATCCTGATGTAGCAGCACCCACGTGTGACAACACATATTGCCACGGAAATTTCAGCGGTGGCAATAAGGATTTTGCACCAATATGGACAGTCGTTGATGGCAGTCAGAGTGAGTGCGGAACGTGTCACGGCGATCCCGAGACGGGCAATCCGCTTCCGACCACGACGGCAGAAGGCGGCCCCCACATTCCGGGTGTCTTTAATTGTCAGGCTTGCCACTGGCAGGAATCGGACAAACCGATTGCACGGCGTCTTGAGGATGGTTCTTATTTTATCGAACAAAAAGACCTACACATTGATGGTGCTATATATATCACCGGAGAAAGAAGAACCGATTGGTAACTATTATTCGCTAACACACAGTGTGGAATATTTCAACAAAACCCGGTCAGGGAGATCATTTGACGGCTCCCGGCCGGGTTTTGTCGTCTTTATAGTTCCTAAAAATGAAAGTATTTTTGGAAAATAGTTCCAAAAAAGAGTAAAATTAATTAAAAATTTGGTGATTATACCCTGTTTACACTATGTCAGACTGGCACAATAATTGTTTCTTAGTATTGGTGTAATTTAATTCAACACTACCAATGTGCTGACCCAAATTCGGGAGGATACTATGAGATATCCAGTGGCTTCAAGACTTGCAGAAAATTCACCGGGAAAATACTACGTACTTGATCAGTGTAATGGATGCGGTATATGCCGATCTATTGCAGGAGACTTTTTTGATTATGTAGAGGGTGGAAAATACTACTACATCCAACGGCAGCCGATGGATTCAAGAGAAGAAGACATAATGCAGGAAGCAATTGAGCTCTGCACTATGGACGCAATCGGCACCGACGGAGATCAAACATTTTTCGATATTTGGAATTATAGTTAAAGGAGATAAAGACTCTTGTTTAAAATTGTCGATAAAAAGGACCTTGCCCCAACGTTGAGCAGATTTGACGTTGAAGCTCCGTTTATAGCTAAGAAACGAAAGGCCGGAAACTTTGTTATTGTTCGGGCAACAGAGACCGGTGAGCGTATACCGCTTACTATTGTCGACTCCGACACAGAAAAAGGTACAATAACATTAATTGTTCAAGCTATCGGGAAAACGACACATGTAATAAATAATATGGAGGAAGGGGAGTATTTTCTCGATGTTGTCGGACCGCTCGGCCATCCTACACCGATCGATAATTTCGGAACGGTGGTGTGCATCGGCGGCGGCGTTGGGACTGCCGAGGTCTATCCGATTGCGGAGTCATTGAAAAAATCAGGAAACCGGGTCATCGGAATAATTGGAGCACGATCGAAGGAGCTGGTTATTCTCGAAGATGAGATGGGCCAGGTCTGTGATGAAGTTGTTGTCACCACAGACGATGGTTCTTACGGAAAGAAAGGTTTCGTGACCGATGCACTGAAAGATATCATGAACGCTGAACAGGATATTAAAGGTGTTTATGCTATCGGGCCGATGCAAATGATGCGTGCTGTGGCTGATGTAACAAGATCCGAAAAAATAAAAACCTATGTCAGTTTAAATCCGATAATGATGGACGGTACCGGCATGTGCGGTGCGTGCCGCGTGACCGTTGATGGTGAAATGAAGTTCGCGTGTGTTGATGGACCAGAGTTTGATGCGCACGCCGTGAATTTTGATGAATTGTTGGCAAGAAATAATACGTATGCAGACCAGGAAA
>PWXV01000024.1 GCA_003568415.1 Ignavibacteriales bacterium
ACAATGTTGACCCTTCTGCTATATATCGTGAAGTGTACGAACGCGGTCCTGCAAGCAGATTAGTGCTTCTTGGCAAAACACTTTCCACCCTGCAGTTGCATCATAATAATCGGGTTGCAACCATGTTTGTTTCGAAAGAAATGTTCGACGATACAAAAACCGATGTTGTCGAAACCGATGGATTTGTTAATTATGCAATGCAAGTAGACAACGTGGAAATAGGATTATTATTCACCGACTATAATAACCAGATTAAGATCAGCTTTCGGGCTCTCGGAGATGTTTGGGTTAATGAACTTGCAAAAGAATTTGACGGTAACGGACATCAACATGCAGCAGGTGCAACTATTTCTAACGGTCAGCTTGATGACTTAATGGACCAGGTTGTTAAAGCTGCTCCTAAATATTTATCATAGAAAAATAAATAAAGGTATTATTATGATTACATTAAAAACTGAATTAAAAGACGTCCCATCGGTTAAAACAGATGCTCTGGTATTATTCATCCCTTCCGACGATAAAATAAATAAAGCAACAAAACGGAAGCTTCAAACACTGTTAGGAAAATCAATTGCAAAAACATCACTTGATGATGTGTCCGGAGAAGCTGGGGATACTTCCGTCGTTTACACCCCCGATACATTTACTTCCCGTCGCATAATCATCACCGGTATTGGCAAGACCAAAAACATTACAGTAGAGGAACTACGCCGCGCGGGAGCATCTGCGGCAAAAAAAGCGCAGAGCCTAAAACTATCTTCAATTGCTTTTATTCTTGAGGACTTTGATAATGGAACGTTGGAATTTAATGAATCACTTGAGAACGTTTCGCAGGCAATTGCCGAAGGAGCATCACTAGGAACATATAAATTCTCAACGTATTTCAGCGATAAAGAACAAACTAAAAATCGTATTAAATCGGCATCGTTCATCGCGCATTCAAAAAAAAGTTTGAAAATAATCGATACAGGTGTGAAGCAGGCAGGAGCTATCTCCGAGGCAGTCTATCTTGCACGCGACCTCGGAAATACACCGGGTCTTGATATGTATCCTAAAAAACTGGCATCCGTTGCTCAGCAGGAATGCAGAAAAGCCGGCTGTAAGGTCACCGTATTTGATGAACAGAAAATCAAATCATTAAAGATGGGTGGTATTACTTCTGTCAGTAAAGGAAGCGAACGGCCGCCACGTTTTATAGTTATCGAATGGAACGGCGGCAAACGTACCGAAAAACCGTATGTTTTGGTCGGTAAAGGGATAACCTTCGATACCGGTGGTATATCAATCAAACCGTCGGCAAATATGGGTGCTATGAAAATGGATATGAGCGGTGCGGCTGCAGTAATCGGAGCAATGAAAGCAGCAGCTACTTTACACCTTCCCGTTAATATTGTAGGGCTTATCCCTGCTGCCGAAAATATGCCGAGCGGCAGTGCAATACGGCCGGGCGATGTTATTCGCATTATGGATGGAAAAACGGTTGAGGTTGATAATACCGATGCAGAAGGACGTATGATTCTTGCCGATGCACTCGTGTATGCAAAACGGTATAATCCTAAAGCCGTTGTTGACCTCGCCACCCTAACCGGCGCATGTGTGGTAGCACTCGGTCATTACGCCACCGGTATGATGGGTAACGATGAAAATGTTATCGATGCTCTAAAAGCTGCAGGAGACCGGTCGTATGAACGAGTGTGGGAATTACCGCTTTATGAAGAATATGAAAAATTAATAAAAAGCGATATAGCTGACGTTAAAAATATCGGCGGACGCTGGGCTGGTGCAATAACTGCCGGGTGGTTTTTAAAGAAGTTTGTAGAAGACTATCCCTGGGTACATCTTGATATAGCTGGCACGGCTATCCTCGAAGAAAACAGCCACTATACCCAACGGGGTGCATCGGGAGTTGGTGTTCGCCTTCTCATCGAGTGGCTTCGATCGGTATAATATAGCATACCGGGTTATCCTAAATATTTAACTGATTTTTGGGATAGCCCGGTTTCATATCCACTCATTCATTTTTCAGTAAATATTCTGCCAGTATCCGCAATTCTTCCTCGGGCAAATCACCAAACGATGGCATCTCGACCGCATCAAATTCCTCGTCCAGCTCTTGTAGGCGATCTTTTCTCGCCATCACAGCCGTTGGATCTATCAAATATTGAACGAGTTCATCTACATTAAAATATTTATGTAAACCTGAAAGTTCAGGGCCTATATCCGTCCCCTCCATATTGTTTCCGTGGCAAACAGTACAACCGAAATCCTTATATAATTCTTTACCGGCAGGATTGTTATTGTATTCATCAGTATGTGGTATGAAATCAGTTTGGATTTTGAGTGAAATAAAGAGTACAATCACCAGTGAAAGAGAAATATAATATTGCATCTGAATGATTCTTATACTAAATTAAACATATTTCAGAGTCATTATACTCATTTAACATATAATCAGGTAAACAAATTTCATCATTTTTCGTATATTAGATAAGAGAATATGTATATTCAAACCGATATGGAGACACTGCGTCACCGACATATGGCGATAGTACTGGTGCTGTTGGCTGCCGGTTTGATACTATTACTCACTACCGGTTGCAGCAGACAGTACGTGATGACTGAACGTGGTCCGCAAGCATACTATCAGACCAGTCTTCCGGTCCACGATACATCACGTGAGCTGGAACGCATATTCCGTTCTGTAAAGCGAATTAATGTCACTGCTCATTTCAATACCTTTATATTCAATCCGGATCGCAATCTTACCTTACAGGATTTAGAAGATCGCGATTTGTATGATATTGCCGATGACAGAGTTATTTTTACTGATTCAAAAGCGGGAACAGCGATAATCATCGCATCGACACCTCACCAAACAGCTTTAATTACCAACGAACATGTAGTTGATTATCCGGATACATTAATAGATTATTATAAAACACCCGATGGTGATCGAACGCCTTATATACAGCAAATTTCTATTAAAATTCAACAAATTAATCTAATCTATGATTTACCGGAATTAGGTGCGTTCGATATACTTGCTCGTGATGAACGCAACGATATTGCAATTATTGGTGTACAACATCGAAATGATAGTACACGCAGGCGGGCACCGGTTTTACGGACGCTTCCCGGTAATCCTGAACGTTTGTCCTGGGGTTCATTTGTTTATGTACTTGGCTATCCAAAAGGATATCAAATGGTTACCAGAGGAATTGTCAGTGACCCTAATCGTGACCGGCATGCGGGTTTTGTCCTCGATGCTTTGTTTAATAAAGGAATAAGTGGAGGTCTTATTCTTGCAATCAGGGGGGAAACCGGTGAAATGGAATGGATTGGTATTGCCCGTGCTGGTTCTGCGGCAACTGAAATGATACTCGTTCCACGTGATAAAGACCCCGAAGATGCAGATTTGTTCAGACCCTATGAGGGTAATATATATGTAAAACCTGATAGAAGAATTGAATACGGTATTACCCTCCCCGTTTCGATGAAAGCTATACAGACATTTCTAAAAGAACATAAAACCCAACTCGAACGAAAAGGTTATTCAATATCACGCTTCATTGATTGATAAAGAGTAAATACCTTCTTCAACCGGGTAAACAATGTCAACCACATTGTAACCCTCCCTAATTCTGGTACAACTGATTAAACTGATTTCAGCACTCTCCCTCTTATCCGTGATGTAACCTATTTTACGTTTCCGGTAAATAGTTAACCAATACGAACATATTTCGACATTTTGATTGATTTTTACCACAAAATTTCATAACTTTACGAATTACTAAAACAGTTAATTAGTTAAGGGTCGAAATGGACAGAAAAAAAACAATTCTCCGAATTGCCCGCAAACACTTTTCCCGATATGGATATTCAAAGACCACTATGGAAGAGGTTGCGCGTGATTGTGAAATAACCAAACCAACACTCTATAGTCATTTTACAGGTAAAGCCGAATTATTCAGGGCTGTAATCGATAACGAACAGGAAGAGTGTTATTCAATGATCGAACAGGCGGTTGCCGGTTTGGAATCAGCTTCAGATAAGCTCCGGGCATATGCAGATATGCAGATAGAAAGTATAAAACGATTTATTAATATCGGAGAACTTTCCACACAGGCGTTTCTTGATTTTCATCCTGAGGTTATTCGGGTATATACTATATACCGGAAAAAAGAAGAGGGTTTTATACGAAACTGGATAGAGAGCGGAGTACAATCCAAAGAATTTGATCAGGTTGATGCAGCAAGTGCAGCCCGGTCTTATTATCTCCATCTTGCAGCACTAAAATTTGATATTCTCGTTTTTAATAATTTTGAAAAATCAGACATTCTATCCGAAGAGGAGAAAACAGATTTACTTAAAAAAGAAATTGATCGGTTTGTCAACCTATTTTTACAAGGACTATTAAGAAGGGATAATGCTTTATGAAATACATCTCTTTGCCGTACCGGCAATGTGTGATAACTATACTGGTTTTATTCACAGTATATTTCGCGAATGCTCAAACACAATTAACGCTTGATCAGAGTATTGATATTGCACTTCGTAATAATCCGGATATCAGGGTGGCTGAAAAGGATATTCAGAAATCGTTATATGGAAGAACCCAGGCGCGATCGGAATTATATCCGACCATTTCAGCAATGGGAAATTATGATCGAAGTTGGGAACTTCCCGAATTCGTCCTGTCCCTCCCACCCGGTTTTCCCGGAGCAAACGGTGAAATGCGGGCGCGAATGGGTGTCGAACATACAATTATGAGCGGAGTGACCCTTGAACAACCAATTTATACCGGCGGGGCATTATCGGCGAACAGACGGATGGCATCACGCGGGGTTGATGTGGCCGAACATAATTTCTCATCGGTAGAACAACAAACAATTGCCGATGTATACGACGCATTTTACGGAGTACTTCTTACAGAGCATCTCATATACGTCGCGGAGCGATCACTCGAAAGTGCCGAAGAAAATCTCCGGCAGGTTGAGCGATTATACGAAGAAGGGGCAACCTCACGATTTGAATTGCTTCGCGCACAGGTACAGGTTGGCACGCTTCGACCAAACGTGACCGAGGCAAAACATAACTATGAACTTGCTATCGAAAATTTAGCCAACCTTCTCGGCATTGAGCAACAGTCATCTATCGAACCGAATGGCTCGTTCTCACAAAGATCCCATACCTTGCTCGATGAAGATATTGACTATCTCATTGAGCAAGCCTATCAAGAACGACCGGAGTATCAGATGATCAATACTCAAGAACGTATAAACCGTGAGGGGGTCAGGTTGGCAAGAAGTAATTTTCTTCCGAAGGTGTTTTTCAGCTCATCGATGAACTGGCAGGCACTCCGGGATGATATCGGTGATTTGACCGGCAATGACTTTTCCCGCTTTTCAAGTTCACAGCTTGTCGTTCAGATACCGATCTTTAATGGATTTGGCAATACCGCCCGGTATCAGGAGGCACGGGTAGAACTGGAACAAACACAAATTCAAAAAGATAATGCACGAAAATTAATCGCAACAGAAATACGGTCGCTCCACAAGAAACTACGGCAGGCAGCAGAGATTCTTGAATCTCAGGAGCAGGTTATGGAACAAGCTGAAGAAGGACTCAGGCTTGCCAATCTGCTCTACCAAGAAGGAGCGGCAACACTGCTTGAAGTTATCGATGCGCAGCTTGCCCATTCGCAGGCAAGTACAAGTTATTATCAGGCAATATATAATTATAATACGACATCCGTTCAATTAGAACGGGCAATCGGGATATTGACAGCAGAGAGTTTATAAACACGCTAAACAATACTAAGTGAAAGGAGTAATGATTGAAAATCATGAGAATCAATCACAAAAATTTTATCTATCAAGTTACTGTTTTCCTATCTGTACTTGCACTCGCACTCTTTGCCGGGTGCAGTGACGATAATGATGAGACGGCTGACGAGAGCAGTATTCCGGTCAATGTTTATACTGTCGATACTGGCTCTATTGATCGTAGTATTCGATATATGGCAACGGTTTCAGGTGAACGTGAAGTACGGATATTCTCAAAAATACCGGATAAAATAACCGAATTACACGCTGAAGAAGGAGATTTTGTCAGTGAAGGCACTATTCTTGCCGTCATAGAAAATTCTGTATTACACGAGGCAGCCGAACAGGCAGAAGCTGGCCTCCGAATCGCCCGTGCTAATTATAATAATATGCAACGGGAATATGAACGTGCGCAGCGTTTATTCGATGAAGAAGCGATCAGCAGACAACAATTCGATCAAACCGGGACCCAATTCGAAAATGCTGAAGGATCTTTGGAACAAGCACGTGCGGCGGTTTCGCAAGCACGTCAAAACTACAACGATTCTTATATCCGCGCTCCATACGACGGGATCGTCAGTGAACGGTTTTTAGAGATAGGTGATATGGCTGCCGGAGGTGTACCTGTGTTCAGTGTGATACAGACCGATAATGTCAAAGTTAAAATTAACGTGGTGGATCGTGAATATAATTACATTAAGCAGGGACAAACGGTACGCCTGCAGGTTCGCTCAAACCCCGGTGAAGTATTTTACGGTACTGTGCAAAAAAAACGCCCTGCATTCGACCCGGTCAGCAGACTCGCACAAGTGGAAATACTCTTTCCGAACGAAGATGGTGACTTATTCCCCGGTATGTTTGGTGAGGTTGAACTGGTTATCGATTCAAGAGAGAATGTCACGATTGTTCCGGTACAGGCAATCCTGCACAGAATCGAACTGGATGAATCACTCGGCAGACTAATAGATGAACAATTAGTCCGGCAACCTTATGTTTTTGTCATCGACGATGACCGGGTAATACGCCGTGATATAGAAATAGGTTATGAAACGGTGGATGCAGCGGAAATCTTAAGCGGTCTGGAGCCGGAAGAAAAAATAGTTATACGCGGACAACAGAATCTTACCGACGGATCTCGTATTACTATTGCAAATGAGGTTGAATTTACCTTTGGAGGTGGAGTGCGATGAATATTTCATCATCTGCAGTACGTCGCGGGGTAACATTTACAATGATCTTTCTCATTGTAATAGGTTTCGGTCTGTTTTCATTAACGCAACTTCAAACAGACCTGTTACCGGATATTGATTTCCCGATCGTGATTATTATGACAAGTTATACCGGAGTTGCTCCGGAGGATATTGAAAACCTCATAACCCGGCCGATAGAAGAAGTTATGATCGGTGTGGAGGACGTTCAGACAGTCTCATCACAATCGATGTTCGGTACTTCGGTCGTCATTGTCGAGTTTTCCTGGGGATCGGATATCGACAAGGCCGAAATAGATATAATCAAACGGCTCGATCTCATCCGGGAGGCACTACCCGACGATGCAACCGAACCGATGACAATAGCAATGGATCCGTCGTTTTTCCCCGTGCTTGTACTTGGTATTACCTCTTCTACGGCAAGTCTTATCGATCTGCGGGAGATATCCGAACGGCAGATTGAACCACGGGTTGAACGTATCCCGGGAGTGGGATTAGCATATACCGGAGGCGGTCTCGACCGCCAAGTTCAGGTTCATTTTGATCCATATGCATTATCGGCAAAAGGTCTATCCGTAAGCGAGATTATACAGGCACTGAGAATGGACAATGTCAGACAACCCGGCGGCTATCTGACACAAACCGATACCGAATTTACCGTTCGAACGCTGAGTACATACACTTCCGTCGACCAGATTGAAAATACCGTTGTCGGACATCGCGAAGGCGAGCCGATCTATCTGAGAAATGTGGCAACAGTGCGGGATTGGTATGAAGAAGCGAGAGGATTATCACGCATCGATCAATCTCCGTCTGTAGTGCTTGTAATTCAAAAGCAGGCAGATGCAAACACAGTTCAGACCGTACGACAGGTGCAACGCGAGCTTCCAAATATTGCACAAGCTATCGGTGAGGATATTCAATTTGTTGAGATCTTTAACCAGGCGGAATTTATTAATCAATCAATTTTCACACTACGCAATACAGCCCTTATTGCATTTTTTCTCGTCGGGATTGTATTATTATTCTTTACTCATAACTTCAGATCGTCGGCAATTGTAATGGTTTCAATCCCTATTGCAATAATCGCCACATTTTTTGTGATGTATATTGCAGATCTCACACTCAATATTATATCACTTGCCGGTCTTGCCCTGGCAGTGGGACTGATTGTCGATAACTCGATCGTCGTCCTTGAAAATATTTATCGATTACGCGAGGAAGGCGGTGACAGAATCAATTCGGCAATCGATGGATCAACACAGGTATCAAAGGCAATCACAGCATCAGCACTTACCACCCTTGCAGTGTTCATTCCGGTCTTATTCGTTCCGGGCATTGCCGGTGAGCTTTTTGGTGATATGGTTGTAACCATTAGTTTCTCCATTGCCATTGCGTTATTGGTTGCACTGACACTTATTCCGCTACTGTCATCGCGATTTCTTAAGATGAACGGAACACAAGGGTTGAACTCTTCTTCCGGCGGACCCTCGAAAATCGCACAACGTGTGACTATATGGTTTGAGTGGCTGCGATCCAAATACGAAAAATCTCTGCGCTGGGCATTGGGACACAAAAAACTCACAATTGGCGCTGCGGTTATTTTATTTATCATTTCTATGGGAATACTCGGGATTATCGGTACTGATTTCTTCCCGGATACCGATACCGGCTCTATCAGCTTCAACATTGAAACACCTGAAGGAACAGCCCTCCACGTCACCGACGAAATTGTTCGCCAGATTGAACAATATATAGTTGATAATATACCTGAGAAGGAGATTGTAAATTCAACTGTCGGTGTAGCGGGAGGCCCTCTTGCACAAATGCAGGGCAGGGGCAGTCACTCTGCAGGTATACGCCTCGAATTGGTCAGTCGTCGTAATCGCGACCGGACTCAATTTGAAGTTGAGGATCAAATCAGAAGATATGTTGAAACTATTCCCGGTATTCAGGAATTTTATTTCCAGGATGAAGGTATGGCAGGTATGGGTGAAGATGTTGAGGTTAAGATCTTCGGCTACGAATTAGATGACCTGCGATCGGTCAGTGAAGATGCAATGGAAAAAATCCGCGAGATTCCCGGCGTGGTAGATATTCGTTATCCTCTCGAGGGCGGACTCCCTGAATTACACGTTGATATTGATCGTGAACGCTTATCCCGCTACGGACTACGTACTATTGCAGTTTCCGATGTTGTCTATAGCAGTATTCAGGGGGCAGTTGCAACGTTCTACAACGAAGAAGGCGAAGATTATGATGTTGTCGTTCGTTTGCCGAGAGAATTCAGACAGCGGATTGAAATTCTTGAAAACCTGCTCATAACCATTGCACCAAATACTCATATTCCCATAAAAGCTATTGCCGAGATACGACGGGATATCGCTCCTTTCAGCATTCAACGTGAAGATCAGCAGCGATTGGCGTCGATTGCCCTTTCGGTGAGCGGACGGGACCTTGGAAGTGTTATCAGCGATATCCACGATAAAATGCAAAACGTTGAAATGCCTGCCGATATGCGATATGAGATCGGCGGAGTTGCCGAGGATATGCAGGAGTCGTTCTTCTACCTGACAATTGCTTTTCTCGTTGCCACTGTCCTTGTCTATATGGTTATGGCTGCTAACTTCGAATCATTTCTGCATCCATTTCTTATCATAGTATCAATACCTCTTGCAATGATCGGTGTATTGTGGATGCTGCTCATTACCGGTACTACGGTAAGCGTAACGGCACTTATGGGAATGGTCATATTGGTTGGTATTGTAGTCAACAATGGTATTGTTCTTGTTGACTTTATTAATCAGTTACGCGATAAGGGACTCAATTTGTTGGATGCAGTAACTGAAGCAGGCAAGGTACGGCTGCGTCCTGTTTTAATGACGGCATTTACAACTATATTTGCAATGTTACCGCTGGCAATCGGTATGGGTGAAGGAAGTGAAATATGGGCGCCGCTTGCACGGGCGGTAATCGGCGGTATGATCTTCTCAACGGTGGTTATATTGCTTCTCGTGCCGGTATTGTATATGGGAACGGCACGGTTCTCAAAGAAATATAAATATGAGGCAGGATAAATCGTCTTTATACACTCACAGGGGCGACTCATATATCGCCCCTGTGTTTTATATTTTTCTTAGCGCAAAAATACCAGCTTCCTCGTCACAACAGAATCTCCGCCGGTTAACCGGTAATAATAAATTCCCGAACTAACAACTCTGCCTTGCCGGTCGGTAGCATCCCACGTGACAGCATGAGGGCCTTCGGTTTTAAAATCATTTACCAGTGTTTTAACGCTACGGCCAAGAACATCATAAATTTCTATTTTCACATGTGAATCTCGCGGAAGTCCGAATAGAATAGTGGTTTCTTGATTGAATGGATTCGGATAATTCTGCTCGAGTACATAGTCGTCTGGAATTTCTTCAATCACCCGGTCCGGATCATAAACTGCAAATACCGCCCGCATCATCATATTCCATCCATTGAGTGAAATTTGCTGGCCGTCTGCCGTTACATTTAAATCAAACATTTGTGCCCACTGATTGGGAGTGCTCGAATGGTTTGGTCCAAAGAATGCGAATGTCCGGTTCTCATCGGGAAGCAAGTCTGTCATACCAACATTAACCGTATATTGATCATCGTGTGTAAAACCTATATAAACCGGACCCTGAATATCGGATAATTCTTCGCTATAATCGAACAATTCGACATCCATAAAATCTCCCGGAAAATTAGCCCGCGAGGTTTCAACGGTAAACGGTTCTATGAGATCATTGCCGGGCATACCGTTATTATCACCCCATACGTGAAAGAGAAATGATTTAGGAGTATCTTCCGGTACATCACTCCCCTGGAATTCCTGTTCAAATGCCGCATATATGCGTGCTGTTAATAACTGATTTTCCGGAAATTCAGGTTCGAATTTAACAGCCCATCCCGAACCGACATATTCTTCAGTTCCGGGTAATCCGAGAAAATTCGCACCTCCGGGTCTAATCTGTTTAGGTTGAGCATCATCGAATTTATATTCATCAACATAATACCGGAGTCCGCCTGAAGAAGAATAACTAAAATTTGCGGTCGATGATGTTTGATTTATAACTGCAAACATTATCGTCCGGTAAACATCGCCGTAATCATACTGGATATAATGCTCTCCCGGATATACCTGAACTACATTCAGCTCATCCCGACCAATCTCAATTGCTTTTATTGTAAGGTCGGCGGACGAATCAAATTTTATTTCTAAACTATCTCCTAGTGTATATTCGATAAAATATGAAGAGTATGCCGGCATTTCGATTCCGCTTCTGTTGACATTACTTGGATCATTATGATATCCCCTGGGATTCGGTCTGCCGGATATTTCATAAGTATATCCATACTTCGCATCAATCTCACGATCCTGGATATAATTTGCTAGGTTGAAATGTTGAAACAGCTCGGGAAATCTCCAGGAGGAGCCAACAACCTCAGCGGCCTGATTTACAATCTGTATGCCCCGTCCATATATAGTCGGTAATTGAACAAGATTCCGGATCATATCATCACCGAGTTGTTCCCATAAATATAGGGTCCACAATGCAACACGTGAATAATCCTGCAATACATCCTCTGAGGTGGTCTCACCCCAATAATTCATAGCCCGGTTTGTGTTCGAAAAATAGCGGGCAGGACTCCTGAGTCCGAATCCACAGAACCACTCGGAGAACTCGGAGAGACCCTCATTAAGCCAGGTTTCATCACCGTGGGTACCTCTATAATTATGGAACACAAGATGTTGAAACTCGTGAGCAACGGTACTGAGCGGGCGTTCGGGGTTGCGTGCCTCCCGAATAGGATTATATATACCCGGATAAGTATCTATGTATATAATATCACTTTTATTGCTGAATGAATGGGTAGTATTTTGATCCAATGTGAAAAAGAAACCTGCAATAAAGCCACCTCCCTCATCAGGGTCCCAGCCGTCGTGTATATCGGTAAGCAGAACGTTTGTTCTTCCCGGGCCGGTACCTTTTCCTCCAGGACCGACATTCGGTGGTGAGCCGAAATATTCTTCTACCAATTCGAATATCCCATTATCCGGATCCCGCGACGCAGAAGGTGTACTGACTTCGAGAGCATTGAGAATTGCATCGACTTCGGTTTGAGTAACATGTTCATTATCAAGCTCCTCAATTGATACCCATATATGTGATTTTTCACCGATAGCTTTTAATCTCGCATCAACTTCATCGAACCATCCTTCGGTATATTGTCCTCCCGATCTATCGGTAAATTTTAAAACATAAAAGCTCCGCTCATCACCCAGTTCATACGGTTCTTCCTCAAGCGGTTCGGCTTGTTTCTCAAGCATGCGCCGGTATAAAGCAGGATTTCTGCGCTGTGTTTCTGCTATAGCCCGTTCAATAAACTCACTCGTATTAATAATGTCGGTAACGTGAACAGGATAGAGGTCATCATACTCATGATGATACGGACTTCCTATATAGTGCGCTTGTTGTGCAAAAAGTACGCCGGACAATAAGCATAAGATTACAAGAATAACCCCATTACGCATATAACACTCCTCTATAAAATTTTCTGCCCCATAGCGGAAGCAATAAGTTCAACTGCAAGCTCCGCGCTTTTATTTCTTTCATCAAGGATCGGATTTACCTCGGTAATTTCAAATGATGACATACATCCGCAATCTGCAACTGCTTCCATCATTGAATGTGCTTCACGGTAGTTCAGACCGCCCCGCACCGGTGTGCCGACACCCGGCGCAATGCCTGGTTCAAGACTATCTAAATCGAAACTTACATGAATATGCTGAACATTCTTTTGAAAATGTTTTAAAGATTTGTTTATAATAGAAAGAATCCCCTGCCGGTCGATATCAGTCATCGTATAAACAATAACGCCCGAGTCCTGCACGATCTCCCTTTCTTCCGTATCGATACTCCGTGCACCGATGATGACAACATTTTCGGGCTTTACTTTCGGACAAAAGCCATAGAAATGTGTCAAATCTTTATTACCAATGCCCAGAGCAACGGCCAGCGGCATCCCGTGTATATTTCCTGATGGTGTCGTTTCATCGGTATTCATATCTGCGTGTGAATCGATCCAGATAATACCGAGTTCATGTTCCTTTTTTCGACAATACGATGAGATACCTGCAATGCTTCCTATTGCCATAGAATGATCTCCGCCGAGACAGAGCGGAAAATCTCCTTGTTCGAGTGTTTTTTCGACGGATCCTGCAAGTATTTCTGCGGTTTTAAGTATCTCATCAAGATACTTCAGTTTTGGGTTGATAACTTTCTGACTTTCCATAATAAGAATATGTATATCGCCTTCATCGATAACCTCATAGCCGAGTCTGCGAAGACGGTCTTCAAGCCCCGCAATACGCATTGCAGATGGTCCCATGTCCACACCACGGCGGTCAGCGCCCAGATCCATAGGAAAGCCAATAACGTTGATAACCCTGGAATGTAATATCGCTTCAGTACTCATTCTACTTTTTTATACTCAATCACATAAAAAGATTGTTCATGAAGTGTATCCGGAATAAACTTCCCCTTGCATTTCACTATCTGGTTTTGATGTGACCAGAGTTCTTTATATAAAGAATCCGCAGCGCTGAGTGTCACTGCCGTGCCATCATCCTGTTCCAGTGCAAGTACCGTAAACGGCTCGTGACCGCTTACAAAAATGCGTCCGCTGATAATAACTGTATCCTGCTGAATATTCGAATCGTTGGTATACCCCATAACTTTTTCATGCACTCCTTGATCGGGGACCCCCAAATAAAACATTGATAAAATAATAATTATTATTGCCATTTTTTACGCCCTCCCTTCAATTTCCCTGCCAGAGTTGTAATATAATGTACTTCGTCTCTCTTCATAAACCCACTGATAATTAATAGTATAGGAAATGTACCAATAATAATCAATTTTAGTAAAAATCCGATTTCGGTCCCGGCAAAAAACAAAAGATAATAGGCAATACCACCGCAAGCCAAAAATAGTACCGATATAATTATCAGGCGCCTTACTTCGTATGATATCGGGTAAAATTTCTGCGAAACCCAATACATCCCGGATGCATTAACAGCAAAACTTACAAGCGTTGCCAGCGCAGCACCCATTATCCCGTATACGGGAATCAGCATAAAATTCGTTATAATATTGGCAGCGGCAGCGACACCGGTAATTAACGGTAAATACTGTGTTTTTTTCTCGATGAATATTCCCGGCATCAGTAATGTCACCCAGCCGGTAAACACATACGCTATCATTACCACCGGAATGATCGACAGCCCTTCCCAGTAATCGGGATGAATAAGAAAGCTATCGCCTACCCGTATACTAACAATATCGTGTATAAACACGGTAACTACTATCCAGATAAATAACATTAGACCATAAAAATAAGTTGCAATTCGGGCAAACATCTCCTTGGCATCGGGCTGTCGTGCATTGTTCAGGAAAAAAGGCCGGTATGCATAATCAAATGTGGTCACCATTAACATTATCACTATACCAAGCCGGTAGTTTGCCTGATATATCCCGACGGTCGCATCGTCAGTGAGCATCCGCAAGATGGGGCGGTCAATTACCTGCAATGCAATTGTGGCAACACCTGCAGGGACATAGGGGATACCGAACTTAAGCAGTTGTTTCCATAGATCCATTGAAAATGTCAGAGCGAGCAATCGCCAGGATAATGGAATGAGAATAAGC
Organism: Ignavibacteriales bacterium; assembly: GCA_003568415.1. Taxonomy (GTDB): domain Bacteria; phylum Bacteroidota; class Ignavibacteria; order T3Sed10-11; family T3Sed10-11; genus T3Sed10-11. Next base: position 14,776 of record PWXV01000024.1, read on the forward strand.
AACGTAGATGCCGAGGCAATTAAACCGGCAAGAAATACTCCTTCAACGCCAAATCCGAATACGGCAATAAAAATAACGTTTAGAGTAACATTAATTATAATATTTATAAGCTTCACTACGGCAAACATTCCGGCCCGGTGCTGCAAACGCAAAGCAGCAAACGGCACAAGTGCGATCGTATCAAAACATAATATCCATGCGGCCATTATGATCAACTGGCGGCTCGTTTCACCAAACCCGGCAATTGCTGTAACATCGGCACTCAACAGCGATAACAGCGAAGAAAACAATATCGATGTAATAACCAATGAAAAAAACGGAGTTGAGAAATTCTGTTTTTTAGTACCGATCTCACCGGTCGATGCGTATTTGAAATATGCCGACTCCATTCCATAACTGAAAAAGATCGTGAGAAATGCGATGAGTGAAAACAGATAGGCAACAATACCATATTCACCCGGTTCAAGGTAATTGGTGTAAAAAGGAACAAGAAGGAAAGTTAGAAAACGCCCCGTCACGGTCATAATTCCATAGACAATCGTTTCTGCGCCGAGGCGTTTTATTCGATCAAGCATGCTGCAAGGGTCAGCTAAATAGAAACTCGGAATGTAAAGGTTATAGTTTGTGGGGAGTGTGTTAACTCCGGCACTCGTATATACTGGACACCGCTGTTTGCTATTTCGTACGCATTCTTTGGTGTAATGTTACCCGCAACTTCAATTTTTGTTCTATCTCCGATCGCATCAACCGCCTGCGGTATCACTGCCGCAGGAAATCCGAACAGACTTATTCGTTCCAGACGGTCGGCATACGGAAGTATATCACGCAATTCGTCAAACGTTCTGACTTCAACACTCACAGATTTATTATTATTATATTGCTCTCTGTACGCAAGTGCTTTTTCAAGCGCATTGCGAATACTACCGATTGCATCTACATGTTCGGATGAAATAAAGATCTCCTCGTCGGTGCCGAAAGAACGTATCATTCCTCCCCCTGCTTTAACGGCAAAATGATCAATCATTCGCAGCGTCGGTATCGTATATCTTGTACCGGTAATACTAGTTTCCGTTCCCTGCACCGCATCGACATACAGCCGCGTGAGGGTAGCAATGCCGCTCATACGCATTAGAAAATTAACTACCGTCTGTTTGCCTTGCAGCATACCCCGCACGGGGCCGTGAATATGTGCAATTGTTTGCCCGGTTTTAACCCGGTCTCCCTCTCCTGCCAGATGAGAAAACGAGATTTGCATATCGATGTACCGGTAAACCAGTTCTGCTACTTCAAGACCGGCAACCACACCCTCATTGTTTATAAGTATATGAGCTGTTGAAAGATGATCTTCAGGAATAATGCTTTCGGTTGTTATATCACCGAAACCGAGATCTTCAAAAAGCGATTGCTCGATTAAACGGGATATGGTACTTTCATGTAGTTCGTGAATCATTGTCATCTTCAACCAGCATTATTGGTATATCATCTTTTACTTCGTATACTTTCCCGCACCCTTTGCAGGTCAGCGTGTTTTTTTGAGAATCGTAATCAAGGTCGCCGTGACATTTCGGGCAACACAATATATCGAGAAGTTCTTTTTTAAGCATAGTTATAACCTATTTATTTTGTCATCAAATGATTCTGCATAAATTCTAATCGGTAAAAACAAAACTCCCATTTCATTTCTCATAAAAATGTGCTACAAGTTCATCAAAAAACTCAGGTGACCGGACCGGCCGTCCCGTTTTGCCATCGATAAAGCCGTGTACAGTATAACCGGTTGCAAGCAGAAGATCGTTCCGTTTTGCTTCGTACTCAATTTTCATCTTCACCGACGGCCTTTCCCGGATAATCGTTTTCACGGTGATCAGCTCATCGTAATATGCCGGTGATTTATACCGGGCCTGTGCTTCAATAACCGGAAGATAGAATCCGTTCTTCTCAACATCACCATATCCCATACCGATTGAACGAAGCAAATCACTACGTGCGATCTCAAAATATTCGAAAAATTTCGCGTGATGAACGATCCGCATCTGATCGGTATCGGCATAGCGGACACGGATTTCAGAAGTACATTTAATCATCCGTTCATCTGCACAAATTTATTGATACGGCGCTCAACCAGTTTTTCGGGTTTTAATTTTGACAATAATTTCAGTTCCTCAATCAGTACATCTTTTAAAATCATAGCTGCCTCTTGGGGATTTCGATGCGCACCCCCGAGCGGTTCTTTAATGATACGGTCGACTATTTTTTGTTCAACCAGGTCAGGGGCTGTTAAACGCAGTGCCTCAGCGGCCTGTTCTTTATAGTCCCACGACCGCCAGAGAATGCTTGAACAGGATTCCGGTGATATAACCGAGTACCATGCATTCTCCATCATAAGTATACGATCACCCACACCAATACCGAGTGCGCCACCCGAGGCACCTTCGCCGATGATAACCACTACAACCGGCACTTTTAATTTTGACATTTCAAAAAGATTCCGGGCTATTGCCTCTGCCTGTCCCCGTTCTTCGGCTTCAATCCCCGGGAAAGCACCGGGTGTATCGAGCATAGTAATTATAGGTCGCTTGAATTTTTCGGCAAGTTTCATCATCCGGAGTGCTTTGCGGTATCCTTCGGGGTTCATCATACCGAAGTTCCGGTACACATTGGATTTCGTGTCTCTCCCCTTTTGTTGACCGATAACCATAACAGATTTCCCGTCCAGGATCGCAAACCCGCCTACAATAGCTTTATCATCGCCGTATTTGCGGTCACCGTGAAGCTCAACAAAGTCATCCATTATGCGCTCGATGTAATCCAGAGTATACGGTCTTTCCGGATGTCGTGCAAGCTGTACGCGCTGCCACCGTGTTAAGTTTGAATAAACGGATTCCCGCAATTGGTGGACTTTCTTTTCTAACCTGTTAATTTCACCGGATATATCGACATTGCCTTCATACTTTCGCATCTCCTGAATTTTTTGTTCAAGGTCGAAAACCGGTTTTTCAAAATCAAGCACTGTTTTTGCCATCAATCTGTCCTATGATTTATTCGTAGTCAACTGTATAATAAAATTTTTCAGCAAAATCTCAACATCCATAAAGAATGATTGATTTTTCGCATAATATACATTGTAATTATATATATCATTTGCATCAAGTTCGCCGGTCCGCTGCATCTGCACCAAGCCGGTGAGACCGGGTTTACCGAGAAAAGCACCGTTATCACCAATCGTATCCACCGGCGGGCCGACCAAACTCATCGCCCCGGTGACGATTTCAGGTATAGCATCACTCCAGTGTTTGCCATCCCTGTTTTTTCGCCTGAATAATAAGGTACGAAAAGGATAAATGGATATCAAAAGTATTGTTCCCAGCCCGATATCCACACTTCGTTTGATAAAGCGGTTAAATGGCCGGTTAATGCGGTATTCGATCTCGATTAAAGGTACTTCATCGAGCTGATCGATAGTACCCTTACCGATTACAACCTCCATATCGGTCGGGATTAATTTATAATTTACCGATCTATCATTGCTTTGTGAGATAACTGATAGTATTTCTCCGTAGCTCAATGTATCAGGGGCAAAAATAACATCGCTGATATGATACTCCTGAACAACCTTGTCGATATTGGTAATACTGCCAATAACCGGTATCCCGCTTACTTCTTCGCCGATACGCCGCCGTGACACATCGATAATACCAACAATCTGGTAGCTATCCTGTATTCGTTTCCGTAATTTCTTAATGATCTCTGGGGTAAACGGATTAATTCCGACAATCAGTGTCCGTTTCGGGGATAACTTAAACAAACCACCCAATCCCGGAACACGACCGAATAAACGGACAACCAGCCGCCAACCCGGAATGAGTAACAATGAAAAAGCCCCGAATAATATCACCACCATTCTGCTGAAGGCAAAATCCTTCGCAAAGAAAGTAATGGCCGATATAAGTATAAATGTAATTATAACAGCAACAATAGAACGGGATACCGACAATCTATGTTTGGAATATCCGCCGGTAAAGCTTATAATACCAATAAGGATCAGCGGTGGTACGATTACAATAGCAGGATACGCATATCCCGGGAAATGCAAGATATGTCCAAGCCAGATATATTCTGCCAACACAAGAGCAATATTTAATAAAAGAAAATCAATCAGTGCCGGCACAACACCCTGAACAGATCTTCCTGCCCACGCAAACAGTGCACGGATCCATATCGTCCCGTTCAGTAACCCTTTAATAATAGGTGACTGTGAGATGTTCTTCTCCACAAAAAGCGACATTGCTTTATAGAAAGTACGTATTTCATCAATATTGCTGCGCCTTGTACTTTCACCTTTGTAATGGATTATCTGGGTGTCGGCTATATAATAAATTTTCCAGCCGGATTGTTGAATACGGTAGCACCAATCGAGATCCTCGCCGTACATAAAAAATGTTTCATCCAATCCTCCGATCTGTTCATACACGGAACGTCTGATCATCATAAATGAACCGCTGATTGCATCCACCTCATAGCTATGATCGGGATCGCGGTAGGTCACATTATATCTGCCGAAAAGTTTTGTTTTGGGAAACAGTGCACTCAAACCCGAAATTTTTGTAAACGCGACCCACGGAGTGGGGAAACCGCGGCGACACGCAAGCTGCAGAGTACCGTCGGGATTGAGTATCTTGCAACCCGCCATACCGATTGACGGGTTGTTTTCAAAAGCGGTCAGCATTACATCTATAGTATCTTCCTGTACCAGTGTATCCGGATTAATTAATAGGATATACTCTCCCGTTGAACGGGCAATGGCAACATTATTAGCACGTGCAAATCCGACATTTTGCTTATTAGCTATCGTGACTACTTCGGGAAATTGTGCCTGTACCATCTCGACGCTGCCGTCTTCCGAAGCATTATCGACAACAAATATTTCTGATTCTAAACCGGGACGATTCTGTTGTGCATAATCGAAACTCTTCCGGATTGTTCGTAATGCCTGTGCAAGAAAATCCTTGACATTATAGTTTACTATGATAACCGAACATCGCATATTCAGAGCATCCCCAATATACTACGCAGTCGTAAGCTCCACACGGTAAATATTGCTTCTATTATAATACGCTTCGACATCTTCGATATCCCGACACGTCTGTCTTCAAAGATGATGGGAATTTCAGCCAGACGAAACCCCTTCTTGTATGTTTTAAAATTCATTTCTATCTGAAAAGCATATCCGTTTGATCGTATTTTATCAAGATCGAGTTCTACGAGAACTTCCTTCCGGAAACATTTATATCCTCCCGTGGCATCTGCCACCGGCATACCCGTTATGACCCGTGTATATACATTCGCCATAAAACTAAGGATAAGCCGCTTAATCGGCCAGTTTACGACACGGACACCATTTTTGTAACGCGAGCCGATAACAAGATCTTTATCTTTAATTGCTTCTAAAAATTTTGGTATACTCTTCGGGTTATGCGAAAAATCCGCATCCATTTGAAAGATAAAGTCATAACCGTTTTCAATTGCAAATTTAAATCCCGCAACGTATGCCGTACCCAGACCGAGTTTTCCTTCACGCCGGATAAGATGTATTCTCGAATCCTCAGCTTTCATTTCCTCTACAAGTTCCCACGTTTTATCGGGTGAGTTATCGTCAACGACAAGAATATGTATGGTTTCGTTAACGGCATGAATTTCTGCCACCAATTCACGTACATTGTCTGCTTCATTATATGTTGGAATTATAACGAGGATTCGTTCCATAAATCGTATCTGTAATTAATGCATAATGTGATTTTTAATTCGTACCGTTGTAAAATTCTGTTATAGTATTTGTAATAAACTGTTGCTGTTCACCCGTAAGTTCAGAGTGCATGGGTAGTGAAAGTACTTCATCTGTGAGTTTTTCGGTAACCGGTAAATCGCCCTTTGAATACCCGAGATAGGTATAGGCTTCCTGCAGGTGAAGCGGTATCGGATAATATATTGCATGCGGGATGTTCTTTTCTTTGAGGTGGTTACTTAACGCATCTCTTTGCTCACAACGAAGTGTATATTGGTGATAAATATGATAGCTGCCGCGTAATTCTCCCGGCGTTGTAACCGGTAAACCCTTAAGTAAATCCGAATAACGGGATGCGGCTTGTCTGCGATTGTCATTCCAGGTATCCAGATATTTTAATTTAACAAGCAATATAGCCGCCTGAATAGTATCGAGCCGGCTGTTGACACCTATTTCCGAATGTTTATACCGCTCACTTGAACCATGGTTTGTGATCATCCGTGCTTTTCTTGCAAGCGTCTCGTCATCAGTTGTTATCATACCACCATCACCGAAAGCCCCGAGATTTTTACTGGGGAAAAAACTAATGCATCCGAAGGGACCGAACGTCCCGACTTTCGTGCCGTTATACTCCGCTCCGATCGCCTGTGCAGTATCCTCAATCACTGCTATATTGTGTTTTTTTGCAATCTCCATTATTTCATCCATCGGTGCAGGATGGCCATATAAATGGACCGGGATAATCGCTTTAGTTTTATCGGTTATTGCCGACTCGATCTTCGAGGGATCGATATTGTAATCGGTTTCGCGGATATCAACATAGACCGGTTTCGCACCGAGCAGAGCGATTGTTTCGGCTGTGGCGACAAAGGTAAATGCCGTTGTTATCACTTCATCGCCGGGACCGATATTCAGTGCCATCATAGCGATCTGCAATGCATCGGTACCGGATGCACATCCGACAGCATACTCAGACCCCAGGTACTTTGCTATATTTTCTTCAAGTTCTTTTACTTCTTTACCGAGTATATATTGTCCAGAGCGTATTACATCCAGCACTGCGGTATCAATTTCATTTTTTATAGAATCGTATTGAGTGAGAAGATCGACCATCTGTAGTTTCATGTTTCGGGTTTCCTGTTTTTTGTTTATTTTTTAAAATTTAGTTCATACTTCATTCTCTGGCTCTTACATAAATTCGCTCTTTTTACACAACCATATTAGAGGGGAACCACGCCGCAGGCGTGGCACCTACCAGCCAACCTCCGAGCTTTGATCATCAATATCCTTCTCAATGCCCGCGCCCCAACAACACTCTGTATACAGTCATCAGAAGAATCTTCAGATCCATCCGGATGGACATATTTTCTATATAATACAGATCGTATTGTAATTTCGTCTTCACGTCTTCGAGTGTTTCATCGTATTTGTGTTTGACCTGTGCCCAGCCGGATATGCCCGGCCGGACGGCGTGGCGTCGTGAGTAGAGCGGAATTTGTTTATTAAACTGCTCGACGAAAAACGGCCGTTCTGGGCGTGGTCCGATGAGGCTCATCGAACCGTTCAAGACGTTTATAAACTGCGGAATCTCATCAAGATGCAGTTTCCGGAGTATCGCTCCGACCGTCGTAATGCGGGGATCGTTTTTCCCCGCCCACATCGGACCGGACATTTTTTCGGCATCGGCACGCATCGATCTGAACTTATAAATATTGAATATCTTTCCATCTTTCCCGATACGCTCCTGTTTATATAAAACCGGTCCGGGTGAATTCAGTTTTATCGCAAGCGCTACAAGAAGCCAGAGCGGCATGCCAACGATCAAAATTATCGATGATACGATGATATCTATAGTTCTCTTAAGACTTTCTTCCCATGGCTGCATTATCTGCGGCATCACCTCGATCAGCGGGACACCATAGATCTGATTGGTGCGAACCTGACCGCCTACAATATGATACATATCCGGCATGATCTTTATGCCAACCGGTAGACCATTACAGGAGTCGATGAGCGATATACTTTTTTCCTGGTGTTTCCCCTCGAGAGCGATGAGCACTTCCTGTACATTGTATTCACGTATTATCTTCGGTAATTTTGTAAAGGTACCCAGCACAGGTACCTCATCATCCCCGTTACCGTTTGAATTGTTTCTCTGTGTGACCAGACCAATAACTGTATATCCCAACGCAGGATGTTTCCTTACGAGGTCAAGTAATTCACGAGCCCGTTTGGTATCGCCGACAATGATCGTGCGCCGGTGCCCTATACCCTTTTCAAGCAATTTATGCTGTATTGTTCGCACAACCATCCGCCCGCCTCCGACAAAAACGATCAGTGTAAACCAATATCCGACAATCAAGAGGCGCGAACTCACCTGCGCACCGCCGCGTGCTTCATCATCAAGGAAAATTATAAAAAACAACAGAACGGCACCAACGCTAATAGCCTTTACGATATTGGACAATTCGTCGACACGGGATTTAGCGTACCAGGGCCGGTATAAGCCGAAAAACCACAATACGAGAAACCAGAACATGCATATCACCAGCATCGGGAGGAAGAAATCCGGTCTGAGTGTATAGGGTATCATTCCCGACTCAACGCGGAAGTAATAATGCAGAAACCATGCCGCATTAATGGCGATGAAATCGAAAAATAGGATAAGAAGTATTTCGGTTTTTCTTGACATTGATAATTACGATCTCAGAATTCGTCCATTAAACAGGTCTCATTATTTAAACTCACGATAACTCTTCTCGCCTCTTGCGATATGGTCGGGCAGCGATTCATCCTCACCGAGATCAAGGCATTCGAGCCGGGTATCATCGATGAGTTTATACCGGAAACCCGATTCAGGGCAAATCATAATGCCATTTTCATCCGGTTCGCGTAACGGATGACCGTGCCTGCTCATCCATCCTTTCTGCCGTGCCGGATTACCCAGCATAAGTGCATAGTCAGGAACATTCTTTGTGACAACGGCACCCGCACCGATAAAACAGTATCTCCCGAGCACTATACCGCATACAATGGTCGCATTTGCACCAACGGTAGCACCCCTTCTGATAAGTGTTTTTTCGTATAGATCGCGTCTTACAACTTGAGAACGGGGATTTGTTACATTGGTAAGCACGCAACTCGGACCGAGAAATACGTCATCTTCAATTGTGACACCGGTATATACAGAAACATTATTCTGGATCTTCACGTTGTTACCGATCGTAACGTCAGTCCCGACATTAACATTCTGACCAAGAATACATTTTTTCCCTATCTTTGCTCCGGTCTGTATGTGAGAGAAATGCCAGATTTTAGCTCCTTCACCAATCGTGACATTATCATCAACGA
>PWXV01000117.1 GCA_003568415.1 Ignavibacteriales bacterium
CGGGCAAACAGCGCGGGCAGCCGCGAAGGGTGAGAGTAACAGTCCCCGTTCGTTTTTCACTACGGGGAGATTGAAAGAATTATTATGCAAGAAAGGTAAATGATGATCGGGCAAACCATTTCACATTATCGCATTTTAGAAAAACTGGGTGAAGGGGGAATGGGTGTAGTATATAAAGCGCATGATATCAAATTGGACCGCACCGTTGCGTTGAAGTTTTTACCGTCTCATACCGGTTCAGATGACAGGGAAAAGCAACGTTTTCTCTATGAAGCAAGAGCCGCCTCGGCACTTGAGCATACTAATATATGTACTATTCACTCGATCGAAGAGCTGGATGATGGCCAAATTTTCATTGTAATGGCGTACTATGAAGGTATGTCGCTCAAAGATAAAATTGAACAGGGGCCGCTTCCACTCAATGATATACTACACCATTCTATTCAAATTGCTGAGGGCCTGCGTAAAGCTCACGAGAAAGGTATTATACACCGTGATCTGAAACCGGCAAACATATTTATCACTACCGACCAACAAATTAAAATTATCGATTTCGGACTTGCAAAAGGTCCAACCCAAATTTCCCTTACGAAGAGCGGGACGACACTCGGAACCGCACTGTTCATGTCTCCGGAACAGGCGCAAGGTAACCATGTAGACCAAAGGACGGATATCTGGTCAATGGGTGTTGTGATGTATGAAATGATTACCGGCCAACTTCCATTTAAAAGTGAATATGAAAGTGCGCTGGTATATTCTATTATAAATGAAGAAGCCGAACCGGTAACGGCATTGCGGAGCGGAATTCCGATGGCGCTTGAAAGGATCGTACAAAAGTGTCTTGAGAAAAATCAATCGGAGAGATATCAACACACGGATGATATACTTGTCGATCTGAAGAAGATTGAAAAAGATGTATCTTCGGGAATCCATAAAAAGATATCTGCCCCGGGTTCTATACAGAAGAGTATGCCTGTTAAGAACGTTACACGCCGGAAACCGATGAATGTCTGGATGTACGGAATCCCGGTAATGTTTGCATTGTTAATAGGTATATTTTTATTGTTTCCCAAACAATCGCCGGTTTCGGAAATTGTTCGCTCCGTAGCTGTATTACCGCTCGAAAACCTTAGTCCCGATCCCGACGATTCTTATTTTGCAGCCGGTATGCACGAGGATATTATTATTCAACTTTCGCGTATCGGTGATCTCCAGGTCATCGCAAGGAGTTCTGTTTTAGGGTATCCCGCAGGGCAGCGTAACATTCAGCGGATCAGCAGTGATCTCGGTGTTCAGTCAATTCTTGAAGGTAGCGTACGCCGTGTTGCCGATCGGGTCAGGGTTGCAGTTACGCTGACTGATGTGCATACAAACCGCACGCTCTGGGCTGATACATTTGATCGTGATCTTACGGATATCTTCGCTATCCAGAGTGAGATAGCGATCGAGATAGCAAATGCTCTGGAGGCACGGCTTACCGATGTAGAGAAAAGGCAACTTGTTGAAGAACCTACCGACGTTACCGAAGCTTACGAGTATTATCTTCGCGCCCGCGAATACTTTACAAAACCCGGTACGCAGGAAAATTATCTTATAAATGCAGAGACGCATTTAAGGAAAGCTATAGAGTATGATCCGCAATTTGCCCACGCATATACGCTGCTGTCGAGAACATACAGCTTAATGCGGTGGTTCGGCTATGACACATCACCTCAGACACTTGCAGCCGCATTTCGCTATGCGGAGCGGGCTTTTCAGATTCAACCTGATTTACCCGAAGCACATATAGCTATGGGATATTACTACTATTACGGGTATCGTGATTATGACAGGGCATTGGAACACTTCAATAAGGCACTCCGCTTTCAGCCGAACAATGCCGAGATTATCGCTGCAATTGGATTTGTGGAACGCCGGTTGGGCAGATTCGAAGATTCCATACGCACTCTGTCGAAGGCGATCTCACTCGATCCTAGGAATGTAAATCTATTATTTAATAATGCACAATCATTTACTATTACCGGCAGAAATCAAGAAGCAAAAATTTTATTTGAAAGAGCGCTTTCTATTGCACCGGATTTTGTTGTATTACGAATATTTCTCGCTCTCAATGATATTTTATGGAAGGGTGACATCCAGTCGACCCGCACTTTTTTAAATGATTATTCTCATTTTAAAAATGAGTCTCCAGGTGATTGGCTTCGAATGCAATTTATTATCAGTGATTTTGAAGGGATGATTCAAACAGTGGATGACGTTCCGCTGGATATGTACCGGGGACAGTTGTTTCTCTATTTGCCGTCATTCATTCTCGGCTTGGCGTATGATCACCTGGGTGATCGCGAACTAGCACGACAGCATTACGAAGAAGCTCTTGCAGAATATATAGAGTTGTCATCGGTATATGACAATGACCTGAGATATATAATTAGTTTAGGGAGAACATATGCAGGATTGGGGTTAGCTGAACAGGCGAACGGAGAAATTAAAAAAGCGATAGCCCTCGTATCGGGTTTAGATGATATGATGAACAGCTCAGCATATAAAACAGATATTGCAACCATATATGCAAAACTTCAACAATCTGAAGAAGCTGTGAAGATACTTCGGGATGTGCTTTCAACACCCGGTTTTCAATCGGTAGAACGAGTAAAAATTGATCCGGCATGGGATCCTATTAGAACTACTACGGCATTTCAGGATTTACTGCGGGAATTCGAACGTACCGTCTGAAACAAATAAGAACGATCACCAGAATAGGGAGGGAGACCTTGATATCCATCGGGTTATTGGTATCATATTATCTGCCGGAGGTAAATCTCAGTCAGAGGCTTACACCAGGGGCACGAACCACCCCAACCTTGAGCTGCTGTATGGAGATCCACATTTCGGCGGGTTGATAAACCTGGTATTTAAATGATAACGGCTTGAGTGTTTTGAAATAATTGACTAAATTGTTACTTCTTTCCTCCTCAAAGCCCGGATTCCGGGTGGATGCGGGGAGTCAGCATCATTACAGACACGCGACAAACAGAGTGCTTCACCATCGATAATTATATTTTCAGCGTACGGCTTTAATCCATTATTCCGGAATGGTATGCTAACGGACAGGTATACAATAAAAGGACATTGGATGTGATCGGTCAATTCGTATCATATAATCCCGATAAACTCGGGGAGAGTAGATCGAATTTTGCCCCCGAATTTCTTCGAGGCGCCGTTTTCACGTCGTTTGCGTCCCGACGTTTTTTATCTGTCCCGTGTTACTTAACGGGATCGGGATGGCGGGACTCGAAATATTGGAGGTATAAATGATCGGTCAGACAATATCGCATTACCGGATTATAGAGAAACTGGGCGAAGGCGGAATGGGCGTCGTCTACAAAGTCCCAAAACTGCCCGCGATCCCGACAGCAGTCGGGAGAGCGGATGCAGTTTTGCCCCCGAAGGAATTCGGGGCGACGTTTTTTGTCGGGACGAGTGAAAGGAGTTATTGATGATAGGCAAAATCATCTCACATTATAAAATACTTGAGAAACTTGGGGAAGGCGGAATGGGAGTAGTGTATAGGGCCCACGATACCAAACTCGACCGCACCGTCGCCTTAAAATTTCTACCGCCGCATCTCACAATATCCGATGAGGACAAACAACGCTTCATCCGCGAAGCCAAAGCCGCCGCGGCATTGAACCATCCGCACATTTGTACTATACATTCCGTCGATGAGTACGACGGTTCCACCTACGCTCCAAAAAGCGGAGCTTCGGTGGACAAGCAGCAGTTTATTGTAATGGAATATATTGATGGTGTGACACTGCGCGCCCGACTTGAAACGGGCCCCCCCTATAGTCCCCCCTTGGCAAGGGGGGACGTTCAGGGGGGTCTTTCCGTGGAGCAAGCAATAAACTTTTCCCTCCAAATCGCCGAAGCCCTCGCCGAAGCACACGAAAAAGGCATCGTTCACCGGGATATTAAACCGGAGAACATCATGGTGGATTCGAAGAACCGGATCAAAGTAATGGACTTCGGGCTGGCCAAGATCAAAGGTTCTTTAAATCTGACCAAAACCGGAACGACTGTCGGAACGATACTGTATATGTCACCCGAACAGATTCGCGGCGAACCTGTCGATCAGAGGACCGATATCTGGTCGCTCGGAGTCATGCTCTATGAGATGCTCACCGGTACGTTGCCATTTAACGGTGAATATGAACATGCTGTTTCATACCGGATTTTAAATGAGGAACCGGATTATAATTCGTATCAGCTCTCTCAAGTAAATGCTGAAACCCGGTCGGTGTTACAAAAGGCACTCGAAAAAAATATCGATCATAGATACCGGACGGCAGATGAGGTACTCTCCGCTTTTCGTAATCTCCTGGAAACGACGCGAAAGAGTGTTAACGATGCCAATGTGTCCGAACCTCCGGCTAAACGTATTGCGGTGTTACCGATTGTGAATATGAGTCCAGATGAACGTGACGAATATTTTTCCGACGGTATGACCGAAGAATTGATTTCCATGCTCTCAAAAATAGGCGGCCTTCGTGTCATTGCACGCACAACTTCCATGCAATATAAAGGTACGACAAAAAGTATCGTTGAAATCGCGAAACAATTAAATGTAGGTTCCTTGCTTGAGGGGAGTGTGAGGAAGAGTGATAAAAATGTTCGCATCTCAATTCAATTGATCGATACGGACACCGAAGAAATGCTCTGGTCTGAGAGTTACGACCGGACACTGCAGGATGTTTTTGCGATTCAGAGTGAGATCGCACACCGGGTCGCCGAAGGATTGAAAATAAAGCTTTTGCCCGGAGAGAAAACACAAATAGATAAACATCAAACCGAAAATATCGATTCATATACCCTCTACCTGAAAGGACGGTATCACTGGGGAAAGTTTACTTATGAAGACGTACTCAAAAGCATCGAATATTTTAAAAAGGCGATAAAGATAGATCCGGAGTATGCACCCGGATATGCCGGGCTGGCAAATTCGTATAGTGTGCTCGGATTGGATTTCGAAAGTCCGCATAGTGTATTCGAAAAAGCCCGGGATGCAGCTTTGAAGGCAGTGGAGGCGGATCCGAATCTTCCACAAGCATACGCTTCTGTCGGTGCAGTTTTATTTTTCTATGACCTGGAATACGAAAAGGCAGAACAGGCATTCCGGAAGGCGATCACATTGAATCAGAGTTACGAAGAAGCACACGAACTGTACGCATATTATCTTTCGGCGATGGGTCGTCATGATGAGGCATATAAGGAAATCCAGACTGCAATTAATCTGGATCCGCTTTCTCTTATTATAAACAAGGATCTGGGTTCGTACTATTTCTGGGATCGTCAGTATGAAAAAGCTATCGAGCAATTTCAGAAAACAATTGAAATGGAATCGCGGTTCTTCATAACATACGGCGAACTCGGTTGGGCATACAGTGGACTGAGGTTGTACAAAGAAGCTCTCGATGCGTTCTCGAAAGCCGTTGAATTATCCGGCGGGGCGCGCTCGTATGATATTGCCGGTATGGGTTTTATGCATGCCAAATTGGGAGAACATGAAAAAGCACGGGGAATTCTATCCGATTTGTTAAAGAAATCCACACAGCGGTTTATCGGTCCGGAAGATATTGCGTTAGTATATGCAGCGCTCGGCGATCATGACACTGCCTTTTCCTATCTGGAAAAAGCTTTGCTGGAACACGGTTTTTATTTGTGTTTCATTAAGGTAGATCATCGGTTCGATATACTGAGAAATGATCCGCGTTTTAATGATATAGTTAAAAAAATGGGACTGTAAGTAAATGTATACATTCGTAAATTAACCCATATATGATTGATCAAATAATATTACATTATCGCATTATACAAAAACTCGGCGAAGGCGGTATGGGTGTCGTCTACAAAGCCCACGATAATAAATTAGACCGCACCGTCGCGCTTAAGTTTCTGCCGCAACATCTGACGGCATCCGAGGAAGACAAACAGCGCTTCATCCGCGAAGCCAAAGCCGCCGCCGCGTTGAACCACCCGCATATCTGTACTATCCACAATGTGGATGAATTTGATGGAAATCAATTCATCGTTATGGAATATGTGGATGGTGAAACCCTGCGCGATAATATCACATCGTCCCCCCTTGATA
>PWXV01000139.1 GCA_003568415.1 Ignavibacteriales bacterium
GGTTCGGCGTGGTATGCGGTGCTGCAGTATTCGTTTTGAATGAAGCAATTTAATTATTGACTTAAGGATATAAATCCCGAAGTCAGTGGTTGCAATAAATCAAAGCGGTAATAGCTCATTATCATCCAAATGTGGAGATCACTTGAATGGATTATTGAGCTATATAATGAGATAACAATAATGTGAATATATCAACAAATGCAGTATAGGACATTTGGCAAACCCGATAACACGGTGAATATCCTTTTTTACAGTAAAAGTAAATTCTGTGCAGAAAATCAAAGTTTTTTAACTGGGAGCATTGAAAACAGATGAAAATTGTTTTAGTCGTCATCATTCTGCTACACGGACTCATCCATCTGATGGGATTCGTAAAAGCTTTCGGGCTGGCAAATATAAGCGAAATGAGACTACCTATCAGCCGCGGTTGGGGTTTGCTATGGTTGATCGCCACCCTCATGCTTATTCTTTCCGGGATGCTCTTGTTTCTGTCTGTGAGTTTCTGGTGGATTCCTGCAATCACCGGAGTAATTCTCTCCCAGATCCTTGTGTTCGCGTTCTGGCAGGATGCGCGCTTTGGGAGTATCCCGAACATGATAATTATGATATTTATCGTTTTGGGGTTTGTACGGCATACTCCGCCGGTTTCAATGATGACGGAGGAGATCACGCGGGTGCCATATGAAGAGAGGTATGGTGCAGTCAGCACGGGTGAGCATGTGCAGATTTTCAATCCGTTTGAAATAAATATCATCCCGATGGAGCGGCTCGTGATCATCAACATTGAAAACGATCCCGACAGTCTCTATATCGGTTTCGAACCGCAAGTGTTTGATGATGAGATAATCGGTGCCGGCATGCTGGTTATAGCCTGGCGGACCGACGGCAAGGTGGATGTGTATCATCAGCCATCCCTTTCACCTGACCCCGGTGGATATGATTTCGTCGGTCAGGGATTGGAAAACATGATCGAGCGGGAAATGCCGGAAGCATTTTTTGAAGTGAATGAGCGGGGCGCACAAGCGGATGTGAGTTTTGAGGATATCGAAGGCAGGTTGATTGAGCTGAAAATTGCAGAACACAGCACCCGAACCCGGAAACCGTTCGGACTTTTAGCACCGATGGGGATGGCGGCTAAAGACCCGTCAGCTATGCCGATGATTCTGCTTCATGACTTTTACTTTGTGAGAAGAAACAAAACCGAGATTAGCGTGAAGATCAACGGGAGAAACCACGTACCTGACACCCTGCCCATTCCCATCGATTTTACCCGAATGTCCTTTGTCAGGTATTGTCCGGATCCGCATATTGCAACATTGAATCCTGCATTTGATGGAGTGCTCACTTCAACTCCTCTGAATGATGAACTCACTGTCCGGCATGGTGATCATACCGTAGAGATGACGCTAAACCGAAATGTGCCGGAAATACAAAGAATCTCGCGAACCCACAATCAACATACCGTTTCGCTGGCCTTTTCTCCCTCTTTCCCAAACCTGGAATCTTTCACAGGAGAAGCGGCAGAAGGACGATTTGAGATATCGGGAGGTCCAAGCACCGGATTTATCCGTGGTGAGTATAGGGTGGTACGTTCAGGTGACCATTTATTGCTCGAGATGATTCCGTCGGGCGGATGGATTCCCAACGAAAGCAAACTCTCCGTTCGGTTAATCTACAGGGTTGAACCTATGTTTATGCAATGGCCAACCACATACCGGTGGAGCGCTGAACTTAAGCAAGATGAGGACTCCGGATTCAGAATGGCGTCAAACTGGGAGAGAATTGATACCGATTAAGCGATGTAGTATACATAAAAAAATAAATGGAAGGCAGATCGTTCTCCGATCGATCGGCCGGACATATCACATTCGAAACGGATTATATTACCGAACTGAAAACATTTTACGGAGTACAACAACAATCTTATACAATAAGATTGCTCTTTATTATTCAATTTAATATTTTGTTAATTATTGATATGGGATGAACTATGAAAACTCTGAAAAAAGAAGCAATTGAAGCAATTAACAAACTTCCCGATACTGCCACAATTGACGATATCATGTATCGTCTATACATTATCTATAAAGTTCGCAAAGGGAAGGAAGCAATTGATCGGGGAGAAACTATATCTCTTGAAGAACTGAAAAAGAGATTCAAACATGGTAAAATGGTCGGAACCTGCTAAGGCAGACCTCAGAAATATCCATGATTACATTGCCCGCGATTCTCGGTATTATGCAAGAAAAGTAATTGATGAGATTATAGAAAAATCGAGTCGATTAGAGGATTTTCCCTATAGTGGTAGATAAGTGCCTGAAGTAGAAGATTCAAGCATTAGAGAAATATTTATGTACTCATACCGCCTCATCTATGAAATGAGGGATAAAACTATAAATATATTAACAGTTGCTCACGGAAAACGCGCCCTAACTCCATCAGATATTGAGAATCTAAGAAAATAATAGCGTCTTCCTCAACAATCTAGTTGATCAATAATGAAAACCGACCTTGCCACTTACCCTACCATTCCGTTTATGATTTTGTGTGCAACCCCAAATGAAAAAGTTACGTGTGCGGATAATAGCTTATCTCTGGAAATAAGGCTGCGAAAGGATTAATCATGACAACAAAAGCTCATCAATCGGACAAGCCGATTGTACTATTTTTCGTTCTCAGCTTTATTTTTGTCGCTTTGTTTGCTTCAGTTGCAATTTTAAATAATTACGGTATCATCGATGTCGAGATACCCATCGAGCCGCTTCTTATTCTCGGTTCGTGGACACCAAATATTGCCGCGTTTCTGGTGATCGCATTTATTCTCAAGAGGTCCGGGGGAATTCGGGAATTGTTTCGCAGATGGACAATGTGGAAAGAATCTCCAGCATGGTACCTTGTTGCAATTTCTCCATTATTAGTGGCAGGGGTAGCGGCTATTCTGTATCATATTATTGATGGAACACCACCCGCAGAACCGACTGAGCCGGTAACATTTCCCATGCTGATAGCATTGTTTATTCTCGCATTGGTCACCGGTGCGATGGGTGAAGAGCTCGGCTGGCGCGGGTTTGCACTACCCTGGCTGCAAACAAGAATGAATGCATTGTGGGCATCGTTAGTAATTGGTGCCGTGTGGGGTGTCTGGCATCTTCCTCTCTGGTTTACCGGTTTGGGGTGGGAGGTTATGTCATTCTGGTTATTTGCGTATAATTGCATTGCTATCTCCGTAATAATGACATGGGTGTGTAATAATACAAAAGGAAATATGGTACTCATTACGCTTTTACATCTGTTCTATAACTTCGGTTGGAATCTCATGTCATTATCGTGGGGAGTTCCGATGGACAAATCGCTAATCTACCAGGCAATAGTTCTAACAGTTTATGCGGGAATAGTTTTGAGAATTTACGGACCGTCAAGACTCTCTAAGACAGAGTCTCTTCCGATTGATTATCAAAAAAGAGCATGGGTGGATGTATAGTTAGATTAAACGACCTAATGTATATATTTAAATAGTATCTCGAATAAGTTAAATATATATAGATGCTCTCTTATTGACAACCGAATACAAAATATTCAATAATGACCGATCTTGATTTCGAAACCGTCAAGCAGATAATTGTCAAGTGTGAGGTGATCATTTTCAAAGGTATAGGTTCGGCGTGATATGCAGTGCTGTAGTATTCGTTTTGAGTAATAGACCGCTGTGGAACCCACATCGTTGTCAATGCCTGCTTATTCTTTCTACACAAGGCCGTGGTTCATCGAATTATTGCTATTTATTTTCCAGTAACAAAGCTTGCATAACATTATTTTATCGAGCGGATATAAGGTAGCACCTTAAACTTCAGTCGTTTTGCAACCCGTTTCATCGTTTGATCAAAAGTACACAGAATCAATCTCTCAGGATGAATTTTTTCACGGAAACCAATCGCTGTGGCAAGGTGTATGGCATCCAATGTCCGGCAGCGAGCAAGCTCTTTTTTGGCAGCTATAATCTCAATCAATCGATGATCTAAAACACCGAGTGTGATCTCTTCGAGAAGAGCTCTAAGATTTTTCTCTTTTTCGGGCAGCCAGTTTGAAGGAAGTTTACTTTTATAGGTAGCATAATACCTGCGGAGGACTGTATAACTTTCCGCCGGTAGAAGAATTGAGCTTAAACGTATAGAGTCTGCTTTCCATATTTCTGCCGCTTCATTTTTCATTTCTTCTTCAAGAAGTATGCTGAGTAAGACGCTGGAATCAAAATAACGGGCCATCAGAGACGGTCTTCTCGAGTTTCTTCATAGATTTTTTTCCATGGAAGGTCGGGATATTTATCCTGGATGAGCGTATCCACGATACTCTGTTGTCTTTTGGCTCTTTTTACTTCCCCTGACTTTTCCATTTTTCCCAAAACTTTATCGGTTTTTTTATTTCCACCCGTAATATTTTGTTCGCAGGAACGCAGTTCAGCAACAACAGTTCCCCGGTCTGTTACAAGCACCGTTTCCCCCTCTTTTACTAACCGTATATAGCGGCTCAATTCATTTTTTAATTCACGTATACCGACTGTTTTCATAATATATAAATATAGCTACTGTAGCCACAATAATCAAGTATGCATCATGCACTATCATTCTTCGCGTTTGAGTATACCCGGTTGATATACAACTGTGCCTGCTTCAAGGTTCTCTCAAATCATTTTAGTTGATGGTTTCTCGGACATATCACTCAGATATCTACCGGAGGCGACGGTACGCTCTATGTAAAAGTCGGCTCGGCGTAGTATAGTATTTGTTTTGAAAGGAGATATAAAAAGATTATCTTTACGATACAAATTAACGACAATATGTCTTCAATAATTACTTGTAATCAATTCTAAAGTATGTAATAAGGAGATGAACCGCAATGGAAGAATTACTTAATCCGTCAAGCTGGGGCTCACCATTAGGTTTAGGAGTATTCCTTGTATGCCTGGGTTTGTTTATTTACCTGTTAAGTCTTGCAGGTAAAAATAAGAAGGAGAAATAAGATCACCCCTCGTTGCATGTAAAATCCGTTTTTAACTGAAATATACCAACATCATGAAAACCTTCCTCATCCTCGCCTGGCGTAATATCTGGCGCAACAAGCGGCGAACGCTGATCACGGTAAGCTCGGTTATGTTTGCCGTTATTCTTGCCATTATCATGCTTTCGATCGTAAACGGCTTTCAGGAACGTACACTCGAAACGGTTGTCCGGCAGGATACGGGATATTTACAGATTCAGGATGTTTTATATCATGATGAACCGTCATTGGATCATTCATTTGAGTATGGAGATGAGGTACGGAATGCACTCAAGCCGTTTGAGAATGAAATCGAGTTTACCGTTCGGCGCATACAGGGGTTTTCGCTGGCGGCAAAGGATATGGTCACAAAGCCGGCTCTGGTGATGGGAATCATACCGGGGCAGGAGGACCGCATGAATAATTTATCGTCGTTTATCGTCGATGGGGCTATGTTCACTTCCGAAGATAATTATGCGGTCGTTGCAAAGGGATTGGCACGTATGCTGAATATTTCGATCGGCGATACACTTGTTCTTATCGGACAGGGATTTCAGGCGATGACTGCTGCGGGGAAATATGAAGTTGGCGGCATAGTTGAATTTATAATCCCCGAACGGAACAACGCAATGGTGTACCTGCCGCTCAATGAAGCACAGTGGTACTTTGCGGCAGAGCACAGGTTGACCAATCTCATCATCATGCCACGGGATGTTGAACGTGTACACGATCTTGCAGAATCAATGCAAACATATCTCGACGACGAATGGTACAGAGTGCTTACATGGGAAGAGCTTATGCCGGATATAATGGGTCTCCTTGAAATGGAAGAAGTTTTTTATAAGATCATGGTGTGGGTACTTTATATTGTAATAGCTTTCGGGATCTTCGGTACAATACTTACCATGATATACGAACGAAAACGCGAGTTCGGTATTTTGCTCTCGGTCGGGATGAAAAGATATCAGCTCGGGTTTATCTGCTTTATCGAGACTATATTAATCTGTTTTATCGGTGTTATTTTAGGATTGTGTTTCGGATTCCCGATTGTGTATTATCTTCATCACAATCCGATACAGTTTA
>PWXV01000149.1 GCA_003568415.1 Ignavibacteriales bacterium
TAAAACTCGATCCGTTCGGTAACGGTCATGTTCTTTGCAGCGGTAACGGTAAGCAAGGAATCAATCTGATGATTTGTCATCCCGGAAATTGGGGCAGTATCCTGTGGAAAGATATTGGGTGATAATAAAACCACCGCGATAAGTAGAATATATATTTGTTTCATGTGAGGTCCTTACAATGTTTTAAATATGACAAAACATCCCGATTGTTATCAGGAGGACAAAACTATTGATAATTAATTTCAATAATTGTTTTGCCCCTAATTGTATTGTCAAAAACTAATCCAACAAAAAAGACTTCAATTCTTCAACAGTATTCACCCGGTACGTCGGCTTCGCTTCATCTATCTCATCTTTCGTTGCGTAACCGTACATAACGGCGATTGAGTCGATGTCATTTTCACGGGCGCCGAGTATATCGAACTTCCGGTCGCCGATCATAACTGCGCTCTTTTTTATATCGTTCCCCGTTTTCGTAAAAACGTGACGGATAACATCGGTCTTTTCACTGATCTTCCCGTCGGGCGAACCGCCGACGACCAGATCAAAATATTCATTTAACTGATAAATGTCCAATACCCCTTGAGCGCCTGTGGTTTTTCTCGATGTTGCGAGAATTATATATTTTCCGTTCTTTTTCAGATCCGACAGCAATTCCGGGACGCCGGGGTATAGTTTATTCTCATATATCCCCTTTTCGGTATAGTAATCGCGATAATACGATGCAATCTCTTCCGCGCGCTCCTGTGAAATTACGTATACTTCCTGCAAAGTCTTCAACAACGCCGACCCGATAAACGAGCGGAGTTTGTCGGTATCGTTTTCAGATATGCTGGCTTTGTCGAGCGCATACTTCAGTGCGTTTATGATACCCTCTTCGGAATCGGTCAGCGTGCCGTCGAGATCGAAGAGAATGTGGGTGTAATTTTCCATATCCCCGTTTAATGATGATGATGACACGTATCTTCGAATGTTACCTCGGGCAGCTTCCGGTCGATAAACATTTGAACCACCCTTTCTACCGTTTCGGGATAATCTGCGCGATAGACCTTCATACCTGTGGCATGGATTTTCTCAAGCGCTCTCCGTCCGATACCTCCCGTTATCATAGCATCGAGATTATATTGTTGAAGCGACGAAAGCGGATTACATCGTCCGTGTTCGTGGTGCTCGTTGTTGTTTGAGACTTCTTCAATCGTTCCGCTTTCGGTATCGTACACGATAAACCACGGCGCACTGCCGAAGTGTCCGTACGTGAGTGATTGTGCTCCGTTATTTTCTTCGACAGGTATACATATTCTCATGGTGTTGCTCCTTCATCTTATCATTATTTTATTCTGGAAATGGTCTCACGTTGACACGACGGACATTGCCGCGGACGACCGGTACCGAACGGCTCGGTCCATGTATTATCACAATTGCTACACAGGAACAGCCGTTCAGTCCTGAATGAAACATTACCACCGTGCAACGATAGCGCTTTCCCGTGTACCAGCATATCGGCTATTTTTTTACGGGCGGATGAAAGAATGTTACCAAAGGTTTGACGGGATACGTTCATTTTCCGTGCAGCTTCTTCGTGGTATAGCTCTTCGAGATCCGCCAGTCGTATCGCTTCGAATTCATCGAGCGTTAACTCAATTTCTTTCAATTGCCGTACAGGTACGCCGGCCGGTTTAAAAACCAAATAATCTGGTGAATATTGCACCCGCCTGCATTTTGTCGGTCGCGGCATATGTCAGTGAGACTTAGTTATTAGCATATGCTAATAATAAACTATAAAACCGAGAAAGTCAACAGGGAGATGCCGGAGTTACGAAGAAATTTCAAAATCCAAATCACAAATCTCAATTAAATCTCTAAATTCCAATAACAAACTTCCGCCGCTCAAATATGTTTGAAATTTGATATTTGTAATTTGGTGCTTTCTACAACTGCCCCTCTAATTCCCGAAAATCTATCTCAGAACCGAGCAAACTATGCGGGATCAAATATATTATCAACAACGAAACACTTGCGGCAACGGCCCACCAGCGTCCGTTTTTCGGACTCTTCGGGACTCGCCAGAGTGCGATCAGCCAGAATACCAGACTGAACAATACTTTGTTATCCGTCAGATCATGGCCGAAGGGAAAACCCGTCCAGTAAGCACCGAATGCAAATTTTTGTACGATCGGACCAAATATAAATCCTCCTACGACAAAAAGTATTGTCGTTAAGACCGTTAATCTATAAACTCTTGTACCGTTCACCAGACCTTCGATGCCGGTTCTGGTTGAGAATACCATTGCAATGAACATAAACAGTACGTGCGGCACGAGTGTCCAGGCGGGGACGGGATCTTTATATCGCAATATGATTGGATCGGGCGGTGTTTTCACCATCGAGTCTTCGTCCGGCCCGAGTTTTACATAATACATCATCTTGCCGGCTGCCGGTAATTGCGGTAAATTATATCGCAGCGTATCATCCGAGCGGGACATATCATCGATATGCCATTCGTCATAGCTTAAATACCGTTTATACACTATCTGTCCTTTTATATCACGGTCCGGAACAACGATATTGACCGGCGCCGGCGCATCGGTATCGTACGAACGCAGCAGCCGGTAGTTTATTTCTTCCTGTGTGTGTAATTCCACCGTGCCGCGGTACGGATGGGTCGGACCGGTGATTCTTTGATATACGGCTGAAGATGCCATAATAAGAAACGCGATAAACCAGAAGAGAATGTTTTTCCAGAGTGGCATTGATATTATCCTGATTATTGTAATTTCAAAATGAGGTGTCGTGAATGAGATTATAAAAATAAATATATGGATTTTTAACTAATATTTCACCAGCACATCGATCTGACTCTGGATGGCGGTTTTTTCATGAGCGGACTTTTCGGTTAATTAAAAAAAGTATAAACGCAGAGGCGCCGAGGACGAAAAGGTCTTTCCAAATTTATTCTCTGCGGCCTCTGTGCCGCTCTTATCTATTCCAACAATATAATTGATGCGGCACCCTGTACAGCAGGGCGCCTCTGCGTTAAAATAATAAATATAAAGCTACTCAGTATTATCCTCAAATCACTATCTTAAGAGTCCCATTTGCCTTCGTGCCCTCTCCCCCACTTTACGGATATTTCAGATCGAAGCGTTCGCACAGTCCCTCAATGCTTTCCAAATCCATTTCAAGGCCGTATTTTTCTATCAAATGAACAACGTCTTCATCATGACCGTCCCAGACATTGGCAATTTCCCGGAAAAACTTTTCGAATCCGGCCGGGGAGATTACCTCGATGATTTCGCAGGGGGTATCGCCGGGGTTCCAGAATGTATGCCACTGATGACGCGGTTTATGCACCCAGGTGCCCGGTCCTGCCTCAACAACCTCATCTCCAAGTAAGGCGCCAAGCGTACCTCTGATGACAAACGAATACTCATCCTCATTGTGATGATAGTGCAAAGGTGCTGCAAGTGTTTTTGGGGCGATCGGGTGATGTACTATGGAGAACCGGTCCCCGGTTTCACTATCGTCAATTTTCCAGTGAATGCCGAATCCTCCCAATTCAACCGGATCTTTTTCCCCGGCGTAGACAACCGTCGGTTTCATTTCACTTTTGTTTGAGTTAACCATACATATCCTCCCGATTAGGTTAGGGTTTTTTTATAGTGGAATGAAACTTTATAGAATACAGTGTGATGCGTGTAAAGAAAATATAACAATTGTAAATCAGTCAAGATTCCGTTGCACTTCATCCTGACTTACACTATACGCTACAAACGTATCTCTAATCGGTTGCGGAGTTTGCGGTAAATTAAATCAGCATATTAACGCAAAGTCGCGGAGGACGCAGAGGTTTTTTAGAATCATTCTCTTCGGCCTCTACGTTAAAAGAACTATATATCATCCCCCTCCACAACCCTCCGCTCCTCCCCCAACCTCCCGCATACGACGCGGGATAAACTCCCAACACTCATCAATCTGCCTGTCAGTCGCCTCGATCTGGCGCTGGGTGGTGGTTTTTCAGGCACTGATTTTGCGTTAGATAAATGTTGATACAGCTCAAAAATTTTATTCATCTCATGATACTATTTGGTCTTGACATTATTTCTTTAAAAATAGAAAAGTGTTGTAACAATATAGAAAAAACTGGAATTATTGACATTATCTCTTAAGAATATTAACTTATTTTATATAACTAAAACTCACAGATGTAACGCATGGCCATTTATAAACCTTTATCACACCTTTTTATCAAAATTAAAGCACAGAAATGGCTAAAAAACCATCCGATCCTGTCATTCAGCAAGTATTAACGGAACAAAATCAAGCACATGAAACAAGACAGAAAATATTTCGTTCTCTTGAGAACTTACTAAATAGACCTGTTGTTTCATTTTTTACCAGTTTTAGATATCCGGTAATGATCGAAGACGACGATGCTGATATGCTTGAGGGCATATTACAAAAGATGGATCTTTCAGATGGATTAGTCGTAATGATTAGTTCACCGGGTGGAGATGGACTCGCTGCTGAGCGAATTGTTAACGTTCTGAGAAACTACAGTGGTTCGAATGATTATTACATTATAGCACCTTGAAAAGCTAAATCTGCCGCCTCAATGATATGTTTTGGTGCAAGTAAAATAATAATGGGAGCGACATCGGAATTGGGTCCGATTGATCCTCAATTGACAACAGTAGAAGAAGGGAGAGTAAAACGTTTTTCAGTTTATAATATAGTAAAAAGCTACGACGATTTATTTTCGAGGGCGGTAAAAGAACAGGGAAATCTGCAACCGTATCTTCAACAACTTGCGAATTACGACGAAAGAGAAATTAAAGAGTTCAGAGCTGCTCTTTCATTATCCGAAGATATAGCATTCGGTCACTTGCATCCGGAATGATGAAAGGATATACCGAAAAAGAAATAAAAGATAAAATTAAAATATTTTTAACTCCAGAGAAAACTAAAACACACGGAAGACCTATTTATAGAGATGAAGCAAAATCATGCGGATTGAAAATAGATAAAGTTGATATCAAATCCGATTTATGGTCAACAATATATGAATTGTATATTCGAACAAACAACTTTGTTTCTGTTAATGCAGTTAAATGTATCGAGAGCAGTAAGTCGTCGTTTGTTGTCCCAATGAGAGAGGAGAAAATATAGTGAAAACAAATGATAAAATAAAAGATAAAGAAAAGCGGAAGCTTAAAAAAGCTGAAAAAGAATTTAAAAAAATTCAAGACGAAATTTCACCTTTTATCAGAAAAAAAAGCATCAAACAATATTCAACAGCTGGTGAGTGGATAAACACATCCCAATTAAAGCAGTATATAAGAACTAAGAAATAAAATAAATGTTTTCCGTACAGGTGAACGTCGGCCTCATGCCGTGTGTTCGTCTGGTCTATCCGGTCGAACCTAGCCTGCTTCGGAATTCATTAACTGTGCCTTGCCAAAGCGTTACGTATTGCATCAATTAATTGTGTAGGTCGAGTAGGGTTCTTTATTTATTTAAACACTGTTATTAGACGCTACACTTCCTCCGCATACTCCTCGATCTCATCAAGCACATCATCTTTCATATACTCCAACCGTTTCTCTTGCGACAATTCGATAATAGATTCATACGAGATATATGTACAAAATTCAGCGAGAGGACCTTTTTCAAGTAAAGAAAATACGGGACGGGTTATTTCATTTAATACTTTATCTTTTCTTTCGGAGGGAGCGACAATATGAGCTTTAATATTGAGATTTGGTTGCAACGCCATCAAATCCGCCATTCGCAGAATACCGGAATAAATAGACGTGGAATGTTCTATCTCAAAAACTCTCACAATGGATCTACCACGTATCCAAAGAACATCAATATTTTCTATCGTTTTGAGTGTGGTATCGTCATAATTTAATGGAAGAGTATACAATAATGTATCCGGTTTTGGTTCCCACAAGCTCATTACTCTGCTTCGGTCACTACGTGGAAGCCAAATTTTAAAATTCATTCGTTCACCGATCCCTGCAATTAATGCCTGTATCTTTATTGATTCTGACGGTGCCGTCTCTTTTGTTGATTCTTCTTCATCTTCGGGTA
>PWXV01000123.1 GCA_003568415.1 Ignavibacteriales bacterium
AAAATAACGGTCAATGCCTTACTCTAGTACAGGGAAGTGAGACCAAATGTAGGGCGACTGATTAAGAAAAATCTTTAGAGGATAGGAACGTCCCCTTGACATTTTTTTCTATAGACGCATCTATTATAGCTATGAAAGATTTGAGCGGGAGGTCTTGGTTAGGATTTCGGTCGTTAGGATTTAGAGTTTTATAAAACCTTTTTCGATTGTGCGTAACATCAGTTAAGTAATTATTATTACAAAAATGGGAATCATCAGGACTTAACACAGATGATCCCCACCTGAGACCGATCAACCAATTACACACAATAATGCATTTATGCATCCAATCTGTCGAGCACCCTTACTTCTTACTATCATTCACGGTTTTTTACCACTTTACCATCAACGATTACCGTTTCCACATTCGTCAGATATTCAAACGGATCGCCGTCAAAAATGACGACATCGGCATCTTTTCCTGCTTCAAGCGATCCTACACGATTGTCAATACCGAGTAATTCTGCAGTATTTATGGTAACCGATGCAAGTCCCTGCTCAAACGGTAATCCGTTTGCTACCGCTATTGCAGCTTCATAATGCACCACTCTCGTCTTAGGTACATAACTTTCATATCCGCTCTGAAATACAACCCGTATGCCCGCTTCACTCAGTTTTGCCGCAGTTTCAAATGACGCATTTTGTGCATCACCAAATGTCCGGATCATCGTTGGATGAATTATAACCGGTACATCTGCTCCCTTGAGCTCATCTATAACAAGATATGCCTCAGAAGCTCCGGCCAGAACGGGTTGGAATCCAAACTCACCGGCAAGCCTCAGAGCAGCCAGGATTTCTGTTGCAGTGTGCGCAGTTATTAACGCAGTGAGTTCACCGTCAAGTACTCTGGCAAGTGTTTCAAGTTTGATATCCGGTGAAGGCCGTCTCTCCGGATCGTCACTTGCACGACGTTGTGCATATTCTTCTGCTTTAAAAAATTCGGAACGTAACATTGCAATACTTTTTGAGCGTGTTCCGGGCGTAGAAAAATTTGAAGTTACGCGTGGACCAAGTGTAAAGACAACCATTTTTGCCGAATCGATAACCGCCTCTTTGTACGGACCTCCCGTTTTAACGATCATCGTTTGTCCGCTTGCAAGCGCACCGGGTGCATGACCTGTGTGTAAGGTCGTTACACCAAGTCCGAGCAGAAAATCTATTAAATTCTCTCGCGGGTTATATGCGTCGATAGCACGTAATTCCGGCTGTACCGGATCTGACAATTCAATTTGATCCTGATCATGATCGTAATTATACATCCCGGCAAGCCCCACAACCGATCTTGCATCTATGATACCGGGAGTCACAACAGATCCGGAATATACCTCGTACTCATCGGGAATTGTAATATCGTCTATTGCTCCAACGCGCTCAATTGTTTTACCATTGATCAACACCACCCCGTTCTGGATCGCTTCACCGTTCATAGTATACACAATATCACCACGAACCGCGATCTGAGCGTTGGCAAAATACTGCACACCTGCTAAGACCAATAATAAAAATACTATTCTTTGCATTTTCATCGTTCACCTCCGATCTCATAGTGATGATGAAATACACCGGGATATACACCATAACCACCCACAGCATATTTATAATCTTCCGGATCAGAGCGGTCATACACTTTCACACCATCCACCCACGTTTGTTCCACATAAGTATACACACTAAACGGATCACCGGAAAGAATTACAAAGTCTGCATCTTTACCTTCTTCAAGCGAACCGATGTTGTCTTCCATACCCAACATACGCGCCCCGGCAAGCGTCAATCCCTCAAGCGCTTTTTCTTTCGACATACCCGTCCGTACCCCGATCGCCGCCTGCCGTAAAAACAACCGTGAATCGGTAATCGGGTCGTCTGTATGAAAAGCTACATCCACACCGGCTTTTTCAAGGTCACGGCCGTTTTCATATATAAGGTTAACTGCTTCAAGTTTACCGCCCGGTGAATCGACAAGTATTATCGACGCAGGGATGTTTGCTTCGGCAATTTCATCGGCAACCTTCCACCCCTCACTGACGTGGTGAAGTACCACTTTAAATCCGAATTCATTCGCCAAACGGAGCACGGTCATTATATCATCATGCCGGTGCGTATGATGATGCACAATGCGTTTTCCTTCAAGTACTTCGACAAGCGCTTCCATCTGGAGATTGCGCGATGGCATTTTTTCCGGATCACCATTGGCAGCTTCGAGTTTTTCCCGGTACTCCTGTGCGTTTAAATAGAGTTGACGGACTATAGCTGCCGAACGTGAACGTGTTTGCGGAAATGGAGCCTGGCCAATAGGATTTGTACCGTTAGCCATTTTTATACCGCCACAAATATCAGTGTTTACATCATCACATAACAACAAATCATATATAGTTCGCGCACGGCGGGTTTTTAAATATACTGTTTGTCCGCTCAACAGATGTCCGCTTCCCGGCATTATGTTTACAGTAGTAATACCTCCTGCCCGTGCCCGCATAAAGCTTTGATGTTGTGCATCGATGGCATCGAGTATGCGAACTTCGGGATGTGTGGGAGCAGACCGATCGCCACCGTCACCCCGCCCGATATGTGAGTGAGTATCAATCATTCCGGGTATGATACCCTTATCACTCACATCGATCACATCTGCATCATCAGGTATTGAAACAGCTTCCCGGGTACCGACATCAAGAATTGTACCCTGATGAACGACTACTATACCGTCCTCGATAGGATCACCGGTCACAGGGTAAACAGTAGCGCCTACAAAAGCAATTGGCACCTCATCGCCGAACACCGGGATACCGATTTTGAGTAGTAATGCAAAGATAAGAACTTTTTGCATATACATTACCTCCATTATGGGATTGATTAAAAGTATCTCATTAATTGATATTGTTTCATTTTTCTCTGGAAAAGAAAGAATAAACGTTTAGGTTGCTTCTGCTTCGTACTCACCTTCGTATTCCGGTGCCGGTTCTTCAATTGCGCCGTGTATCTGTAAATACCGGGCGAGATACCAGCAAAGCATTGCCCAGAACACACCGAATGTCCAACCGCCCAGCACATCGGTCGGATAGTGAACACCGAGAAACACGCGGCTGACGCCTACAATAAACACCACAAACAAAGTCAAACTGATAGTGTAGATCCGGATCTTGTTCGATGTTTCTAATCTGGTCAGTAGTGCGGCAAGAGTAAAATATACGACTGCAGACATCATGGAATGACCGCTCGGAAAACTGGGTGTTGTCTCGGTCATAAGATGCGGTACCACCTCGGGCCGGGGTCTGATAAAATAGAATTTGAGCAATAAACTCATCAGTAATCCAGAAATTGTAGCAATTACAACTAACGCCAGTGAACGATAACTCTTTTGCAAAATAAGATATCCTATCACACCGAGAGATATCAGAGTGAGAACCGGCGCTCCGCCGAGAGCGGTCACATCCCGCATAAAATCTTTAAGCCAGTCCGGCCCTCTCAACTGGTGCAGATCATCGGCTTGGCGAAGATTCGTCAGCACCCATTCGTCGAATTGTTGTATGCGTCCCCGATCTATGAGATCACTCACTCCGAGACCTGACCAAAATAGCAAGAAGATAAGAAATACAATCAGGAGGTAAACGATATCGTAACGAAAAATCCCTTTTGCACCGGGGAAATAACGGGAATGAATTATTTTCATAGTTTTGTAAAGCTTTGCAATCTAATAAGAAAATTATTTTTGAATATGAACCATCACACTTGATATCCTGTCAATCAACTATTAAAGGCTGCGGTTTAAAATCGGGCCAGTTGTATACATCCGATACCGCACGAAGTATCTCACCGATCAAATCGCCGCCGTTATCTGAATTCGTCATGATTACAACACCTCTGCCGGAATTAGCATACGCAACAAACTGAGCCCGGAATCCATGATTAGCTCCGCCATGGCTAAAAAATGGATCATGTCTGCTCCCCCCGATGGTAAAACCAAGTCCCCAGTTGTTTTCATTCGGCGTCAACATTATTTGTGTCATTTCGGCGGACAATAGACTGTTATCCTCACCATTAAAAGATCGTTGAATAACAACCGCAAGTTTAGCAAGATCGGAAGGTGTTGTCCACAATCCCGCAGCGGCTAACTCGGGATAAACATGCCACTTACCATCAACTACAGTTCCGTCAGCAAGATGCCCGGAAGCCGCATGTTTTGCATTTTGTTCTGAGAGTGGCTGTTCGAATGTACTAAATCGCATATCGATATCATTCAGGATTTCCTCCTGCACAAATTGAGTAAACGGTCGATCCACCACATCATCAATAATCTGTTGTAAGACGGTATACCCTCCACCCGAGTAACGCCACATAGTACCGGGTTCTACATCGTTATATACCGATCCGGTATTGGCAGGATATTCACCATTGAGAACTTCAGGAATATCGGGAATTTCATCATCAACTGCATAACCGGGAAAACCGTGAACAGTCAGACCTGCGGTATGGTTTAATAACCGTTTAAGGCTTACGTGGTTATTGTTGGTATTTCGATTTTGTGGAATTTCCCAGGAAGCTAAATAATCATTTACATCGTCATCAAGTTTAAGCAACCCTGCCTCAACCAACATCAATGCTGCAATTGCTGCAACCGGTTTACTGATCGATGCGGCCTGAAACATTGTGCTGTCGGTAATGATAGCGTTAGTTCCATTTTCAACAACACCGTATCCGCCCTGCCACTCCACCTCTCCGTTATTGATGACCGCTATACTGACACCCGGGACGTTATAATATTCCATTCTTTCGTGGATACTGAAACGCTCCGGTTCGCTTCCTGCGAAATAATACGATGGCAGGAGACCATTTTCTACCTGTTCTTTGCGTGAATGTATCGATGTATCATCGAACTGTTCACCGGTACAGGCAAGGAGATGTCCGGAAACGAAAATCAGAAGAAGGGAAAACAATCTACTTCTCATCACTGCAAACTCAATAGATTTTCATAATCCTGATTTCCAACAGGATTTACTGCTAATTGCTTCAACAAAAAATATATCTCCTCAAAAATCTACAAATCGTCAGTTGATAAACTAACAGATTCCTCCGGTCAAGAGTTCTATTTGCAACTATATCGTTTTTACATTAATGGTACAAATATAACAAAATTTGTACATATATACACATATTGTTGGATATATACGTCCTTTTTTGTAAATTCAATCCCGTGCAGATCAATGACAGAATATATGGCCGGGTTGAGATCAACGACACTGTCCTGCTTGAGTTGATTAATTCATCTCCGGTACAGCGGCTCAAGGGAATCAATCAGGCAGGTGCCTCGCAATATGTCATTGCGGGAAAGACAGTCACACGCTACGAGCACTCACTCGGTGTGCTGATACTGCTTCGCAAACTGGGTGCTTCACTTGAAGAACAAATTGCGGGAGTACTTCACGATGTCCCGCATACCGCCTTTTCGCATGTAATTGACTTCGTATTCCCGAGCGATGATCACGAATATCATGAAAAATTTCACTCCGAAATTATTTTAAACTCCGAAATCCCTGATATACTTACCAAGCATAATTACGACGTTAATCGTATTCTTGACGATAGTAATTTCCCCTTGCTGGAACGTGAGTTACCCGATCTTTGTGCCGACCGCATCGATTATTCATTGCGTGATATGGCTGCTTCGGTAGGTAACCGTGATACAATTAAAACCTATATCGAAAATTTTACCATATACAATGACGAAATCATATTTAAAGAACCTGACATTGCCAGAAGGTATGCCGAAGATTATCTCATGATGGATCGAACCAGATGGTCACATCCTCTTGAAATCGCATATTATCAGATTCTTGCCGAAGCCATTAAGCTGGCACTTGAGAAGGGTATACTAGAGAAAGATGACCTATTCCAAGACGATACATATGTCTATTCAAAATTACAAGGGACGAAAGATTTTGAGATCAGGAATAAATTATCGATGCTATCACCCGGACTGACTATCATTGACGATCCGGACGATTATCACTTCTTCGTGAGAAACAAAGTACGCTACGTTAATCCTAAATTTAGTAACGGAGAAGAAGAACCTCAGCGAATCAATACTATGTATTCCGATTTTAACGCAAAACTTACCAAACATATCGAGCGGGTAACACGGGGAAATTATATTAAGATCCTTGCGTTTTGATGAAGTCCTCCGCTGTTATCCTCCTTCCACTTCTGAAACCCATCCGGCAAAGAAACCGTCTTCCTGGAGACGCACTTTTTTACCGTTTATGTAACAGGCCTCCAATTTCGATGGATAGAACGAGAGATGGTCCTTACCTTTCATAAACCGTTTCTTAGGGTTTGGATACCTCCAGGCTGTATTTCGTGCAACAGTACCATTCAGAGAAACGTGAAAATATTCTGCATCACCTTTCCAGGGGCAATGTGTCTGCCGGTCGCTCGACTGCAAAGCTTCCATCTTTACGTCTTCTTCAGGAATATAATATACCGGCGGCAATCCCGGTTCCTTCACTAAAACCGGATGATTAGTTTCTGCAATAATCTCATTATTGAAAATAACCGTTATTCTGTCTTTAGTTTTTTCAACGGTTGGAATTTTTGATTGTCGGTTTGATGTTTCTGAGTTCTTTATTGCTTGTTTCGTGTTAGTCATAGTTACCCACCATAGTTATATAAAATGATTAGATGAAAATTGATAATTAGATTAAAATAGATTATTTTAAGACAGTTTAAATTGTAATTCACGATCGCACTATTTTATAACAATCTCAATAAAACAAGGTTCAACTCACACAATGTCCTCCGTAGATATGAACACCTTCCCATCAATTAAATTACGCGCAACATGCTATGAATCAACTGTATAATGATCAATTTTCAAAAGGGAACACTGCCCGTGTAATCCTGCTCTCCGCCATTGCCGCTATCGGCGGTTTCCTGTTCGGTTTTGATAGCGGTGTAATAAACGGTACGGTTCACGCCCTTCAACATGCATTCGATTCAGATGCAGTCGGAACGGGTTTCAATGTTGCTTCAATGCTTCTGGGATGTGCAGTCGGTGCATTTTTTGCCGGTTCACTTGCCGATAAGCTTGGAAGAAAAAAAGTACTGATCATAACTGCAGTTACTTTTATTGTCAGTGCCTGGGGGTCCGGAATCTCAGCAAGTTCAGCAGAATTCGTATTTTATCGAATTTTGGGCGGTTTAGCCGTTGGAAGCGCAAGTATTCTTGCTCCTGCTTACATCAGCGAGATCGCTCCTCCCCATATACGGGGAAGACTGGCTTCACTTCAGCAATTGATGATTGTTACCGGACTTTTCGCGGCGTTCTTCAGCAACTACACAATCGCCGGCATTGCAGGCGGTGCATCCGAAGTTTTGTGGGCAGGGTTCGATGCCTGGCGATGGATGTTCTGGGTGGAGATAATTCCTGCTTCGGTATTTTTCATCGGATTATTATTCATCCCCGAATCACCACGATTTCTTGTCGCCGCCGGACGGTACAGCGAAGCGGAGTCGGTCCTGACAAGATTAACAAATTCCATACAGGCGAAAGCTCTCGTTGAAGATATCAAAGTGACGGTCTTCCGGAAAAGAAAACCGCGTTTCAGGGATATATTCTATTCCGGCCGGAAGATACAGCCGATCGTTATGGTGGGGATCGGATTAGCGATGCTGCAGCAGTTTACCGGTATTAACGTTGTATTTTATTACGGTGCCGTCTTATGGCAAGCAGCCGGATTTACCGAAGCCGATGCTCTGCTCACCAATGTTATAAGCGGCTCTGTAAATGTATTGTTCACGTTTGTTGCTATTGCACTCATAGACAAAGTCGGACGTAAACCTCTCTTACTCATTGGTGCTCTCGGACAAGCGGTTATGCTTGGAACGATGGCGTTTGTTTTTGCAACGGGCGATATTACACCTGACGGCGATCTCGCGCTGAGTGCGACCCAGGGAGTATGGGCACTCATTGCTGCAAACCTGTATATTGCTTTCTTTGCTTTTTCGTGGGGACCGGTCATGTGGGTTATGCTGGGTGAGATGTTCCCGAATCGTTTCCGGGGTGCTGCACTTGCCGTTTGTGGGCTTGCACAATGGGGATCGAACTTTTTAATAACAATGACATTCCCACTAATGCTGACATCAATCGGCCTGGGTTTCTCGTATGGAATTTATGCCGCCTTCGGAATTATAGCGTTTGTGTTTGTGAAAAAGTTTATCACTGAAACAAAAGGTAAAACGCTCGAACAGATGTCAAAAGAACACGAGAGAGCCGAATAATTAAAAAGTTTTCTTCGTTGAATGTTTGAAACCATTATGCAATAAAAAAACCTGCGGTGTTTAAAGAATCATCACACCGCAGGTTCTATATATATGGAGGGTAAGATCAGATATCTTACTTATCTTTCATATAAGGATATGTCCAGTCTTTCGCCGGTACAAATGTTTCTTTGATCGCCCGGGCGGTCATCCAGCGGAGCATATTCATCACGCTGCCCGCTTTATCGTTTGTACCCGATGCGCGGCCACCGCCGAACGGCTGCTGGTGCACTACTGCCGCGGTCGGTTTGTCGTTAATATAGAAGTTACCTGCCGCATTTTGCAGTCGCTTCGTCATATACGCCAGGGCATGTCTGTCTTGTGAGAATATTGCACCGGTCAGACCATATGGTGATGTTTCATCACACAATTTCAGCGTTTCATCGAATTTATCATCCTCATATACATATATCGTCAAGACCGGTCCGAATATCTCCTCTTCCATTGTCTTGAACTTCGGATTGGTCGTTACAATGGTCGTCGGTTGAATAAAGTAACCTTTGGAGTCATCATATTCGCCGCCGGTAATAATCTCGGCCTCATCCGATTTCTTTGCGAAATCAATATATTCGGTAATGCTCTTGAATGCAGCTTTATCGATAACCGCACCCATAAAGTTTGTGAAATCCTCAACATCACCGACTTTAACATTCTTCACTTCGGCAACGTATTTCTCTTTGAATTCAG
Organism: Ignavibacteriales bacterium; assembly: GCA_003568415.1. Classification (GTDB taxonomy): domain Bacteria; phylum Bacteroidota; class Ignavibacteria; order T3Sed10-11; family T3Sed10-11; genus T3Sed10-11. Next base: position 9,037 of record PWXV01000123.1, read on the forward strand.
GCCAGATCGATTTAGGAATATACATCCGGGACGCTGCGGAACACTTCTGTCCCTGATATTCGAATGCACCCCGAATCGCTGCCACAACCATTGCATCGACATCGGCTGCTTTATGCGCAAAGATGAAATCCTTTCCGCCTGTCTCACCGACAATGCGCGGGTAGTACTTCATCTTACTTATATTTTCACCGATCTGTTTCCACATTTGCTGGAATACTGCAGTCGATCCGGTGAACTGGATACCTGCAAGGTTTTCATTCGAGAGTGCAGGTGTACCGACTTTCGAACCCGAGCCCGGTATAAAGTTTACGACACCCGGCGGTAGACCGGCTTCCATAAGCAGTTTCATAAAGTGATATGCCGAATAAATCGCACTCGATGCCGGCTTCCATAATGATACGTTTCCTACCATAGCGGGAGATGTTGGTAAATTACCTGCTATTGCAGTAAAGTTAAATGGCGTAACGGCAAAAATGTATCCTTCAAGAGGACGGTATTCAACACGGTTCCACATTTCTGTGGGTGAATAGGGTTGTTCTTCAAATATTTTTGTCATATAGTAGGTATTGAAGCGCAGGAAATCTGCAAGCTCGGCGACCGCCTCAATTTCTGCCTGATTAGGTGTCTTGGATTGACCGAGCATCGTAGCTCCGTTAATGATAAAACGCCACGGACCGGTAAGCAGCTCAGCGGCTTTTCGAAATACCGATGCACGCTGCTCCCACGGTAGATCAGCCCATGTTTTACGGGCTTCAAGTGCTGCATCGATCGCCATCTTCACTTCCTTCTCTCCTGCTTTATGATATACACCAAGCTTCTTACCGTGATTATGCGGCGGGCGTATATCGGTAGTATCTCCTGTTTTAACTTCCTCACCACCGATTATAAGTGGCACTTCAATTTCATTTGCCTGTAAATCTTTTAAAGTCTTTTTTAAAGCATCGCGTTCGGGTGTACCCGGTTCATACATCAATGGATCTTCATTATGTGTTTCAGGTACGAAGAAATATGCGTTTGACATAAATGTCCTCCGTTATCGGTTAAATACTGCAGTCTATTAGAGGTTGGTAATTAGGTAATTAAATGTACAGCGGTTTTTCTTTAAAATACGAAAAATTTATGAATTTTGAAAGTTTATCAGTAATATGCGAGAAATCTGCCCGCAGCAATTATGAAAAACCACAGGACGAGAGATAGCGCACCCGATGCGCGTGCCCGCAAAGGGAGCCTGCCGTATGTTTCCAACCCGCGGAGCCGATTCATCACATATTTATTAAATATTACGGCATTTAACACAGCGAATATAATGAGCAAAATTTTCAACCAGAACAACGGGTTTACCGCCCAATCGGTTGCATGCGCAATAAAGAGCGAGAACCCTGATGCTATTGTTATAATGAATCCGGCTTTCGATAGGGGTATCATAACCTTTCCGACGTCCCGTACACCCAATCTCCGGGCAAATCCCATGAGACGTAGATCGAAGATCATAGCAGGTCCGACAAGAATTATGATGCCCACTATATGAACATATTGTACTACGGGATATAACCAGATTGATTGCCGGATTTCCGCTGCAAAGGCAGTTTCCTCAAGCCAGAGAAACCATGTTTCGAATAAACCGACCATTAGCGTATGCTAATAGTTTCATCATCAATGGTTATTTCAAATATCCGCATCATATTATCATTTTCGTGATGTGGATGCCCGGTCACAGTTACCGTCATCCCCTCCTGCAGATTCGTATCGGAGACACCCATCCGGTTTAATCTTCGCGGCGGCGCCATTATAATGTCCCACGTTTCACCTTCTGCATTGAGCTTCATTTTTGCGTGCGGATATTCAAATGCCGGCTCTTCAACTACTCCGGTAACGGTAACCTCTTCATTCTGATCAAATTCAGACCAACCATGATGCGCATAGGCAAGAAGCCCCATTATAATAATAAAAGCCAACCCTAAAACTACACGCCGGTATGCAGAATTCCCGGATTTCATTGCCATAATCGCTTCCTCCCGTTATTATGAATATGTAGATAGATCCGGAGAAATTTTCTCTCCTCAAATCTTTCCTGCTGCCGCTATTTTAGTTAACATCACGTAATTTTAAGAAATTCCAGCTATAGGCAATTATAAGGAATACAATCAGTAAGCCAATAAATGCAGCAGTATATGTGAATGTGGATGAAAACCCGAATTGTGTTATGAATGGTTGTATTATAAGCAAAGAAGAAAAATGACCGAGGAATATAGACGTTGTGAGCATACCGAGTGATCTTCCGCGATAGGTCGGAGGTGCTACTTCCGATAGCCACAATGTAATATTCGGCATAAATAACCCCACACCGGTACCGCTAAAAAAGAGTCCAACAAGAATATGTACATAAAGGACGGAAATACTCAATATATAAAATCCCACTCCAACCAGAAGAAGTGAAATAATTACTAAACGGATGTGGGCCACCCCAATGCTTATACGAATATACACAAGTGAAGCAAGCGCACTAAAAAATGTTGATGAAGCAATTGCAATTCCAATCTGAAGCGGACTGGCTCCCGTCAAGTTGCGCATATAAAAGGGTAACTGTGTCGGCACCATATAAAAAAATGCCTGAACCAAAAACATTAAAACATAGATAAACACCATTAACGGCATAACCCGTTTAAGATCTGAGCGATCGTTGAGGCGAGAAGCTTTTATGGATGTATGTGATACACCGGAGCTTTCGACTACCGGTTCGAATATTGATGTAATAGCAAGAGGTAATAATATTAGGGCAGTCAGATAGATAACAAACGGTGCATTCCATGCTACCTCCGCAAGAAGACCGCCGGTTGTTAAATATACCATCCCCCCTATACCTATCGACGCCGCCTGCAAACCCATAAAACGTGCACGTGTTCTGCCGTCAAAATAATCTGCAATGAGGGTTGTGATGGTGGTCATTATTGCCGCAACAGCGATACCCAGAAATATGCGTGTGATAAGTATTTGATAAATTGAATCGAGTAATGCCGCGCTGCTTCCTACAATACCATATAACAACAAACCGGTGATCAGCACACGCCTCCTCCCGAAACGGTCAACGACATAGCCGGCAAGAGGTGAAAAAAGTGCAATAAATAAAGCCGGTACCGTCAGCACTAGCCGTACAAGATATTCGGCATTTTGCACGTCGGCAAAATGATCCAGCATCGAAGGAAGCGATGGAGAAATGATGGCTCCTGCCATAATGGTAAGCGTACTTCCTATGAGCAGTACGGCTTTTACCGGTAAACGGTTCGGGTCTGGTTGTGTCAATGGCTGTAAATATTTTTTTTGATTGATTTTAATTAGTTGAAAATATTCTGGCAATCCCTGTTGTTGATGACATCAATCTCCACCCTGCACCATCTTTTCCATTACCCAATTCGTTCTCGCTCCCGATATCCCGGTGCTCGGACACTCGCCTTTTCCAAGCAGATCCTGCACCACTAACTCAATAAGCGGCTGCTGTACATGTTCGGGCATTGTAAAATCATAACGCTCTGTTCCGCCGGCATCGGTTGTAACGTTTACTGCCGGATCGCCGAATGTCTGATAAGTTATTTCACCATTGCTGCCGAGAATGGTAGTGCGATCCAGATCGGAAGATCTGCCGCTCGTGAAACACCAGCTTCCCGATCCGAGAACATCGCTCTTGAACCGGAAACTGCCGGTGACAATATCCTCGGCTTTATAAAGTCCGGCTTGATTTGCCGCGAACCCCTTTACATCGACGACCGGCCCGAAGAGAAAATCCAGAAAATCCAGCTGATGGGAAGCCAGATCGTAAAAATAACCGCCTCCGGCTATTGCGGGATCGACACGCCAGTTATTCCCGGGCAGGTCCGGCATATTAAGATCTACCGGTTTATACATTTGAATCTGTATCGATCGTACTGTCCCGATAATTCCATTCTCAATTAATTCTTTTATTTTGAGATAGTTCGGAAGCGCCCTTCTGTAATAGGCAATATAGAGCTGAACACCTGCCTTTTCGCACGACTCGATCATTTCAAGGCATTCAGCATATGTGCGTGCCATGGGTTTTTCTACATAGACCGGCTTTCCGGCTGCAGCAACCCGTTTGGTAAGTTCTGCGTGAGCATTGGGCGGCGTTGCAATGTAAACTACATTCACCCCCGGATCCTGAATAAGCTCATCTGCATTATCATACCATTTGGGAATAGTATGACGTTCAGCATAATCACGGGCTTTATCGCCGTTCCTGCGCATGACTGCAATCAGCTTCGAATTTTCGATCTTGTTCATTGCCGGTGAGCTTTTCACTTCGCATACTTTACCGGCACCGAGAACTCCCCATCGTACTTCCTCACCATCAAATTTTTTCTTGCTCATTTTCCTAACTTCAATATTTTCTTTTAAGATCGACAAAGAGGTGATTTCTCTCATTTGCCTGTATGAGTTTATGTGCTTCAAGAAAACTTTCCATTACATCATCAATATCCGTGACAGCGGATTGGTGTGGTGAAATAAATATATCCGGATGATCCCACAATGGCGATTCTTCCGGCAATGGTTCATTCTCGAAAACATCGAGCACAGCGCGGACAATTTTCGAATCGTCTATTGCATGAAGCAGATCCGCCGTGACAACACTTTGCCCCCTGCCGACATTTATAAATAATGTATTGTTAAAGAGGTGGAAGAAATCCATATCCAGCAAATCCACTGTATCCGGTGTTAAGGGTAAGGTATTGATTATACACGATACCTTACTGGCTATTGTTTTGAGGTTATTGAATTTCATGGTTGCAGAGAATACATCGGTCGTTTTATTCCCGCTTGTGTTTACTCCTATACATTTCACCCGAAGCGGAGCAAGAACTGAGGAGATACCCTTTGCCATTTCACCTGTGCCGAGTATGAGTACCGTTCTATCAGCAACACTTGAAGGATGAATGCTCTCCCATTTTTTCAGTTTATTATTCTCGTATACTTTAAACGTATGCTGGTAAAAATTCAGCATATGGCACAGGCAGAACTCTCCCATCTTGAAACCCAGCCTTCCGACTGTTCTCGTTATAATTGTATCTTCATCGATATCGTTCCTACGCAAAAACCCTTCCACGCCAGCGCCGAATGAATGGATCCACTTTATCTTTGAAAGATCTACATTGTCCGGAGCCGAAAAAGCCGCCAGACAATCTGCCCGTGCAACATCCCCGGGAGAGGGATTTTCTGTAAAGGTAATTTCAAATTCAGCTTTTAAATCCTTGATGGCGGAATAAAATGCTCTTCCTAATCTGCCTGTTGTTATAATCTTAAGCATCGTAACTGAAATTGGTATGAAAATGAGTACTGTCCTGCATGTATGGGAAGTTTCAGTATGGAAGATAGTGGGCGATACTGGATTTGAACCAGTGACCTCACGGATGTGAACCGTGCGCTCTGACCAACTGAGCTAATCGCCCTGAAATTAAAATATAATGAAGTTTGTTTACATTGACAATCTGCAATTATACTCAAGCACGCGGTAACTTAATCCGGAAGGTCGATCCTTCGCCTTCTACCGAGTCAACATCGATTTGACCACCGTGATCATCGACGATCTTTTTCACAATAGCCATACCCAACCCGGTGCCATACCGTTTACCATGGGTGAAGAACGGTTCAAATAATTGCGACCGCACCTCGGGACTCATACCAACTCCTGTATCGGCAAGTTCAAATACCAGGGAATTATACTCCTCATAGGTACGAATAGTGAATGTTCCACCATCTTTCATAGCATCGGCAGCATTACCGGCAATGTTGAACAACACCCGTACCATTTTGTCGGCATCCATATTCCATTCACCTGAATAATCGAGTACGGTATCGATTGCAATATTTTTTTCCTTGAAATCCCTGCTCAGGAATCGAAACATTGTCATGATCAATTCTTCAACGTTTACCCGATTTCGTTCAACGGTTACATTCCCTTTACTGAAGTCAAGAATTTCCTGCACCATTTTAATCAGCCGGTCTGCCTGGAGTATAACTTCATCGGCGAGTTCGGTTGTCTCTTCATTCGTAGCTTCTTTCTGGAGCATCTTCGTGTATGCTTTTATGGTATTCATCGGGCTTTTAAGATCGTGTATGAGCGTATTTGCCATGCGACCGACTGCGGTAAGCCGCTCATTCTGAACAACATTTCTATGTAGTTGTGCATTTTCCAGAGCAACTGAGGCGTGGGCCGATAAAGCATCGAGAAAATCTTCATCCTCATCGGTAAAAATATCATCCTTTTTGTTCAATAGCTGAAACACTCCGATGATTTCACCTGCGTTATTGCGCAGCGGCATACAGAGCATACTATGTGTTTGATATCCCGATCTTTGATCGATTTCGGCATTAAAATATGGGTGATCATAGGTGTTTTCTATATTAACCGTTTCACCTGACTCAGCTACATAGCCCGCAATTCCCTGTCCGATAGGCAGGCGTATCTCACCAACATTTTCACCGTGGAGATGTTTCGACCAGATTTCATTATTTTCGTAATCTACAAGATACAATGTACCACGATCCGCATTTGTTGTTTGAATAGCGGTATCAAGTATTATTTCCAGAACAGTATCGATATTCAATGAGCTGTTTACCGATTTTGAAGCTTCAATAAGTCGTGACATTTTGCCGAGTTGACTGCTCCTATCCATGCTGTGATGCTCGAATTCCTGAGCGATCACCTGATTGGTTCTGCGAAGACGCAGACTAAGTTGTTGCATAATATTAAATGATAAGGAACTGTCATCTTTTAGTAACACATGAAATGCATCATAGGGCACCGTGAGCAGCGTAATATCCGTATGGGCTATTGCATCTGCTGAGCGGGGCAACCCGTCAAGTAATTCAAGCTCACCAAAGTAATCATTCTCCCCGATCTCACCTAAAAGAATTGTGCTCCCATCCCTGGTGGGATTGTATATGCCGACGCACCCTTGTACCAACAAATATAATCTGTTATCTTCCTCTCCATGGTGAAAAACAAAATCATCTTTTGAAAAGGTTAGCTGTTTTATATGCGGGATTATTTTATTGATATATTCATCGGGTACCGATGTGAAGAGCTTATTGCTTCGAAGATTGACAATTCGTTCTTGATCCATTTGATTCCCCTATATTATGGAAGCGTGAATTTACCATGTATAAGCATATTTTTGCCAAATATCAAGAATTATCCGTTTTTTTTCCGTTGGCTGTTTCTAAATCCTCCACCTGTTCATGGAAATACATCCGGATTTTTTCAGCAAGTTTCTCCCCCACAACTTCGGCAAGCTGCTCTTCGGTCGCGTGTTTGACTCCCTGCACCGAACCGAAAACCTCAAGCAACATGGTTGCTCTTTTCTTTCCAATCCCGTCAACCATATCGAGTTCCGATTGCATAGTCCGTTTACTTCTCACCTGGCGGTGATAGGTAACGGCAAACCGGTGAGCTTCGTCACGTATCCGCTGCAACAACCGTAATGACGGTGAGGCTTTGGGAAGTGTCTGTGGATCCTGGACACCGGGCATATAAATTTCCTCAAGACGCTTTGCCAGTCCAATCATCGGAATATCGGTAATCTGTAACTGCTGCAGGGCTTCGAGAGCGCTTGATAGTTGTCCTTTACCGCCGTCAATAACGATAAGATCGGGAAGCTGTGCCTGTTCTTCCAGCACCCTTTTATATCTACGATACACCGCCTGTCGCATGCTTGCAAAATCATCCGGATGAGTCATGTCGGTAATCCTGAATTTTCTGTATTCCGATTTCTTCGGCTTTGCCGAATCAAAACAAACCATCGAGGCAACGATATCCGATCCCTGAATATTTGAGACATCAAAACACTCAATTCTGATAGGAGGCATTTGCAGGCGCAGATCTTTTTGCAAAGCCTGTATCGATTTCGGTATAAATTCACCGCGTTTCTTCCGTTGTATCTTCAGCTCATCGAGTAAAAATTTCGCGTTGAGCTTGAACATCCGGAGCAGTTTTCGATCGTTATCATCCTCACCATAGAGTACCGAAATCTCATAACCTGATCGTTTATGGAGCCATTGCCGTAACATATCGCTGTTTTCAATTTCAGAAGAGACCATAATTTCTGAGGGAATGTAAGTATCATCGATATAACATGACTGGATCAGTTTTTCGAGGATTTCCGCTTCGGGTTTTCCTTCAACATTATCAAAGTAAAAATGTTGTCGTCCGATTAGTTTACCTTCACGGATCTTAAAGACAACACCACATGCATCATCACCTTCCACCGCTGTAACAAATATATCGCGATCGATATTTTCAGCGCCCTCTACTTTTTGATGTTCAGAATAAACCTGCAGGGATTCCATTTTATCACGATAATCCGCGGCTTCTTCAAACTTTAACTCCCCGGAAAGCTTCTTCATTTCCTCTTCAAACTGCTTCATCAATTGTTCGGTACGTCCCTTTAATAGGCTTTCCACCTGATCTATCATCCGGTTATACGATGCCTCCGATACCAAACCTTCACAAGGACCGTCACATTTTTTTATATGGTAATCGAGACAGATACGGGCTTTCTTTTGCCGGATAAATTCATCATCAATATAGTAATTACAACTTCGAATTTTGAATATATCGCGTATTGTTTTAAGAGCATATCTCATTGTTTTCACATCGGTATAGGGACCGAAATAGCGGGACCCATCCCGTCGCACCTGACGTGTCACAAATACCCGCGGATAGGGTTCATTCGTTATGACAATATACGGAAAACTTTTATCGTCTTTGAGACGCACATTATACCGTGGACCGTATTGTTTAACAAGATTGGCTTCGAGAATTAACGCTTCAACATCGGAGTCTGTCAGAATGATCTCAACATCGTGAATCTTCGATATCATAAGATCAAGCCGGGGACTCCCCGATGACCGACTTTGAAAATATTGTCTGACACGATTGCGAATGGATTGTGCTTTTCCGATATAGAGCAAACTACCGTGCTTATCACGGAATTGATACACGCCCGGGGATGCCGGCAGCGTTTCAAGTTTCTGCCTGAGCTGTTCATTGTCCGATTTCCCGACTTGTATCCTTACTTGCTTTTCCATTTAACGAATATACGTCATTTTCCTGACTTTGCTGAATCCACCGGCTTCCATCACAATAAAATATATACCCGAGGCGTAACCCGATGCATCAAAATTTGCTGTATGCACACCGGCCTGTTGAAGCCCATCAACAAGAATTTTCACCTCCCGGCCAAGGGCATCGATCACACGCAAACGTATCGACATTGCCTCCGGCACCGCATACTCAATAACAGTTGTTGCATTAAATGGGTTCGGATAATTTTGATACAAGGTGATGCGATCGGGTAAACCTGCCATTTTTTCAACTGAACTGGCATCGTCAAATTTTTTTAAAATTTTGTTATCAGGGTCGAAAATAATTGTATCGGGTTTACTTTCAAATGAGAACAGATAATTCTGTTCCCGTTGATCGTTCCAGAAGGTAAACACAGTATCGCCTTGTTCATGCCGGAGCAAAAATTCGACAGGTGCCTGAAAAACTTCCGGTGCATTCGTTTGTATTTGCCGGAGAGCAAGACTAATATCGTACATTCCCTGGTTTTCAGCTTCAGTCACTTCGCTATCTATTTGATACACGGGATACCCTGCTTGATACACCCATTGTGAAAAGAACCAATCGAGATTGTCTATATCCGTTTGCTGTTCGAAAACGTGTTGAAGATCGTCGGTCACTGCCGTGGAATATGCATATTGATCTGCATACCCGCGCAATGCCGTAAAAAAGGAGTCATCGCCGACTATATTTCGCAGCATATGCAGTACCCAGGCACCTTTCTGGTATATCGCCCTGCCGAACAGGTATTCATCCGGAGGATCATATATGGGATAGCGTGTCTGACTATCCTCCGTGAAATATCTATCAGCAAAACGTTTCATGACGATATCCCGCTGCGGGATTCCATATTTCACCTCGGTATACAATGCCTCGGCGTATGACGCGAATCCCTCGTTAAGCCAGATATTTTTCCAGTCTTCACAGGTCACGAGATTTCCCCACCAATGATGGGCCAGCTCGTGGGCAACGACACGTTCGTTAAGAAAATGGGTCCGGTTCATGGTACTTATTGTCTGATGTTCCATACCTGCAAATTTGAACGGCTGAATGGCTATCATTCCGTACCGCTCGAACGGATAGGGACCGAACATTTCTTCAAACACTCCGAGCATATCTTTCATCATAGCGTTTGCCTGTTCAGCCCACGTCGCATCGTCATCAATCAGGTACGAAGCAATAGGGATGTCGCGTCCATCTATTGAATTATAAACGTCGCCATATTCTTCAAATGGTCCGAAATTAAAAGCAAATAAATACGGTGCAATCGGATATTGATGGTCGTATATGTATGTAACACTGCCGACCGGATTGTCAACAGTATCAAGGAGTTCACCGTTTGCAATGACATTGACCGGAGGATCTATGGTGATATGCATTGACAGGGTGCTTTTATTCCAGGGTTTGTCGACGGTCGGGAACCATGCCCTTGCATCGCGGGGCTGCGACATAGTGTAGCCGATTGTTTCGAGTGCGGTCTGACCCCACCTGCTCTCATCCTTTTTGAAAAAATAATATCCGTCCCGGTCTTCTTCCATATCCGGATAATCAATCCGTGTATACCAGATGGAGACGGTAATCGTATCGCCTTCCGGTATGCTCATCGTTTCCGGAAGTACTATAACAAAAAATTCTGGCGGTGGAATAGGAAGGTGATAATAAACCTCCGCTCGTTCTCCATTTACGGCCGCCGAATCGATATGCAGCCGGTAAGCATGCATTCCTATAGAAGTTTCTTCATTGAGATCTTGCACTGCTACTGCGGAAAAATGAACTTCTCCATCCAATGCGGAGGAGTGTGAAGAGACGTTTATATGCAAATCGGTGTGTAAAATATCGATATAACGAAATACATCATAGGAAGCCGCGGCAAGCTGTATAACAGCAAGGAGCAGCAATAAGAGGAACACCGTTATTCGTTTCATATCGCATTCCTTTATTCTAAGAAAGAAATGTTATCTTTTTCTCTTTTTCAGCAAAAAAAACAATCCTTGCAAATTTGCAACTAATATTCCAAGCAAAACAAGGGCAGAACCTGCAAATATTTGTGCGGTAAACTGCTCTCCCGCTACAAAAACCCCGAGAACTATCGCTATAATGGGAGTAATAAATGCAGATAGTGACAATATAACCGCTTCGATCCGTTTAAGCAACCAGAACATTGTTCCGAACGTCACAATGGAACCGAACGTTGCAAGATAAAAGACAGAGCCGACGGCTTTCGCATCGATGACGGTGACACTCCAATCCTCCGTTACGATGCTGATGATAAATAGGATACAGGTTCCGATAGCCATTCCAACAGTAATGAGCGCAAGGGTACTAATTTCATAGCCGTATTTCTTAACGGTAACCGAAGCAAAAGCCTGAATAATGGCTGCGATAATTAACGCCCCCATACCGAGCGTGGATGCGTCGCCAATATGATATGTTACATCCTCGGAAAATATAACAACAACACCTATGAAACCGATAACGATACCGACGGCTTTTACAAATGTAATGTACTCGCTTTTATAAACAAACCAAGAAAGTGCTGCAACAAAGAACGGGAAGGTTCCAAAAAGTATTGAGGCAAGTGCGGAAGGAACAAATTGTTGTCCCCAATAGACGAATGCATAGCCAAGCGAAAATGTACAACATCCCACAAGAATGTATAAACGAATAGCAAGCGAATGTCTGGGAATGTGGATTTTCTTTGCGGCAACGATTCCAAACATGATAATTGCAGCAAGTAAAAACCGGACCGCCGCTCCGAGGAACGGCGGTATACTCTCAAGTCCGATTTTTATTGCCAGCCATGTCGATCCCCAGATGACACAAATCAGAATATAACCAAGGATTACTTTCGTTGATTCAGATTTTGGCAAACTGCACCTTTTGCGTTACCACAACGGATTTATCACAAACCCCGATACCAGTTTCGGATAAAAATAGGTCGATTTCTGCGGCATAGTCTTACCAGCTTCGGCAACGCTTCGCACCTGATCTATCGGGGTGGGATTCATTAAGAAAGCCGCCTGCATATCACTATTATTAACTGCCTCCACCGTTGCATCGAAATCTTTAATGTAATCAATATACAGTTTCTGCTCCTGTGCATCGACTGAAATATTCAGCAGTTTACCGATAATGTGTGCATGGAGTAACGCCACATCAAGTTCTTTCACCTCGGGCGACATATCTGCAGGGAGAAGTTCCTGTGCCTGTTCAGGGTGTTTCAAATAAACAAGATTATACGCCCCCGGGTATACGTACCCGAAAGCGTACCGTTCGATGCTTGCAAGTTTTTTTCGCAGCTCTGACGATGATTCACATTGTTCAACAGTATAATATTTTTTCAATTCATTCAATAAGCTATCGCCGTCAAAGTTTTGCAGACTATGCAGTACCCTGTGTGTCGGATAAATAACGAGTCCCGGGTCATACATATTTGTACAGAACATCATTACATAATTATATGGCTCATCTCCTGTATGGTCGGGGTTTTCCTTTCGCCGGAGATCACGATAGGCAAGTGCCGTTTCATACCGGTGATGACCGTCGGCGATCAATATTTGTTTATCTTTCATCACGTGAGAAATGAACTCTGCATCTTCGGGCCGATCGATACGCCATACTTTATTATTTACCTCCTCAAAATCGACATCAATGATCGGTTCCTGTTTCATTATATTGTTGGTAACATCGTCAATACGGTGATCCGGATCACCGTACAACCCGAAAATTTGACTGAAATTTGCCTGTGTTGCTTTCATAAGATTAAACCGGTCGGCTTTCGGTTTTGAGAGTGTCTTCTCGTGAGGAAGAACAACTCCTTTATCAAGTTCAACAAGCTCGCATGCACCGATGAACCCTTTGCGTGTTATGTTCTTTCCTTCATTATCGACAAAGGTTTGTGCAAGCATATATAATGCAGGTTTATCATCACGGGTGAGAATTTGTTCATCAAGCCATTTCTTCAGGTGTTGTGCCGCACTTGTATACCGGTCTTCTTCACGGCCGAGTATTAATCGGATAATGTTATACGGTGATAGTTCGTAAAATCCATCCTGTTCTTCCGGTGAAATAACATCATACGGCGGAGCTATTACCTTTTCAAGTTCTACTTTTTCCTGATTATATCGTATTCCTTCAAATGGTTTGATGTGTGCCATAGTGTATCCTTACGTTTTTAGATTTTTAAAATGATTAGCTACAATGTACGATAACATTATGCGTGATACCCCAATCGTTTCAACCAGTTCTCATCGTCCCGCCATTTGTCACGGGCTTTTACAAACAACTCAAGATATACAGGTCGCTCAAGAAATAATTCGATTTGTTCACGTGCTGCGATTCCCAGTTCTTTTAACTTTTTTCCGCCTTTCCCTATCAGGATCGGTTTTTGCGATTCACGGTCGACAACGATTTCAGCGCGGATGACATCCTTCTTCCCCTCTTGTTCTTTGAATTCGAGTATAGTAACGGTGGTTGAATACGGTACTTCCTGTGCATACCGTATAAAAATCTGTTCCCGTATCAACTCGGCAACAAAGAAACGTTCGGGATGCTCGCTCACTATATCGGGTGGATAGTAAGGGGGATGATACGGAAGATACTGTTCTATTGTCTTTTCGAGTTCATCAATTCCTTCCGATCTTAGAGCTGATACCGGAATAATCTCATCATAAATATTTTTCTCATGGAACGACTCGATTACCGGCAGCGCCTCATTTCTGTTGATCAGATCGCATTTATTTAAAACAAGCAGGCACGCAATTCCCTGTTGCTTAATCCCGTTTACCAACTCATCCGGTATTTTCAGATCGGTAACTTCTGTCATAACAATTGCTATATCCGCATCAGCTACCGCTTGATGTATTTGCTCGACCATAAAACGCTGCAATTCATAGCGTGGATCTATTAAACCGGGTGTATCGAGAAAAATTGTTTGAGAAGAATTACGATTGAGAATACCTAAGATGCGATGCCGGGTTGTTTGTGGCTTCGGTGTTGTTATGGAAATTTTCTGACGGAGCAACGCATTCATGAGCGTCGATTTACCGACATTCGGCCGTCCGACAAGGGCCGCATACCCTGCTTTAAATTGTTGTTCTGCTTGAGATATTTCGTCACTCATTCTTCGTATCTGTCAGGGTAAGGTCTTTTTAAATTCCTGGTAGCGTTCAATAAACAGATTTTCTTCGGTCGGCTCCGGGAAGTTTTCTTTTTCTGCAGTTTCTTCAACGTGTGCCACACGGTCCTGCGGCAGCGGGTGTGTTGAGAGTAGCCGCTCTACCGCTCCGCTTCCCCGTTGTTGTTCCTCGAGTA
>PWXV01000120.1 GCA_003568415.1 Ignavibacteriales bacterium
ATACATCGGGATGTATCTTCTCCTGTGTGATTGCATGATCGGATATTTTCTCGGTTGTTACCGACCCATCAGCTATTTGATGAGCTTCGACTCCGGTGAGAAGTGATCCGTCGCCGACGAAAGATCCGGCTTCAATCGTTCCGTCAGTGCTGATATTTATGTTCTCACTGAGTTTCTCACCGGTAATTGCTCCATCTTCAATTTTGTTGGAGGTAACAGCGGCATCTTGTATATGCAGCGTTGTTATTGTACCCTCTGCAACGGACATAGCGTGAAATGCATAGGGCACGGCACCCAGTGGTATACGCGGAGAGAGTTCATCCCTGTCATTTATTGCCATTCCCACCCAGTATTTCCGATTGAAGGGGAGATCGAGAGGGGTTTCTGTCCCGAGATGAACATTTAAAATACCGTTTGCTATTTGAATAGTTTGTGTCTCAGACCATAGTATCTCGGTAGAAGTTTCACCGTCGTATATTCTGAATGTAAATTGATATTCGCCGGTTTCAACGGGCGTGCCGGTCTCATCAGCAAGTAATCCTTGATAGAAGATGGTATGGTCGTCATTTGATAAAATTTCCAAACATATTGTTACATTGAGAATGATGATTACCGGGATAAACCGGGATAATTTCATTACATCCTCCCACTTTTATGATTCAACAATTGACAATTACTGACACATTGGATATGATTTACTGTCTGTTCTTGCTATTATAACCGGGCTTGTGTACATTTATAAATACGCAAAATCAGGATAATACCCGACAGTAGGGAATTAATTATGCCCGGTAGAGAAATTGCCTCGGGAGAGGTGACCCGTTTGTTACACGCATTAAGCGAGGGTTCATCGGAAGCATTCGATGAGCTGCTCCCGGTTGTATATGAGACGCTGAAACAAATTGCCCGCTCACATTTACATGGCAGCAACGTAGGAAAAACACTCAGGACAACCGACCTTGTACATGAGACATATCTGAAGATGAGTGACCAAAATCAGGTACAATGGGAGGGTAGATCGCATTTTTACGCTGTTGCCTCCCGCGCAATGCGGCAGATCCTGGTAGATTATGCTCGTCGCAAATATGCCGCGAAACGCGGCAATCCTAAAGATAGAATAACCCTAACCAGTCGGGATATCGGTTATGAAATGAAGATTACGGAAATATTATCGCTCAACGATGCTCTTGAAACGCTCGGACAATTAAACTACCGACTCCTCAAAATTGTAGAATACCGCTTCTTCGGTGGAATGAAAGAAGAAGAGATAGCCGAAGTACTCGGTATCTCAACACGTACTGTCGAGCGCGATTGGGTAAAGGCGCGAATGTTTCTGCATCGTGAGTTGTATCAGGATGGAGAAACAACGGGTTAACTCTTACGTTGCAGTATTCCTTATTTTAATAATACCATACGTTTCTGGCTCACCTGTAATCCCGACTGCAACCGGTAAATATATACTCCGCTTGGTAGTTTACCTGCCTCAAAACTCACGGTATATTGCCCCGGTTGAAGCACATCGTTCATCAGCACCGTGACCATTCTTCCGAGTATATCATAAATAGTGAGTGTCACATCATTTTCCTCGCGTATTGAAAACTGTATTTGTGTGATCGGATTAAACGGGTTTGGAAAATTTTGTTCAAGATGAAAATGATGAGGCAGGAAATCTTCTCTCTGATGTACGCTTGTCACAATGGAAATAGAAGCGGCATACCAGAAACCAGATTGCAGCATAAAAGATTCATTTTGTTGTAGTCCCATCGAAGGTTGTCCGAGTGTGCTGATCACTCTGTACTGATCGTTTGATGATATTCCACCGCCGCCGCCCGTTACCCACGCACTAATTTTATGTTGAGAGTAAAGTTTCCCATGGATGAATATCGAGTAGATAATAACAGTAAAAGTGATAAGGAGAATCTTTGTTTTCATTTTACACGCTCCTTTGTGGTTAGTTAAATAAAATGACAATTATTTAAAATAAAATTAATCTTGCTCCCGAAATTCTTCCATACGTATTATCTCATCCAGTGTATGTTGATTGTCTCTTATATGTTGTTCATATTGTAACCTGATTGTTTCATCTTCAAGATATTTCATACCTTCCGGATCGCGTCCCCATTCAATCGAGCGTGTCCTTGGTTGACCGAAAGCCTCGGGATGAAGATAAGAACCTTGCAACTCGGTTGATTTAAACTCTTCAACGATGATCCTGTTCTCTTCAGCCCATCGGTCTTTTCTGATGCCGGTTACCTGCCACGATACTTTTACATTCGGTTTATCGGTCCGGATGACAAAACGATTACCCGTTATCTCTTCCGCGATAATTGCCTGTGCAAACTCACCGATGACGGTGAGCTGATATCTGAAATCCCTATTGAGCGCTTCAAAGTAATCGGGAAGCTGTACGACTATTTCACCTGCTGTGTTAGTTACGACATTTCCGTTATAGACATTCATCATATCTGGTGATTCGACAAAACTGTGGCGAAGGAGCATGTTTTCGGGATCGAGAGGATGATCGATTTCAAAGGATCCCCCAAATTTAGAAAGGGTGCCTTGGACGTGAACACGACCACTAAAGTAACCGGCATGTGAGCCGACTCCCTGTAGACCATAAATTCCATAACCATCCTCGTGATTGGGTCTCCCGACCACTCCATCTACCTGGGTACCTAATTTGCCATATGTACCACTTGCGTGTATACCCTGGACTGCGCTTCCCCTATCTGATGCTGATCGACCGTATACACCATATGTCCTTCCAGATGGAGCGAGTGTCTCTCCTCTGACTCCACTCCCTTCATTTGAGAGAGAAACACCTGAAACGCCGGTATTTTGTCCCTCCTGAGCGAGTGCAACCCCAAGTACCCCACGTCCGTGAGTTGACTGAGAGATACCATGTACTCCATTAGCTGTAGAGCCACTTGACGTTGTTGCTTCGCCTCTCAGTGCGGATCCAATTCCTGTATTTTTTATCAGGAATGAACTCTCTGTCGTGGATGTTTCACCCGAAAACGGCAATGCGATTTCATCCACCTGGATATTCGACAATTGGGAACCATCACCCTTAAAAGCACCTGCCTCAATCGTACCGGTAGTGGTTATGCTGATGGTTGACGATAATTTACCCGTGGTCACTGCACCGTTGGCGATCTTGGCAGATGTTACCGCACCCTCGGTAAGATTCGATGAATTCACCGACCCCTGTGCGATTGTCGGATTGGGATAGGTACCGGTTAAGTCGCCGCCGGCATTGCCACTTATCGGAAGGGATATATCCGGATGTAATTTCTCCTGTGTAATAGCACCATCGGCAATTTTCTCCGATTTGATTGCGCCATTCATAATCTTATCACCTGTGATGGCATTGTCTGCAACTTTTGCACTTGTTATAGCACCCTCTGCAATAATAGGTTCGGGATATGTACCGGTAAGATCACCGCCTGCATCACCTGTTATAGGAAGTGAGATGTCGGGATGAATCTTCTCCTGGGTGACCGATTCATCGGCAAGCTTTGTTGATGTGATTGAACCGTCGGGTACAGAATACGCAAGGAAAGAGTAGGGGACTGAACTCAAGGGAATACGTGGATTGAATTCATCTCCACCATTGACCGAAATGCCGATCCAGTACTGTACATCGAAATCAAGATTGAGCGGTTCGATGATACCGAGAAGAAGATTATATATACCGTTTATCACATCGATGGTCTGTGTTTCTGTCCACAATGCATCCCGGGATAATTCTTCATCATAGAGGTTGATAGTAAATTCGTATCTCCCGTCCTCAACCGGCGTCCCGTCGTCAGTTGTTAAAAAACCCTGATGTGCGATCGTTTGCGGTATGTCTGATGCCTGAAGTATCATCGCACAAAGTATGAGAAACAATAAGCATTTGTTGAAGATTAGCATTTTCATATTGTCATCCCGGTATGATAATCGTTTTATGATATTAATGAGTTCATCTTCATGGGAAAACTTATTTTGGTTTATTTGTTACTCTTATGATTGTGATTTATTCTATAGAATCAATTTCGCGCACATGATTATTATATATTCCCATGGTTTCCGGTTGCCCGAATAACTGAGGGCTAAGGTACTTGCCCCGGTGCTCTATTGACTTATCTTCTACATCGCTAACCGGGTTATCGCGGATAAACTGATCGTTCCGTATACCTGTCACAGTCCAGGATACCTCTAAGCCGGGGGACCCTCCGGCTATATGAAACGTATTATTTTGAACTTTGGATGCTATGTGCAGGTCAGGTCCGGGTCCACCGATTGAAGTGAGTTGATAGTGAACATCACGATTAATCGATTCAAAGTAATCCGGAAGTTCCACCCAAGCTTGTCCGTTTGCATCGAGGACAACATTACCTCTGTAAAGTAGATATGGTTGCGGTCCTTCGGCGCTGAAATGGTTTAAGTATTTATTTTCCGGGTCGAGTGGATGATCTATCTTAAAATCCTTTGTCCCCTGTGTTACTGCAAGCCGACCTATGCTGAAAACACCGTATCCCCCGCTCGAGTGTGTCAGTGCAAAAACGCCATAATTAAGACCACTTGTGGATGTTGCCTCGGCATAGACCGCACGTCCGGATGGTGAGGCAGCGACTCCATAGACACCGAATGTAGTGCCTGTCGCTGACCCTGCCAGGCCATACACACCCCGCCCGGTGATAGAATTTGATATACCTCTTACGCCATACGTTATACCGCTCAAAGGCACCGCCAGGCCCCATATTGCGGTTCCGCTTGTCGACATTGTTCTCGCGAAGATTCCTACCGTTGAACCACTTGATGCATCTGCTTCTGCCCGTATGGCTGTGCCCGCCTCTGTGTTTCTTATACTTAATGCATTACCAGTCGTTGATGTTTCACCGGCAAACGGCAACGTAAAACCACCACCCGGGAGATTAGTTAATTGTGAGCCATCACCTATAAATGAACTTGCCTCGATTGTACCAGTGGTAGCAACATTGATATTAGATGCTAACTTACCCGATGTCACCGCACCATTGGCAATTTTGTCGGATGTTACCGCATTGTTTGATATTTTTGCAGTGGTGATTGCATTGTTCACGAGTTTCGGTGTCGTCACCGCTCCATCGGCTAATTTAACTGTAGTGACGGCTGAGTCTGTAATCTTTGCCGGTGTAACGGCTCCTTCTGCGATGGTAGGATTAGGATAGGTTCCGGTGAGATCGCCACCCGCATCACCACTTATAGGAAGCGATACATCGGGATGTATCTTTCCCTGTGTCACCGATTCATCGGCAAGCTTCGAGGATGTGATCGAACCGTCGGGCACGGAATACGCATGGAAAGAGTAGGGGACTGAACTTAAGGGAATACGCGGATTGAGTTCATCTCCACCGTTCACCGAGATGCCAATCCAGTATTGCGTATCGAACACGAAATCGAGCGGTTCGATAATACCAAGTTGAATGGTATATATTCCGTTTATCACTTCAACCGTTTGAGTCTCTGTCCATAATGCCTCCCCGGATATTTCTTCATCGTATATGCCGACCGTCAATGTATACCTGTCATTCTCAATTATTATGCCGTCGGGTGAGGTTAATATACCTTGATGCGAAATGGTTCGCGCGATATCCTCAGCGTAAAGCGATGTGGTACAAATTAAAAAAACCAGAAGAAAACCTGCCTTTAGATACGATTTCATTCTATCCTCCTACAATCCGTCCTATTTATATGTTTAGTTTAAAATGAAAAATTACAGATTACACCGGAGCGCACTCATATTTCATAATACGTCAAATTGTAAGGTATCCCGACACTGATTGATTTAATTTGTTAATAATTATGAATTCACAGATTTTTATTAATTAAAAATTTAATAACATCGGATGAACCATACGAAAAAAATGGGTGTTCACATATTTGTCACATACCAAACATTAATTAACGGAGACCGAATCGATGACTCCGGAACACTGGAATAAAGTCGAAGAGATCCTCGATACTATTCTGGACAGCGAGCCCGAAAAATGGCAAACTATCCTCGAAGAAACTTGCCATGGAGATGAAGTCCTTCTCCGGG
>PWXV01000239.1 GCA_003568415.1 Ignavibacteriales bacterium
AGCGGCGCCGATGTAAAACGGGATGCGTACATTGTATAGAAGGCGTATATCCCGGTTATTATTAATAATACGGCAGCAGCGAGTATATATCTTTTTCCGGAAAAATATCCGGATCGCGGTTGCGTTCCGGTGAAAACGCGATCCTGTGAAGATTTACTTTTCGGTTCTTCCTGTGTTAAAGGTTGCGTATTTATAAAACTCTTTCGTTTTGAGGTGGAATGCTTCTTCACCCGACGTAACTCACGGATTATCTCAGATACGGAATGGTAGCGGTCTTCGGGATCTTTCTCCAACGCAGTGTTGAGGAGATGAATCAGTTCGGCCGGTAAATCCGGTATGTATGTTTCCGGCGGTGTATGATCCTCATTTACTATCGAATACACCATCGCCGCTTCATGCTCGCCTCTGAACGGAGTTTTCCCCGTTAGCAATTCATATAACACGACGCCGAACGAAAATATATCCGATCGGTGATCGACATCCTGCCCCTGTATCTGTTCCGGCGACATGTAAGCAACCGTGCCGACGGTACTTCCTGCTTTGGTAAGGTTCATATCACCCTTCAACTTCGCCAATCCGAAATCCATTACCTTTATCCGGATCTTTGCATCCACCATAATGTTCTCGGGTTTTATATCGCGGTGGACGATGCCTTTGTCGTGTGCTTCGGCGAGGGCTTCGGCGATTTGGAGGGAAAAGGTTATTGCTTGTTCCACGGAAAGACCCCCCTGAACGTCCCCCCTTGTCAAGGGGGGACTATAGGGGGGTCCCGTTTCAAGTCGGGCGCGCAGGGTAACACCATCCACATATTCCATCACAATGAATTGATTACCGTCGTGTTCATCGACACTGTGAATCGTACAAATGTGCGGGTGGTTCAGTGCGGCGGCGGCTTTGGCTTCGCGGATGAAGCGCTGCTTGTCTTCTTCTGACTTTGTCAGATGTTGCGGAAGAAACTTCAACGCGACGGTGCGGTCGAGTTTATTATCGTGTGCTTTGTAGACGACGCCCATTCCACCTTCGCCCAACTTCTCAAGTATTTTATAGTGAGATATACTTGTTCCTATCATCTGTTTCCCTTTGATTGTTTAATTGGGCTTTGGTGGACAGGCCTGCCTAACGAAGCCTTGGCGCAGTTAGGCCCACCCTCGCCGGGCTTGTCTCCTATTTCATAATGTGAGATAGTTGTGCCAATCATAGAAATTATTAATTATTGTATATTTCAATCCCGTAACGCTACCAACTCCTGATACTCCGGATCGTCGAAGACCGGCTCCATCAAGTGTTGAAACCATTTAAATTCGTCTATCCACCAATAACCTTTCCGGAATGCCTGATGCATAAGCGAGATTCCTTTTCTATGTTCTCCAAGCTGAATAGCAATCCATGCACGCCACATGGTATTTCTTCCGTAAAGGTAACTGTCGTCGATATTTACAAGCGTATCCATGAAATCACGTGCCCTGTCCGTATCACCCATATTCGCCGCTACGATCCCGAGTAGACCATTGATGGCTACATTATCCGGTTGAATCCGGAGAAATTCTTCTAAAATTTTTAGCGATTCGTCTTTATAGCCCGCATAATAAAGTGCAGACCCATAATTTCCTACCGATTCTCCCGGATGTCGACGAAACCATTCGACCGCATCCTGAAAGACATTCTTTGCAATATCCGGATAACCGTGATTCAGGAGTTCCAGCCCGATAAGGAACATAACCGTGCCGGCATTTACGATATCTTCAGGAAGCATTCCACGCACTTCATCAAGTAATGTATTTATATCGTCGATTTCGCCGGATGCAATCAATGCACTTATCTTTAAGAATAAGATCATTAAATCGTCGGGGAACTCATGGCGTCCTTCCCGCATAAGGGCAAGCCCCTTATCGTGCTCACCTGCGAGCTTATATGCCGTGAATAGCCATCGATAATAACCCCTCCGCCATCCCCCCCTCAGAATATGAGATTCAGGATCAATCGATTCCAGTAAATCAATCGCTTCGTGTGGACGATTGTTAAAGATACATGAAGGTACATAGAGCCAGACTATTTCACTTTTCGGAGCATATGAATAAGCTGTTCTGGCAAGATGCAGAGCGCGTGTTCGGTCGCCATTTAAAGCCGCAACCATGTAATCCAGCATTGTCCTGTCAAGCGGCGAAAGTTCATCTCTCCGTTTTTGAACGCTATGTATTATTGAGTCTGCAGCTGCATATTGATTTAAATTCATAAAGCTATATGCTTTATAAATAAAAGCAATTGTGAAATCAGGTGACAGATTTGTAGATCTCTGCAGAACAGCTATCGCGCCTGTGAAATCCTGATTATGGAACCTCTCAACGCCCTCAATATAATAACGGTATGCATCGTAGGTAGCGGGAAGATTGGTTTGTTCTGCAAACCGGGAGATGCGCTCGTCGAAATGAGCTGCAAGCGAGCCGAGCGTCCGCTGTCTGAGATGTTCGATAGTTTCAGTAACGGTATCAAGCGATCCTGATATCGGATCGAGTGCTATCAGCAGTCTATCTGACGGGACATCGGTGACCTGCGCCTGAAATTGTATATCCGATCCCACTTTATAATATGTTCCCGAAATTACCAGCGATGCACCTGTTTCCCCGGCTACGGCTCTGACCCCCGACGGCCCCGCCATTGTTATTCCCTCATCTTCCATTCCTGCGGTTACAGCGAAGATCGACGACGAAGGAACGATCTCAATCAGCCCCGTCTGAGAGAGTCCTTGCGTAAGCCAGTCGGCCGTCATCCGTCCGATTGGCTCGAGAGACGGATCGCCGGTCAGGTTTTCAAATACCATCACGGCGATACGGTCGGATGAGACCGGCGGTCCGTCGCCCGGTCGCTCATAGAATATCAGGATGCTGGAGCCGGCAAGAATTAACATTGCAATAGTAACATAAACAGGCAAGGCAATGCGTTTCTTCGATTTTGCCCGGACTCCGGACACCACATTCGAGCCTATTTGTCCGGTAGAAATCGATTTTTTCGATGTCTTCTTTTTGAGACGGCGTAATTCCGATACAACATCACTCATTAATTGATACCGGTCGTGTGGATCCTTTTCAAGCAACCGATCGAGAAGATGGATCATGCCGGGTGATACATCGGGTACATCTTCGTTTATCGGGAACGGGTCCTCATTCACAATCGAATACACCATTGCCGCTTCGTGCTCGCCTCGGAATGGAGTGTTTCCCGTAAGTAATTCATATAACACGACGCCGAACGAGAAAATATCCGAGCGGTGATCGACATCCTGTCCCTGTATCTGTTCCGGCGACATGTAGGCAACCGTGCCGACGGTACTTCCCGCCTTGGTGATGTTCATTTCTCCCTTCAACTTCGCCAATCCGAAATCCATGACCTTTATCCGGTTCTTTGCATCCACCATAATATTTTCCGGTTTGATATCCCGGTGAACGATGCCTTTCTCGTGGGCTTCGGTGAGGGCTTCGGCGATTTGGAGGGAAAAGGATAGTGCGGTATCGACTGAGAGACTCCCCTGTAGTCCCCCCTTGGTAAGGGGGGACGATCCTTTTTTCTGGCGCAGGGTCGTCCCATCAATATATTCCATCGAAATAAATTGTTGTTCCTCATACTCCTCGACAGAGTAGATAGTACAAATGTGCGGATGGTTCAGTGCCGCGGCGGCTTTGGCTTCGCGGATGAAGCGGTGTTTGTCCTCATCGGATTTTGTGAGATGCGGCGGTAGAAATTTTAACGCGACGGTTCGGTCGAGCTTTGTGTCGTGGGCTTTGTATACTACTCCCATTCCACCTTCCCCAAGTTTCTCAAGTATTTTATAATGTGAGATGATTTTGCCTATCATCAATAACTCCTTTCACTCGTCCCGACAAAAAACGTCGCCCCGAATTCCTTCGGGGGTAAAACTGCCTCCGCTCTCCCGACTGCTGTCGGGATCGCGGGCAGTTTTGGGACTTTGTAGACGACGCCCATTCCGCCTTCGCCGAGTTTTTCCTGTATTCGATAATGCGATACTGTCTGTCCTATTTTCATGCTGCTTCCCCCGCAACTAATTTCCGGAAGCTTTCGTGTTCTCTGACCGGGTCCCAGATCGGGTCGATTTTTAACATTTGAACGGAAATTGAACTTGGTATGCTGAGTGCCTTCTCCAGGTACTCAGCTGCCATCACCCCGTTCCCCAGAATTGCATATACTTCAGCAATATTGATGATGTAATCCGAACCTAATAGTGCATCTTTTTCGAGTGGTATCATATCATATACTTTCT
This sequence comes from Ignavibacteriales bacterium, assembly GCA_003568415.1. Taxonomy (GTDB): domain Bacteria; phylum Bacteroidota; class Ignavibacteria; order T3Sed10-11; family T3Sed10-11; genus T3Sed10-11. The sequence goes on from PWXV01000239.1 coordinate 4,274, forward strand.
CTGCCGTCGAAATGGCCTCCCCGGGCATATTTAAAAATGCATAGACCTTACTGAGTGTTGCCAGTATCCTATAATCGTCCGGCCGGTCTTGTAACTTTTCTTCCAGTATTTTCCGCGCCTCTTCGAATTGAAAACGTGCATCCGGTGAATCTCCGAGATATGTATAAGCTAATCCGGCGTAAAATTGTTTGGGAATGACGTACGCCTGACCGGTGATAATCTCCACTCGCATTCTTTCTGCACTAGACAGCATACCTTCATAATCTCTGAGCAAGAAGTACGAGTAGTAATTGAATACACCTGCATCCGGATTTTGTGAAATATACCGGCGTAATGGTTCTTTGTCCCCCTTCCATAAAATATGGGTACGTGCAACAGATTGTTTCGCTGAATCAAAATCCGGAGCCAGTGATAATGCTTTATTCAGATACTCGATGGCATGATCATACTGTCTGAGTTGTAAATAACTGAGGGCTAATTCGTAATAATTACCAACGTTTAAGGGATCAAGCTCAATTTCCCGTTTCTGATTCTGAATCGATTGTTCCCACATCCCGATTCTTCGCTGTATCCATGCAGATAACCCGTAATATAAACTACTTGCCCCGGTCTCCTCCAGATATGTCAGTGCACGCGCATACTCTCTTGATCTGTAGTAATAATTAGCAAGCGCAAGATTAGCCCACTCCGAATCCGGATCAAGTTCAAATGCCCGGTCGGCATATCGTTTTGACAATTCAAGACGTTGGGGCGACTGGTCATGACCGTACCAGTAGTAAAGTGCATGATGGAATGAGAGTCCGGCATGAGCAGCGAGAAATTGAGGATCAACCTCTATCGCCTTTTCCATAAAATCAATGGCAATATCAATATCTTCTCTTTTAAAATCCGGCCGCCTAACAGAATAATCCATGCTTCTTTGATATAACTCGTATGCCTGCGCATTTTCGGTCAGCGGCGTTTCCAGTTGCTTCTCCTCTTCCTCAGTCAGGCTGACCCTGAGACTCCCGGTAATCTCTCTTGCTATTTCAGATTGTAACGTAAAAATATCCGTCAGGTGACGATCATAGGTTTCCGCCCAGAGCGTTCTCATCGATTCCACATCGATCAATTGCACCGACACACGTACGATATCATCCGCCCGGCGGACGCTTCCTTCAAGGACGGTGGCTACATTCAATTCCTCCCCGATCTGTTTGTAGTTTCGGGATCCCACCGGAAAATTCATGACCGAATTGCGGGCAATTACTTTTAGATCTCCGATCTTTGAGAGCTGCGTAATGATATCGTCATGTACCCCGTCGGTAAAATATGCATCATCCGGATCGGGGCTGAGGTTTTCAAGGGGCAGAACTGCAATCGAGCGGTTTTCTGCCGGAGTAAAATCGGTTGGTGCCAGAAACTGACGAAGCATCCAAACAGCGAAAACCATTATAATTATTACTGAAAATGCGATGGCATATTTATTTTTGAATTGAGATATAGAAATGGTAACGGATGATTACAGTTCAGCGCTTTTCTTCATATCTATCGGTTTATCGCCGATGTGTGAAGCGGTTCTTGCGGCCATACTACCGGACGATTTTTTTCGAACCCTCTTCAATTCCGATACCACATCTTCAATACTCCTGTATCGATCCTGCACATCCTTTTCCAAAAGTCGATCGGTCAAATGGATCAGTTCCGGTGAGGCTCCGGGGATATACTCGGTAATCGATGAAGGATCCTCATTCACTATCGAATATACCATCGCCGCTTCGTGCTCACC
>PWXV01000308.1 GCA_003568415.1 Ignavibacteriales bacterium
TGGTTCCCGAAGGCATCAAAACAGAAGAATCCGATAAAATGGTAACGGAGAAGTTTGTTGACTTACATTTACAAATCGGCATTGAGGCGATGACCGAACTCGGTGAAAAGGGCGAGCCGATAAAGCACTTCAGGTATTAAGACAAAAGGCAAAATAATTAGGGGTAAAACCATTTGAAAATAATTTTGCCCCTAATCGTTTTGCCTACTTTACTAAACAATCACGTTGTCCGTTCGCTCGCATAGGCAGGTTTTTCCGGCGTTTCGGCATCCTTGCCGACTTGCCGTATTCCCTTTGCTTCGAGAAATTCTCCAATTCGTTCTTTAGTTCTGTGGAATACCAGATACATATTCGGAATAACAAAGAGTGTCAAAAACATTGCAAATATCAATCCACCGATAACGGCAACGGCAAGCGGTTGCAATGTTTCAGAACCCTCACCAACGCCAAGCGCAAGCGGTGACATACCGACACAGGTTGTTATCGTCGTCATCATTATCGGGCGAAGGCGTAATGGCCCCGCCGCCAGCACGGCATCAATCGGATTCATACCATGATCACGACGCATCATCTCTATAAACTCGACAAAGACAATAGAGTTATTTACGACGAGACCCGCGAGCAAGATAATACCAAGTAGTGCAGTTGCTGCCAGTGGAATACCGGTAACATAGAGGGCAATCACAACACCGATCAAGGCAAACGGGATCGTCAGCATAATAACAAACGGATTTAATAATGATTCGTATAATATCACCATCACGACATACACTAGAAAAATCGCAAGCATAATCATCATGAACATCTGGCGATTACTTTCCTGCCGTGCCTCCTCTTGTCCGGCAAACGTCGTTCGATATCCCTCCGGTAAACTCATCCCCGCAAGTGCAACTCGTGCATCGTCGGTTACTTCAGCAACTGATCTATCGGTGCCTGAGACATTGCCCGATACCGAGACCAAACGGGTTTGATTGTGCCGGTCGATACTAACCGGTCCAACGCCTTCTTCAATCTGAGCAACATTTCGCAGCGGTATCGGAGATCTGCCCTGGGAATAAAGAACTATCTGATCAAGTTCATTGATGCTCCGCACCTGTTCACGATCATAAAGCACCCGGATATCGTATTCACGCGCTCCTTCGATATACCGGCTCGCAATAGACCCATCGATTGCGGTGCGGACGGTTTCACCTATATTACGCGTGGAGAGTCCGAGTTCTGCTGCCCTTTCCCGATCAATGTTGATTTGTAATTCAGGCCGCGACTCTTCTATCGATTTTTCCAATCCCGAAAGTCCCTCAATGCCTTGTAAATTTGCAATAATATCATCGGCGACTTCTGAGAGCATTCGAATCTCGTCACCATAGATATTGATCTCCACATCGTCCCCTGTTCCGCCAAACCAGAGACCGGGAATACCCTGTTTACGGACATTAACACGTGCATCGGTATAGTTGGCCTGTGAGATCCGCTGACGTAATTGAGTAATCCATTCATCACTTGTAATGTCCCTGTCGCGCAATGGGACTAATTGTATATCGAGAGAACCACGTGTCGGGAACTCCCCTGTCGCACTCGACCACATTCTCCCACCAGCAACGGTAAAGACTGACTCTACCGCAGGCATTTCATTGATCATACGCTCCAGATCTGTTGCAAGAGCATTGTTTTCTTCGAGGGAACCGGTAGGCGGTAATTCATATCGAATAGATATGCGACCGTCGTCCATCGAGGGAAGAAATTCACCACCGAGATCGCTCCACATATACATTGCCCCGATAAATAATAGAATCGCGGATCCGATAACCCATCCACGCCGACGGATAGACCAGGATAAAAGCTGCTTATAAATATGCACGCTTTTTTGGAAACCTTTATCGAATACTACCAAAAGCTTATTTTGCTTACCGGATTTTTTTGCCTCAAACCTGAATAATTGAGCCGACAACATCGGCACGAGCGACAGCGCCACAAGAAGCGAGGCGATGATCGCAAATGATATCGTTAGAATAAGTTCGGTAAATACCATCGATGCAAGGCCGGCGATCATCAAAAACGGAAGTACCGATGCAAGATTTGTTGTGGTCGCAGCGGTGACTGCAGATGAGACCTGATTACTTCCGATGTGAGATGCTTCGACGGGATCTTTATGTTCCTTCTGGACACGCGAGATATTCTCGAGCATAACGATGGAGTTATCCATCAACATACCGACCCCGAGTGCAAGTCCGCCAAGTGAAATAATATTCAGTGTCAAATCACCGAATCCCATCATAACAAAGGTTGCGAGGATTGCAATCGGTATCGACGTGGCGATGATAAAGGTGCGCCGGATACTTCCGAGGAATAAACCGACAACTATCATTGCAAGCGAACCACCGACAATGGCAGCAGTAGAAACACTTCCTATTGAGTTTCGTATAAATTGCGATTGATCGGTAATAACGGTGAGATCTATGTTAGCCGGTAAAACGTTATTTTCTTCCAGAAAATCTATCTGATCAAATATTGCATTGGCTACTTCAACCGTATTACCTGTTGGTTGTTTGAATAAGGTAACTTTCACACTCGGTATGCCGTTCAGCCGGGCAAAAATACGTTGTTCACGATGTGTATCCTGCACATCGGCGATATCACGTAAGCGGATCCTGTCTGCGGAACTGCTGCCGGGGTTAGAACCGGCAATAGCACCGGTTCTATGCTGCACCTGAATACGGGTATTCTTGATATCATCTAAAGACGAAAAACGACCGAGGGTTCGACTTGCATATTCACGAGTTCCGGCGATCACACGTCCACCGCTTGCATCAACATTTTCATCCCGTATGGATTGTATAACCTGCGATACCGATAATCCATACCCCTCGAGCCGCTGCTTATCGAGTACAACATGAATTTCGCGCTCCAACCCACCGGCAACATCCACCGATGCAACACCCGGAATGGTAAGAAAATGATTGACGAACTCTTCCTCTGCCCATCGCCTTAATCGGACAGCGTCGATTACATCGGAATATAGTGCTATTTCGACAATCGGCCGCTGGGTCGGATCAAATTTGAATATCATCGGAGGATCGACATCCCGCGGCAGCTGTCCCCGGGCTCTGTCGAGCTGTGTACTTGCATCCCTGAGGGCAAGATCGATATCCTTTCCGTAATCGAATCTAAGCCGAACATTTGCCCTGCCTTCACGGGTACTACTGGTAATTTCCACAACATCTTCAGTCGTAGCCATCCGTGACTCAAGTACTTTGGTTACGCTCTCCTCCATAACCTCGGGATCTGTACCGGGGTAACTTACAACTGCCATTACCACCGGATATACAATTTGTGGAAGCAGATCGACTGTAAGCGTTGTAAAGAAAAATACACCCAGCACAATAATAACCGAAACAATCGCCAGCGAACCAAGCGGGTGCCGGATTGACCATGAACTAAAACTTCTTTTTTCCAGATATTTCTTCATTCCTTCTTACCTCTCCGTTAATTGAACTGGAGTCCGGTCACGAAGCGATGCTGCTCCGCGAACAACAACTTTATCATTTTCAGTAATGCCATCAAGTATTTCAATATAATCATCGGTACGCATACCAGTTGTAATCGACTTATAATGCGCGGTATCATCATTTACTGAATAAACATATCGTTCACCCTGCGGATTCGTTAATACAGCATTTACAGGAACAACAAGGGCATTATCACGACGTTGTGTCTGAAATTCAACTCGTGCAAACAATCCCGGGAATATTCGATCATCTTTATCAATTAAATCTACCTCAACCGGTATTAACCGCGTATCTGGATCGGCAGAGGGAAACACTCTCCGTATCCGTCCTTTAAATTTATCTCCTCCATATGCATCAATGGTCACCATCACCTCATCCCCCCGGCTGAGTTGTGGTGCTTCGAGTTCTGATACATTGACACGTATAACAAGATCATCGAGATCGGTAACGGTAAGTAACAGATCACGTTGCGAAGCTATATCGCCGCGATCAACGGCACGATAGGTTACAACGCCGCTTATCGGTGCACGAATTGTGGTATATTCATACAGGGCACGTCTATACTCATATCGCGCTTCAGTAATTTGTGCTTGTGCAACAATATTTTGGTGTTCCTGTTCAGATATAAGGTCGCGTTCATAAAGTTGTTCTGATCGTTCAAGATTTCGTTTAGCCTCCCTGTAACTTGCCTCAGCTTCGCGATATTGTGCATGGGGGACAGAATCATCAAGCTGTACAATAATGTCTCCCTCATCCACACGATCACCTTCTTCTACTTCTATCATAGTGATCTTCCCCTCAATCTGAGCAGTCACACGTACTTCATTACGCGATGCGATAGTTCCGGACGACATCAATGTTGTTGACAGGGTTTGCCGTTCCGGCATCACCACTTCGACACGTGGAGCCGGTGGACCTTGTTGCCCTTCAGCATCATCACTGGAACAACCTCCAAGAAGTACAACGATAGAAATAGATATTCCTATTAACAAAAACCTAAAAATCATATAAATGTATCCTCATTAATCAATAAATCACATGTTCTAAAAACAATATCATACATATCAAGTTCCAATTATTCATAGCGCAGGGATTCTATGACATCCTGACTGGCAGCTTTCCGTGCGGGATATATACCGAAGAAAATACCGATGGATGCCGCAAATATAAAACTAAGCAGAACTGCTTCAAGTAAAATTATCGTATTCCATCCTGCAAAACGTGCGAGCATATCAGACGCAAAAATACCTCCTGCAATACCAATAAGACCACCGATAATACTCAACATAATCGCTTCGAGCAGAAATTGCAGTAATACATCGCGCCGTCGCGCACCAACAGCTTTACGAATACCGATTTCACGGGTTCGCTCGGTAACCGAAACGATCATAATATTCATAATTCCAATGCCTCCAACAATAAGCGATACTCCCGCGATTCCAGCCAGCAAAAATGAAAATGTTCGCTGGGTATCCTGAAATGTTTCGATTAAATCAGCTTGATTGCGAATTCTGAAATCGTTATCCTGATCCGGTCGTAACCGGTGTTCACGCCGCAGGATTCGTTCAACTTCGAATGTTGCCAGTTCCATTTCGCTCTGTGATCTCACCTGAATGGTAATGCTGCTCAGATAATCTCTCCCCAGCAATCGTCGCTGCGCCGTCATCAATGGGATAAATACCTGTTCATCGGGATTACGCCACCCTCCGGCACCCTTTTCTTCGAGCACGCCGATTACCTGAAACCGTTCACCGGCAATACGAATAGTTTCACCGACAGCAGAGCCGCGACCATACAATTCAGTAGCAATAGCCGACCCAAGCACAGCTACTTTGGCCGCTGCCCTGTTTTCGCTGTCAGTGAAAAACCGTCCGTCAACCGGCCGATGATTACGGACATCGGCATAAAATGGTGAAGTCCCCACAACACGAGCTTCCCAGTTGCGGTTAAGATATTGTACCTGAAGGTTCCTGGTCATTTCGGGGATTACAGCATCTATAAAATCTGCCCGCTCAAAAATTGCATCTGCGTCGGAAACATACAAACGTGCAGTGCCGCCGGTTCTGACTGCTCCACCGCCACCACGTGCGGCTCCCGGGTGTACAGTGAGCAGGTTACTTCCCATTGATTCCAACCGTTCCTGTACTGAACGCTGTGCGCCTTCACCGAGGCCAATCATTGTAATCACCGCACCGACACCGATAATAATACCGAGCATTGTGAGTAACGACCGGAGTTTATTTGCCCACAATGAGATAAGGGCGGTTCTGAAGCTTTCAATTATACTGAACATAGTTTTTTCTCCAGTCTATCAATTACTGAATCCACCGAATCCGCCCCGGCTGCGCATTCGTTGCTGCCATTCCATTGCCGCTTGACGGGCACGACTCATTGTCCGAACAACTATTTCTTCCCCTTCTTCCAATCCATCGACAATTTCAGTATAATCAAAATTACTGATACCGGTTGTTACTCTTCTCGGTATAATTTCATCACCGGATTTAACCATAACAATCTTCATATTCGATCTATCAATATCCTCGGGTGCCCCTTCACGCATTTCGTGCCGCTCACCGGATGAAGATTCTCGCGAAGGTTGACCGGAGGAATCTCCTCGCATCGCTACCGGTGCTCCACGTCCCTCCTCACGCATCATTGAAGGATCGAGAAGTGCTTCATTGGGTATCTGGACTATATTTCGTTTACTTGCAATTTCAACTTCAACATCAGTTGACATACCGGCTTTTAAATAACCGTCTTCATTCGGAACAAGTATCGTAACACGAAATGTAGTGATATTCTGTTCAGTTCGTCCCTGGGGAGAAACTCGTACTACTTCACCGATAAAGATCTTATCCGGATATGCATCTGCAATAATAACCGCTTCCTGACCGGGTTGTACCATGCCGATATCGACTTCATCGACATTTGCAATCACGTGAACCCTATTCATATCTGCAACGGTCGCTATAAGGGTGCCGCCGCCGACAGTGGTTACACCGGATGAAATAATTTGACCTGATTCAACTTCTTTTGTGAGCATAATGCCGTTGATAGGTGAGCGTACTATGGTCTCTTCCATCCGCTCTTCAGCAAGCTCAAGTGCCGCCTCTGCCCGTACAAGCTGCGAACGGGCACGGACCTCTTCGACCTTGACTCGATCCATTTCTTCAGCTGAGATCAGATCTCGTTCATAAAGCTCTCGTGAACGTTTAAGGTTATTCTGCGCCTGTTCGAGATTAGCTTCTGCTACCATTAAATCTGCCCGCGCTTGTTCCAATTCATTCCGTGCAGTTCGTTGATCAAGCCGCGCAATCAGTCCACCCTGTCCAAGAACATCGCCCTCTTCAACAGGCATTTCTACAATCTGGCCGCTTGCTTTTGATTTAATTTCAACCCGATTAATAGGTTCAACCACCCCGTTTGCAGATACCAGTACTTCCAGGTCGCCCCGTTCAACTGTAAGAACACGTTCATACACAGGACCACCCTGGTTTGCCTGAGTATCACCGCCTAAAAACATAGATCGCAAAAAAACTAATGCTCCAATGATCACGGCGACAATAACTATCCATTTTACTGCTTTCATTGCATTTCCTCTCCTGAAAATTTCTTATCTTTTTTTTCTTTGTTCTTTGCGGTATTCTGAATATTCATCAACAAATGCATTGTACTCGACCAGCTGTTCTTCAGTCAGAATTTCCCGTATCTCATTTCTCAAACTATCGGTCTGAGAGCGGAACTTCTCGCGATACCGTGAGTGGATATCACTCATCTTTTCACGACGGTTTTCTACTAACTCATCGTATATGACAATTTGCTCTTCGTCCAGGTTTAAACGTTCTTTGACGTAATCGGAGACATTACCGTACGGTGATTCCCTATCTTTTCGTGCCTCAACATCGCTCATTATAGATGAGAGAGAATACCCCGCTATTGCACCGAGCAAAAATGTCACAACAATGAGAATAATTGCACCAAGTTTTTTTCGTTTCATAGTTATTATTTATATTTACTGTTAAACATTATCGTTGGGTAAATGTGAGTGAGACAACATCATCATAGGTAATCTCTTCCTTCTCAATCACATCTTCAAAAATCCGGCCATCGACATCGTTATTTACTGGAAGAACTTCATCCATGGTTATGACATCGATCGCTGCATCCTCCGGAATAAACATAAATGCGAGTAGTATAACGACAAGCATAATACCCGCCGTTACAACTTTTCTGCTCAATATAATAATATCATCGAGTAAACCTTTATATTCGACTCCATACACTTCATCCATCACCTCTGCGGTAAAGGACGGTGATAAATGTACCGGCTCCGGGCGGTTATTTTTCAGTAATTCACTGGTATTACTGAAACTATAAACCAGCGATGAACATACTGTGCAAGTTTGCACATGCTTTTGCATAGTTTCATTTTGTTCCGCATTCCCTTCATTATCTATGAGGGAAGCAATCAAATCTTCCTTTACCGGGCATTGTGTTTTATTATTTTTTTTCATATTTCACCTCGCAATGCAGGCATTAATATTTTTTTAAGTTCTTCTCTTGCTCTGAACAATCTCGATTTCACAGCGGGGACACTGATCTCAAGGACATCGGCAATTTCCTCATATCCCATACCTTCATATTCCCGCAAAACCAATATCGTTTTTGCTTCCTGAGATAATTTCGACAATCCCCAGTCTACCAACTCTTTAACCTCGGAGCGATTTATATCCTCCGGTGTTTTTTTATCCGCGTAACTCGTACCCCGCATTCGCCCGAGCAACCATTCGTCGAGTCCATCGAGTGAAAAAAACTTTGCAAGTTTCTTTTTTCTAAGATGATCGATCGTATGATTAACCGCAATCCGATACAGCCAGGTATGCAGCGATGAATCAAATTTAAAACGAGGAAGCGATCTGTACGCCTTAATAAAAACTTCCTGCGTCAGATCTTCGACCTCTGATCTTGATTCGGTCATCGAGTAAACAACGCGTGCGATCCGATCTTTATACCGGTCTACAATATGCCGGTATGCATCGGCATCACCTTCGATACATTTTCGCACGAGCGAGAAATCATCCATCAGGCTACTCCTGTATCTCGCTTAATCATTGTATTTGACGAGCAAAAATGGTAAAGGTTTCTGATTCTCATCTGTTTTTTAAAATAGGTATGAAAAAAGCCCTGAAAACGCGGATTTTTCGGGCTTCCGGATGGAACAAGCCGGAGTCACGGTGCTAAATGTCAGGTTATTGTTCCACGGTATCTATAATTGCACCACCGACCACATCATCCCCCTCATAAAAAACGATGCTCTGGCCCGGCGTGATTGCACGTCGCGGCTCATTGAATACAACTTTGACATATCCATCACCATGATCATGGACCATAGCTGTGCCGCCATCATCTTTGTATCGAATCTTAGCCTGGACTTTCCTTCCGTCTCCCCAATCCGCATACTTTACCATATTGGTATCGCGGGCAATCAACCCGGTGTGCATCAGGTCATCATTTTTCCCAACTTCAATGGTGTTACCCTTGTAGTCTATCTTTGTAACATAAACAGGTTGCGGAGTGGATAGTCCCAGTCCTTTTCGTTGACCTATTGTATAGAACGGAAATCCTTTATGCTTACCGATCACCTCACCATCCATTACTATATCTCCTCCATCCACGTTCTCCTCAAGCCCTTCTACATTATTCTTGAGAAACCTGTTATAGTCATTATCAGGAATAAAACATATCTCAAATGATTCACTCTTGGAGGCGGTTCGCAGTCCGAATTTTTCAGCGATCTCACGCACTTCCGGTTTCGTCAGGTGACCGAGCGGAAATATAGTTCTACTCAAAGACTCCTGGGTCAATGTCCACATTGCATACGATTGATCCTTGTTGTTATCATTCCCTCGCGATACCACATAACGGCCGGTTTTTTCATCTTTTCGTACCTGTGCAAAGTGTCCCGTAGCAATATACTGCGCTCCGACAAGGTCGGCCTTTTTGAGCATCTCTTCCCATTTGATCGTACGGTTGCAAATGACACATGGATTGGGTGTCCGTCCGCTCAGATATTCATCGATAAAATATTGTATGACATGCTTGTCGAACGGCTCGGTGAAATCGACAACGTAATGGGGTATACCGAGTTTATCACACACCAGGCGGGCATCATTGATGCCGTCAAGCGAGCAACAACTCGATTCGTTACCGATATTACCGCCAACTTCCTCGTAATTGTAGGTTTTGATAGTGACACCAATAACATTATATCCTTGCTCAACGAGCACGGCAGCCGCGACAGAGCTGTCGACTCCACCACTCATTCCTACGAGGACTGTATTATTTCCGTTTGTTGAGTTCATAGCATCAATAAAACAAACTTATAATATAATAAATTCCTTGAAATTATGTTACATTTTATACATTATAGACGGGAATCCTCACCATCATTTTCACCCTACTGGCCGGCTTACATTTCAGTCAGATATTCCGGGTAGATTCAGATACTCAAAACCTGGCATCGATTTGCACCATTATAACACCGAGAGTCGGACCATCGATCTCCTGAAAACCACTGCCGATTTTTTCGCCATCACTCCTGAATTGCTCATAATATTTTGCCGAAATGGTAAAATTGTCGAATGCAGTGTAATGCAGCCCGAAGGATAGAGTAGATCCTTCACCATTTAGCATTATCATCCGGACTCTTCCGGGCATATCGTATTCAGCAGTATATAATCGGGAATCAAAAGAATCGGATCCAAATAGTACAGACCTGGCAGCAAAAACCAATGATCTACTTGCATTCCACCTGATATCGGCGGCAATATAGGAGCCGGATTCACTTCGAATCGCCGATGGGTATGCTACTGATACGTATTCATACTGTATACGTAACCGGAATGAAGGATGCGGATTTGTGGACAAACGGATGCGATAGTTATTCTGTAATCGATCGAGTAGAATGCGCTCCTCTGTTCCATTAATCACTTCAACAACCGGCACCGGTCGTGCTCTGCGGCGAATTCTTGTCTCTAATATTGATACATTGTTAACAGGATATTCAATTCGTAATACTGCATCGGTTCCCGTTACCGGTAATGCAGGAGATCTGTTTCTGTTTGAGAATGAATACACATCTAAATAACCTTCAAGTAAGTGCCGCGGTGCAGGCCGCATACGAAGACCCAGATATACACCGTGTTCATCTTCTGCTGCTCCGCTTCGTTCGGCAAACGGGAATCCGAACATACTTGTGTATGCAGGCGGATAATATCTATATAAAATGGTTGCATCCATTCCTCCTGTCACCGGCAATAATAAACCGGTTACAACAGCCGGGTTGTTTACCGGAATGCGCGCTGCTATCTCACCAAATATAGAAAAGTATCGGTGCTGTACAGACCAATCCAGACCAATGTGATTATTTTCTCTGCCGGCAAATCGTTCTGAAATTTCCGGCTTGAACTCACGATCGTACTGTAATCCGTACCAGGTAATACCGATAGTACTATACTGTAAAATTGATTGACGAAAGTGAACACCATACAAAGTCTCGGTTAACGCATTTCGTTTCTCGCTATCCAATTCGGTCCGATATACAGGATATGAAAGTAAAGTCCGCACCGTACCGTCATCGCGGACAGTAGCAGCGCGAGGAGTATTAGCATAAAACAACATCGCCTCAGTAGACCGGGAATTAAATGTAACTGTTCCTCCTCTGAATCGATGATGTTCCGAGCGGGATGCCACAGGTCTGATACCGCCTGAAGAATGCACCATACCGCGGGCAGGGTTTCCCCCTTTTGCAAAACCAAATCCCGAGCTGAGCAAAAGTCCCTGTCCAGTGTGCATTCTAAAATCACCGGCCGTTACGCGGATTCTGTTGTTCCACAATGTTATGGCAAGATACCCCGATCGACGTTCGGTGATAGATTTTTCACCGGCAGATTTTGCTACGAGTATCCCCGCCTGAACATTCGGCGACAAGCCAAGTATAATTCTTTGACTAGCAGCTAACGTTGAGCCTAAATAGTGATTTTCCCGGTATCCGCGGCGCTCGTGAAGCTCGTTCGAAAGATGCGACCGGATAGCGATATTCGGCTGCAGGCGTGTTCTTCGTGCATCAGGTTCGTCGATAAAGATAAAGTTAACGAGCAAATGTATTTTCTCACGGTCAAGTCCGGGGATCTCATACAACTCCGATAACGATATAAAACGTTCTTCACGCCGGCGAGCATCTATAATTTCGTGTGCGTCACGTTCGGTAAGAAACGGAAGGTTACGAAGATCAGAGTGCGTAACAGTATTAATATTGAGCGGTACCGCTCTGATTTCTTCAAGATAATCGATAAGCTGTTCGGCATCATCTGCTTCAAGTTCGTCTATAATTTCCTCGAGATACGAAACATAGACATCGTGTGCCGAATCAGGAAGCTCGTGTGCAGTAAAACTCTCGGCCCAACCCGAAGAATAAAATAACACAAGATTAAGGATCACTCCTATTAGTATCTGAGCTGTGTCTCCAAAATTGTATAATGTTTTCAAGTGTACCCTCCCCGATACCCTGAACATTTTTTAGATGATTAATATCCTCAAAAGGACCGTGATTATTCCGGTATTCAATAATTCTGTTAGCCATAACCTCACCGATGCCGGGTAATCCGGTTAATTCATTCTCATCTGCTGCGTTGATAAAACGAAGCAGGGATTCTATAAGGGGATCTTCAAGTTGTACTAAAAATTGTGAATCAAGAATTAATTGATATATATTAAGCGACGGTCTGCGGAGTATACGCTCAACAGGTGAAGTATCTGTAGGTTGTCTTTTAACTGATCGCTCACCTAAAATAAAACTCAATGTTATAAAATGCGTCTGTCCGAGTTCGAAATGCCATTGTAACCCATAATCAATTTGTAATGATCGATGTTGTACCGAAAAACCGCCGGCAGCGCGAGCGGGACGGTCATTCATACCGGCACGAACAGAGAATGAACCGGAGAACAAATATTCGGCACCGAATCTGAATTCGGGATCGAACATAACATCCTTTTCTATTTCGGCAACAATGTTGAGCACCGGATGCGGACGGTACATGACACCAGCACGAATTATTTGTGGTAACCGGTTACGGTTCTCACCAACCGCAGGTCTGTTTATATTTGAAACCACGACACCGGTAGTCAATTGATCGCTAATTCCTGCACGAATACCCGCTGTAATTCCTACGGTCGATGTACTTCCGTACCGTTCAATCGCAAGATGATACCAGTTAACCGTACCACCGATATCCAGACGGTCTCCAATCGAACGGGCGGATGAAAGTGAAATAGTCGTCTCCGAATACAGATCGAATCCAAACCGGTGAATCGAGGTTGCGGTTGTTCCAAAAGAAAAGGGATAAACGATTGTTGCAGCCGAAGATTGTAACTCACTCATTTCAAACCTGCCGGGAATATACGTGATCGAGCCGGCAAAATTGCCTACAGTAGCATACAAGGCAGGATTCACATATCCTGCCCATAGGTCACCTGACAACAACAAACCGGATCCGCCGAACGACGCAGAACGCGCTCCGAGTACGTGGTGCTCAAATTGTGCTGCGACGTTTTGAAAACTTCCCAAACCGACACAGATGCCGGCAACCAGAAACATTCCGAATCTCTTGACCGTCATATACATAATTGATATATTAATGAGATAGAAAACGGAAAAAACACGAGACCTCATTATGAATATCCCCCAAAAAGCACTTGTCATCATTCCGGTATTATTACTTATGCTTTCATCCGGACTTCTCAGTGAAGAACTGGATGTTCGCATACGCGTTGAGTTTGGCGATATCCCCAGCTCACATCGTGAAATGCTGGAAGACGATTTTAGTGATAAAGTAAGCACTTATCTCGAACGCCGTTGGACCGATATTGACTTTGGTAACGAACAAATTCCCGTGGAAATGAACATATTTTTCAGGAATGCAACCTCAGATTATCGTTACACTGCTAATATAGTCCTTGTCAGTTCGCGCCCGATTTTTAATAAAGATAGAAATACCGGAGTTATCCGCGTTAGCGACGAAAATTGGGAATTTTCACTGCCTCCCGGTCAACCGCTAATATTTGATGAATATAGTTATAATAGCTTAACCACATTGCTCGACTTTTATGCTTATTTGATTATTGGTATGGACTTCGATACCTATGAACCGCTTGGAGGCACATCGTTTTTCCAGCGTGCCGCCGGGATTGCCCGCATTGCACAACGAGCCGGAGGTAGGGGCTGGGACCACGCATCGACAGGATACAGCAGGTTAGGATTTGTTGAAGATCTGTTGTCATCAAGAAATCAGGAATTCCGTGAGGCGGTGTTTCATTATCACTACAACGGTCTTGACTTACTCACGGTAGATCGGAGCCGGGCACTTGAGAGTATCGTTGAAACCATAGATATTTTTGAGTCGATACGACAAAACGATCCTCGAAACCTTCTACTCCGTATGTTTTTTGACACCAAATATGGCGAAATCTCTGAACTACTTCTTGACTACCCTGATCGAACAGTCTATGACAGATTGGGTAGTATCGATCCCTCACACAGATCAACGTATGAGGAATATAGGATAAAATAGGGAAAAAAATCAAGTAAAAGAACGGAAGTGCTCGTTTAACCACAAATGCGCCTCCCGTTATCAAATTTCAAGACGAGCACTGTCAGCGCAAGTATTGGCAATACGTGGATTATCCCGCCGAATGTAAATGATGTTACCATGCCAATTATCCAGGCAAATGTAATTCCTGCAGCCATATAAAGCAACATAACGAACTCCTGGCGAATATGCCAATACTAGTCATTGAGCTATTGTAAATTCTAATTCCTGTATATTACTTATACAATTCTGAACCATTAAAGTTGGTTAAATATCCCTACTCCATCGAAAAATCGCAATCCCCTGTTTAGGGGATTTTTTAAAAATCGTGTGAAAATCCGCTATAAAACAAAAAACCCCGGCTCAAAAAAGTCCGGGGCTTGTTTATATTCTATATATTTGTTACCAGGATAGAGTGGAAAAACTACCCGGATCGTATTGCCTCTAAAACACGTTCCGGCGTCATAGGAAGGCGAAGCAGCCGTGCACCACACGCATCGAATATCGCGTTGCCGATCATCGCACCGACCGTAACAATACCGGGTTCACCGCCACCTTGCGAAGGTTCATCAGGTAAATCGAGAAGAACAGTTTCCAGCTTTGGTGGTATCATGGAAAAATTCGTAATTGAATATCTGTCGAAATTTTTCACCAGAATATCACCCCCATTGAAAAATATTTCTTCCGAGAATGCATATCCCATTCCCATATTAACACATCCCTCAACCTGAAGAATAGCTCCCTGCGGATTAATTACAAGTCCCATATCCTGGGCCGTCACAACACGCAGTACCTGCACCCGACCGGTATTCTCATCCACCTCAACTTCACCCATCATAGCAACGTATGTACCGGAATCATACCCAACTGCCATGCCCCACCCCTTCCCTTCCGGAGATCCTTGAGATGTCCATCCAAATTTTTCTGCCACTGCTTTTATAGTTCTGATAACGCGATTATTGTCGGTATTATATAAACGGAATTCGAGCGGATCCATACCTGCCCGGTGCGCCATGATGTCTATCTGGCATTCGCGGGCAAAAACATTTGTATGGGCGCCGGGTGCACGCCACGGCCCTGTGGCAAATGCATGAGCATCACGTCCGCTAATCACCCTAACGCGATGATTCGGTATTTTATAAAACAATTCCGAAGAACGACCACCTGCAAAATAAATATCACTATCATATAATGTGAATTTCCCTTGTTCATCCACACCAGAAGTTACTTTTATGACTGCTGCCGAATGAAACGTATCATAAAAGAACTCCTCTTCTCGAGACCATATAAGTTGTACCGGTTTTCCCGAGAGTTTAGCAATACGTGCTGCCTCCACTACCTGCGGTGAACTTGCCTTACCGCCGAATCCACCTCCGATAAATACTTCTTTAATGTGCACTTTTTCCAGCGGCATACCCAACACCTGTGCAACTTGATTCTGCGAACCAAATGGGGTCTGTGTGGAACCCCATATCACCATAGTATCCCCTTCCATAACGGCCGTCGCGGTATGCGTCTCAATCGGTGCATGGGCTATATAGCAATCGCGGAATTCTGTTTCAATAATTTCGTGTGATACATCACGTCCCCGGTCTCTGTCACCTTCTTCCTGAGTTATCCTTTCATCTGTTCCAGCTTTCACCAGATGATCGAAAATAGTTTTATCGTCAAACTGCGGTTCCGGAATATCCCATTCGGCTTTTATTTTATCTACAGCGTTCATAGCAGTTTCAGGAAACGAATGAAGGACTGCGATGAAATCACCGTCACGGACTAATTCCACACCGGTTATCTCCTCAGCCGGAGCGGTATCAGCGGTAAGTAATTTTGCACCGTGCACAGGTGGTCTGAGAATTGCTGCATACATCATTCCCGGGAGACGAATGTCACCGGCATATTTAGCTTTACCGGTCACTTTTTCATATGCATCTGTTCTCAGCATTGATTTCCCGATTACTTTAAATTCGGCCGGCTTTTTCAGGGTCGGTTTTTCCCTAAGCGAACGCACAATTTGCTTGCCTTCGGTCAATTCTGCATAGGATACTTTCTCGTATGGATTCCTTTCATCAAATACCACACCATCTTCAACCTTTAAAAGGTTTACAGGTACACCAAGCCATTCCGATGCCATTTCGAGAAATATAGCACGTGCTTCAGCAGCAGCTGCCCGCAGCGGCGGCCCGAAAAACCGGGTAGTAAGTGATCCCCACGTACCGGCATCATAAGGACAAAGCACGGTATCTCCCATCACCATCTTTACTCTGTCCACTGCAACATCCAATTCCTCTGCCATCATTTGTGCCAAGGAGGTGATTATACCCTGTCCCATTTCAATTTTTCCGGTGTAGCAATACACAGTACCGTCTTCTGCCACTCTCAGAAAAGCATTCCAATCCGTGGGTAATTCCCGCTGCTGAAATGTCATTGCACCCAGGGATTTAAAATCGCTTAATGCTACTGCGACGGTAACCCCTGCACCCAAACGCTTCAGAAAATCACGCCGGTCGATACCTGCGGGCGGCAATGTTACTTCATTTACAATATCGGTAGTATCTTTCATAATTATATATCTCCTTTCATTACACTACCGGCTTCCTGAATGGCAGCAATGATCCGGTTGTGCGCTCCGCATCGACATAGATTATCCTCCATACCATTAATAATGTCTTCCCGGCCTGGCTCCTGGTTTTCGAGCAGCAGGGCATAAGCGTTCATGATCATACCCGGCGTACAAAAACCGCACTGGAGGGCATCATGGTCAACAAATGCCTGTTGGATCGGATGAAGCGTTCCGTTGTTTGATAACCCCTCTATTGTGAGTACGCGGGAATTCTCTACGTAATCTGCATTAACCATACAGCTTCTTACCGGAGAATCGTCGACAATCACAACACAGGAACCGCAAAGGCCTATACCGCAGCCAAATTTAGTACCCGTCAGATTCAAATGAGTACGAATAGACCAGAGAAGCGATTCGTTCTCATTCACTTCCATCTCGGCGGTCTGACCATTGAGAGTGAATCGTATTGTTTTTTTCATGATGATCCTTACTATGGTTTTTACCTGTTGAATATAAAAGAAAAGACAAAATCAGAAAGCATCATAACACCTGGTATGCTCTATGTAAAGTGTTCTATCCATGAGGAAATCACGGATGGGTAATTCCGCTCTCTATCGAGATAATATAATGTGCATAATATTGAAAAGCACAATATTTGTCAAATTTTTCTTGAACATAGGAGATTAAGAAGACAGAGATACAAAAAGATAACCTGAGGGGATTTCCAAACCGGGGTATACGGAGTATAAAAAAGGTAAGCTATTCAAACATATCTTGGTAGTACGAATAATATATCATCACTCTATCAACATAATTAAGCGTTTCGGGATATCCATTAAAATATCCACCCGAAGGTATTCCATTCTCCCAGACATACTGATGAAGTGTATCGTAACGTGATGAAAGCATCGGTAACAGAGATTTAATGTTTACCCAGCGATACGGATCAAGGTTCAGATACCGGGCAAGCTGTTGCGCATCCCGCACACGGGACGGCCCTCCGTTGTAGGCAGCAAGAACAAGTTGTAACCGGTCCATTTCACTAACGTCGTAAGATAGCTCCCCATCATCGAAATTAATCATTGTATATACCCACCACAGATAATACACACCTCCTGCAATATTATTTTCAGGCTGTTTTACATTATCAATAAAAAGTTTAGCGGATATATCCCGGCCGGTTGCCGGCATTATCTGCATAAGTCCATATGCTCCCCGGGAACTAACTGCCTGATGACGAAAGCGTGACTCCTGATTCATGACAGCGAGAATGAAACGCCAATCAAAACCGTAGCGGTTGGCATAGCGTTTAATAGTTTGTTCATATGATTCGAGAAAATATTCAAGTCGTGGATACCCGAGGTCATGCCGCGGTAAATATCCTGAGTGATGATTGCTCAATGAGACTGTAGCGGTAGTCTCATTGCTTCTATTTTCTTCTTCCCATTGATACGTACCGTTAATACATCCTGCAATCATAAAAGCCACTGCAACAAGAATTATATAAAGAGACAACGTTTTCATTATCCCCTCTTTTCTTCTGTTGGAATTCGTGGTACACGTAAATTAAGTGCACGCAACCTTTTCTCGGTAACCGTTGATCCTCTCAAAGGATGATTCTCAACGAGAATATTGTATAATGGTATAGGATTACCATCCTTCGTCAGCTGGTAACCGAGAAATTCTGCATCCCCATCGGAAGATGATTTTGGAATATGTGCATTTAATTTCCCCATACAGATTAATTCACTCCGTTCATAAATTAAAAGATGACTGATCCACCATATACAGTATTACAATGAAGGAATAAAAAAGTTGATAGTATTAATGGTACACTCCATAAATATGTAAAATAATCACAACCGGCAATCCCCTGAATAGGGGATAATTCTTGAAAATTTTACAAATTTTTGATTAATGGTCTGGCCTCTACATATACATATATATCTAAAAGCCTGGCAAGAATGGATAAAATATCGGTTATTATTTTCGGAGTGGAAATATACAGACAAATTACCGATAACGGGGATTTAGGGTATTATATACCATTCCCCGTCCGGTCCAGTCCGTACCGTCAAACCGGGCAAGATCACCACAATTTGTAATCGGTATTATGTATCACCAATAGGGTAGTTGATGTTACTTACTGCTGATCTGAATAATAAACCATCCGTTGTCTTCGACTTGATTAAATTCCATGCCTTGTTGTTGGGCAATGGTTTTACGGAACACGTACCACACGGTTTCCACATCTTGTACCGATACATCAAACAGTATACCGGATTCTCCAAATATGTGCTGATAGGGACGGTTAGCCCGGATAGTGACGCTTCCATCCGGATCTTCTTCAACGGTAAATTCAGCTTCAGGCCATACTAACCAGATTCGGTGCAGCGCTTGTGCCATTATGGCCGGACTGGTAACACCGGACCAGCTGGGACCAAGAATAGTTGCAATTGTAGTGATTAGAAAAGTGAAAATTTTCATTGTTCTTACTCCTTTCTTGATGAGTTTGAAATACTACTTTAACAGTGTTTGATTAACCTAACAGGAATTGTGTTACGACGGAATTAAATTCTTTTGGATTTTCTACCATCGGGGCATGACCGCATTTATCAAAAACATAAATAGTTGTATCCTGAATGCTTTTTTTAGCAAGTCGTGTATTGTCGACGGGATGGGATTTGTCTTGTTGCCCACAAATTATAAGTGTAGATGGCTCAACTTTATTTAGATTTAATATTATAGTACTAATAATTTAATGTTCCAAGCATGTATTTGCTCCCTTTATATTCTTTGGCAGGTTGCACAGAAAAACGGGACCGTGGTAACTACTTGTTAAGATAGGATTTCGGGTCTAATAATTCATTCGAGTTTTCTAATTAATAGCTAATGGTTTTGTTTTTCGTAGGATATGTGAGAGGACTCCCTCTCCCTACAGATCGATGTATTTAAACAAGCATGTAAGGTGCGTTCTTTTTCTGGGGCCCCATTTAAAAACCCCGGCTGGTGTGGACAGAGTCGCTTTAAAATGTCACTTGAGATACAACATCTTCCTGCTCTCCACATACTCACCTGCCTGCAAGCTGTATATGTACACGCCGCTTGGGAGGTTTATTCCATGATCATTGCGCGCGTCCCATTCGGCAAAATAAAAACCGGCAGCATGACGATCCCTGACAAGTGTTCGAACTCTCTTTCCTTTGAAATATTTGCTTTTACGTTTGTTTTTACGTATATATTTCCCCATTATAGAACAATAAGGAATTATCGATGACTGCAGAGAACCACCGCCTGGAAGAAGCGCGACAGCGAAAGACAGATTGGAAGCTATGGGGGCCTTACTTAAGCGAACGCCAGTGGGGAACCATACGAGAGGACTATAGCCCGAACGGGGATGCATGGAATTATTTTCCGCACGACCACGCTCGCTCACGAACCTACCGTTGGGGTGAAGACGGATTAGGTGGTATATGCGACCGCAAACAATATCTCTGTTTTGCAATGGCGCTCTGGAACGGCAAAGATCCGTATCTCAAGGAACGTCTTTTCGGCCTCCCCAATCAGGACGGTAATCACGGTGAGGATGTCAAAGAATATTACTACTACCTCGATGCCACGCCTACAAATTCTTATTTGAAATTTCTATATAAATATCCGCAGAATGAATTCCCCTATGAACACCTTGTCAAAGAAAACAGACGCCGCAATAAACAGGTACCTGAATATGAACTTATCGAAACCGGGACTTTTAAAGACGATCGCTACTTCGATATAATTGTCGAATACGCCAAGGCAGATGTTGAAGACATACTCATACGAATAACAGCATATAACCGCGGACCGGAATCTTCTGTATTACATCTACTTCCTACAATCTGGTTTCGCAACACGTGGTCTTGGGGAATCGATGACCGGAAACCAAGCTTAAAAGCTATAATGAATACCGAGAGAAATGCACGTATAGAAGCCGTACATTCTCAGCTCGGCAAACGATGGCTGGTAAGTGAAGGTACACCTGCATTACTTTTCACCGAGAACGAAACGAATTTCAAACGATTATTCGGGACTGAAAATCGTACACCCCAGGTGAAGGACGGTATCAACGATTTCATCGTTCACAACAAGCAGGATGCGATCAATCAAAATCTTGAAGGAACAAAAGCTGCCGTTCATTACAAAATGCAAATCGAACCGGGAGATGCTATCACGTTGCGTCTGCGTTTAACTGACCACGAACCTACGTCGCAGGATTTCGACGAAGCATTTGATTCTACGTTCGAACAGCGCCGTAATGAAGCAGACGAATTTTATTCCGAAATATCCTCAAAAAACATTCCAGACGAACTGAGAAGCGTACAGCGACAGGCATTTGCCGGGATGCTCTGGACAAAACAGTTTTATTACTTCGATGTCCGCACATGGCTGGAAGGCGACTCGTCAAGCGCACCTCCGCCTCCGGAACGCCGAAAGGTGCGAAACAGGGAATGGGCAATGCATCTTTATAATGAGGATATAATTTCAATGCCCGATAAATGGGAATTTCCATGGTATGCAGCATGGGATCTTGCGTTCCATTGTATCCCGCTTGCGTTAGTGGATTCAGACTTTGCTAAAAAGCAACTGCTGCTTTTCCTCCGCGAATGGTATATGCACCCGAACGGTCAGCTACCCGCATACGAATGGAATTTCGATGATGTTAATCCACCGGTGCATGCGTGGGCATGCTGGCGGGTATACAAAATTGAAAAACGTATACGAGGCAAAGCCGACCGACAATTCCTGGAAAAAGTGTTTCATAAACTGCTGCTGAACTTTACCTGGTGGGTAAACCGTAAAGACCCTGACGGAAGAAATTTATTTCAGGGCGGTTTTTTGGGGATGGATAACATCGGAGTATTCGATCGTTCACACAACATACCGACGGGCGGTCATCTTGAACAATCCGACAGCACCAGTTGGATGGCAATGTACTGTCTGAACATGCTCGCTATTGCCCTGGAATTAGCGAAAGAAAATCCTGCATATGAGGACGTCGCCAGCAAGTTTTTTGAACATTTCATTCATATAGCACATGCCGTACACGATCTCGGTGGAGAGGGTATCGAATTATGGGACGAGGAAGACGGCTTTTATTATGATGTGCTCAATTTCCCGGGTGGTGATCACGTCCGTCTAAAAGTACGCTCGATGGTGGGTTTAATCCCACTCTTTGCCACAGAAATCCTTGAACCGGAAAATATTGATAGCTTACCGGGCTTTAAAAAACGTATGGAGTGGTTTATCAATAACCATCCCGATGCACCTGAACATATTGAGTATGTGAAAAACTCCGAGGGTAAAACCCGTTGCCTCCTTGCAATCGCAAACAGGAAACGTCTCCAGCGTATTCTGCGCATAATGTTTAACGAAAATGAGTTTCTGTCACCATTTGGCATCAGATCACTGTCGAGATATCATACAGACCACCCCTATGTTTTTCACGTGAACGGTGAGGAACAACGCGTAGATTACGAGCCGGGAGAATCGACGACTGAATTGTTCGGAGGGAATTCCAACTGGCGCGGTCCCATATGGTTCCCCGTTAATTTTTTACTCATAGAATCGCTTCAGAAGTATCATCATTTTTTTGGTGATGAATTCAAAGTAGAGTGTCCCACTGGATCGGGAAATATGACAACGTTATGGGAGGCATCCACAGACCTATCCTGCCGTCTCATACGCCTATTTCAACGTGATAAAAAGGGCTATCGCCCCATTTACGGAAACGTCGAGAAATTTCAGGCCGATCCTTATTGGAAAAAATTGATTCTCTTCTATGAACATTTCAATGGAGATAATGGAACAGGGCTTGGTGCAAACCATCAAACCGGATGGACCGGTCTGGTTGCAAAATTGATCGATCAAAGTGGAGAAAAAATTCAATGAAGGCAGTTGCAGTAAAATTAGGAAAGAAGAACAGTGTACACCTTCGAGATATAGACAAACCGAAGCTCAATGAGATCAAGAATGGACGAGGAGTACTGGTAAAAGTGCTCCGGGTAGGAGTTGATGGTACGGATAAGAAAATCGTATCTGCAGGATACGGCGATGTGCCGGATGAAAATGAATTTCTGATCATCGGTCATGAATGTATCGGTCAGGTAGAATCGGTGGGAAAAAATGTTGCTGAACTTAAACCCGGAGATTATGTCGTTCCCACAGTTCGCCGCCCCGGCACGAGTCTATACGATCACATCGGTACGTCCGATATGACAACAGACGATATATATTTCGAACGAGGTATTAACCTGCTGCACGGTTTTCTTACGGAATACTTCATAGAAGAACCGGAGCATCTGGTCCAAATACCATCCGGATTAAAGCATACCGGAGTCTTGCTTGAACCTGTCAGCATAGTTGTGAAA
>PWXV01000129.1 GCA_003568415.1 Ignavibacteriales bacterium
AACGAATATAATGTATTCCTTGAGGATCCGGGTTTCATTAATGAAGATTTAAACCGCTATCTTTCAGTCGACAAAGAAAGCATCCGCGCTGCCGCGGAGACATATTTACAACCTGAAAAACGTGTGGTATTAAGCATAGTCCCGAAAGGGAAACAGGAACTTGCAGTTCAAACAAACTCACTTTGATTCACGATAAAAGAAATTGTATGCATACAACAATAGATAGGACAAAAATACCTGAACCGGGTCCGGTGCCCCATTTTACATTGCTTGATGAAACAAAGCTAACCAGAACACAGCTTTCCAACGGAATTAATGTCTGGCTGTATCGTTATAAGAAGCTGCCGGTTGTACAGGTGTATCTTGCCGTGCATACCGGTGCATTTTCCGATCCGGTTGACAAAGCGGGTATGACGAATTTGTTTGCCGATATGCTCGACGAGGGGACAAAGAACCGGAGTGCATTACAGATTGCCGATGACTTCGATTTTCTCGGTACTAATTTCAACACCTGGTCTTCGATGGATGGATGCGGTGCATCGATGTTATCAATGCGGGAACACCTGGAAGCATCGCTTGAGATATTTTCTGATGTAATTCGAAATCCTGAATTCCCCGAACAGGAATTAACGAGGGTGAGAAAAAACATTCTGACGAGTATACTTCAGGAAGAAGATCAACCGAATGTACTTGCAACCAAAGTGTTCGTCAAAACTATTTACGGAAAAGATCATCCATATGGTTATCCGCGTCTGGGTACAACCGAATCGGTGCAATTCATTACAGCCGACGATCTGAGAGAAAAATATAGTAAATACTTCAAACCTGACAATGCATCAATTATTGTTGTGGGAGATATTGGACTGCAGGAATTAAGTGAAAGACTTGAAAACGCTTTATCAGGATGGAAGCAAGGTGATATCCCGAAAGTTACTTTACCGGATATACCCGATCGCGATAGGGCAACAATATATCTGACGAACCGGGCAGAGGCAGCCCAATCTCAGATCCGTATCGGTCATCGGGGCATCGAGCGGACGCATAAAGATTATTTCCCGGTGCTTGTGATGAACCAGATACTCGGCGGACAATTTACCAGCCGCATCAATCTTAATCTGCGTGAGGATAAAGGATATACCTACGGAGCTGCATCGATATGGGAAATGCGAAAGTTCGGCGGCCATTTTATAACAACCGGCGGTTTTCAGGGTGAATATACTGACAAATCGGTCGAAGAGATAATGAAAGAACTGCATACCATTAGAGAAAAAGGCGTGAGCGAAGAGGAACTGGCAGCAGCTAAAGATGGGTTAGTGAGATCATTGCCGCGGCAGTTCGAAACACCATCCCAGATCGCCACGAAGCTTGCAACTGTTGCCCTGTATGAATTGCCCGAAAATTATTATGATACGTATGTCGACAATGTTCAGCAGGTTACCGTCGATGATGTGAAACGGGTTACATCGGATTATATACATCCTTCAAAGGTCGCGGTAGTGGTGGTCGGCGATGTTCAGAAAATCAAAAAGCCGCTTGAAAAACTTGGTATTGGCGATGTTAAGGAAGTCGAACACAAAGGATAATTAATCGAATTCTAATAAATGAACAAAGCGAATTAAACGTGGCAAAAACCGTTTCGCAATTTGTATGTCAGGAATGCGGGTACAGTGTTCCACGCTGGACGGGCAAGTGCCCCGGATGCGGTGAGTGGAATACGCTCAGCGAGGAAATCATAACCCGCGGCGACCGCAAGAAAAAACAAACCGGTCCGGTTGAGAAAAATACCGTATCGCTGTTAAGCTCGGTGGATCTGCAACATGATCACCGGATTCAAAGCGGCTTGCAGGAATTTGACCGTGTTGTCGGCGGGGGATTGGTGCCGGGAGCAATGATCATCCTTGGCGGCGATCCCGGAATCGGTAAATCGACATTGATGTTGCAGATAGCCGATCTCCTGTATAAAAAATCGGTATTATACATCGCCGGAGAAGAATCTCCGAAACAAATAAAACTGCGTTCTGATCGCTTATCATTGGAACATCCCGATAATATTTTTATCTATCCTGAAACCGATCTCTTTCTCGTTCAGCGGGCGATTGAGGTGGAAACTCCGGGTGTGGTGATTGTCGATTCAATCCAGACAATGCAGCACCCCGAGTTACAGAGTGTGCCCGGTACTGTGGGACAGCTTCGTGAATCGACTGCCGGTTTGATGAAGATTGCAAAGAAGCTTTCAATACCGATGATCCTTATAGGCCATGTGACGAAAGAGGGGATGCTTGCCGGACCGAAAGCTGTAGAACACATGGTCGATGCTGTTTTGCAATTCGAGGGCGACCGGCATTATGCGTACCGGATCTTGCGGGCATTGAAAAACCGGTACGGTTCAACCAATGAAATCGGAATATTCGAAATGCATGAGAAGGGCCTCGTCGAGGTAAAAAATCCCTCACGGGTCTTTCTTTCAGAGCGAAAGTCGGGAGCGGCAGGATCGGTTGTCGTACCGACCATCGAAGGTACGCGACCGATTTTAATCGAGGTACAGTCGTTAGTATCTTCATCAAGTTACGGGATGCCGCAACGTACTACATCGGGATTCGATCAGAAGCGCCTCGCATTGCTGCTGGCAGTTCTTGAAAAGCGAATGGGATATCATCTCGGGACACAAGATGTTTTCGTGAATATTGCCGGTGGTATTCGTATCGATGAACCGGCGGTCGATCTTGCGGTAGCTATCGCGGTGGTTTCGAGTTTTCGCGATGCACCGATCGATGCACGAACAGTTGCAATAGGTGAAATAGGATTGGGAGGGGAGATACGGGGTGTCAATCAAATAGAACAACGTTTATACGAAGCGCAAAAGCTCGGTTTTACGCACGCTGTTGTGCCACGCTCGAATGTCCGCGATCATAATTTCAGTGGCTCGGTGGAATTGATACCGGTTGAGCGAATAGACGAGGCGATCGATTCGGTGTTAAAGTAAACGACGACAACTATACTAATAGACAAAATAATTTTGGAATAAAATTATTTTACCTAATGTGTTTTCCAGGTTGAAGCGATGAACAATTAACCAATAACAAATAACCATTAACAATGCATACACTCATCCTTGCAACTGCAAACGTACATAAAGTAAAAGAAATAAAACAGTTACTGACTGATTCATCGATTGAAATACAAACGGCAAGCCAGGCCGGTGTTGAGGATATACTTCGTGAAGATGGAAACACATTCGAAGATAATGCATTACAGAAAGCACGTGAGATACATAAAGCAACCGGTAAGCCTGCACTCGCCGATGATTCCGGACTAGAGGTGTTCTTCCTCAACCATCGCCCGGGGGTGTTGTCGGCACGATATGCCGGTGATAACGCAACCGATGAGGAAAATAATCACAAATTATTGAAGGAATTAGGTCCGCTATCCTTCAGAAGAAGAACGGCAAAATTCAGGTGTGTTATGGCGTTTGTTGCCGGTGGTATCGAGGAAATTGTTGAGGGCGAATGCCGCGGCATCATTCTTGAACAACCCCGCGGACAGAACGGCTTCGGCTACGATCCGTTGTTTAAACCTGATGGCTATGACAAAACATTCGGTGAGATGGAGGCGGACGAAAAGCAGAAGATCAGTCATCGAGCACGGGCATTACAAAAGATGAAGCCGTTGCTGGAGGGATATTTTGCGGGGGTAGAGAATTAAAGATGTAGTCAACTTTAATGATGGACCACATCTTGTATTAATCATTGGACTTAGTATTAACCGGGTGATTTATCCGGTCATGCAGCACTATGCTTCTCGTGCCCTTCCAATAATGATTCTGCTTCTTTTATAGGAAGGTATTTTACGAACTCATTCTGTTTCTCACTCCACGCATCCAGGACTCTTTTCGCTAACGGACTTTCAGTCTCACGTGTATAATCGATTAACAGGTCATACAACTCCTGTTTATCATCTTCAGTCAAACCGACGGGTGCGATATATTTATCATTTACACGGTCAGATTGGGAGCCAAGCAGGTAGAGTTTCCCGCCCGTCATACCTGCTCCGAGATTGTATTGTACCGGTCCGAGAATAACCACAAGACCATTTGTCATATATTCACAAGCATGTAATCCAGCACCTTCTATGACTGCGGTTGTACCGCTGTTACGCACTGCAAACCTATCCCCGGCCCTGCCGTTTACATATACCGTTCCGCCTGTCGCACCATACAGCGCACAATTGCCAATGATCGTATTCTCCTCGGGTTTAAAGCGCGCTTCCGGATGAGGACGGAGTATAACTTTTCCGCCCGACATTGATTTACAAACGGAATCGTTCGCATCGCCAAACAGACGCACATATAACCCATCGACAAGGTAAGCAGCAAACCCCTGGCCCGCGTTACCGGTGAAATCAACCGATATTATGCCGGTATAATCTTTTATTGAATCATTATTGTTTTTAATCCGGGCAACGTGGTTGAGGTGTTTTTGCATTGCGAGTTTTCCGCATACCGTAGCCAGTGTAGCGCGGTCAGTATTGTGTATCGGATATGATAAAGCAACATCGGTATTGTTTTCAATCGCCGATTGAGTATCTGTAACGATTCTATCGTTGAGCTCGCTTAATCCTTCATTGAAAAGGTCGGTTCGCTGGCTGTCATCAATAAGCATATGGTCGAAAAAATAACGAAGGTCGAGCTTTCGGTTATTGATAATATCCATGTGTACTGGATTCGGTTCAAGCAAATCTGTCCGGCCGATAAGATCGCGCAGGGAGGCCACACGAAGCTTTGCAAGGTGATCACGAACTTCATCTGCAAGGAAATGCAAAAGCTTTATCACATGGTCTTTCGTGCCTTTATATTTCTTCTTAAACTTAGGATCGTGTGTGGCTATGCCAGTCGGACAGGTATTCTTTTCGCAGATACGTGCCATTACACATCCCTCCGCAACAAGCAGCAGCTTACCGAAGTCAAACTCTTCGGCACCGAGTATTGCTGCAATAACGATATCTTTTCCCGAACTCAAACCGCCGTCAACCGACAGCACAATATTTTTTCGAAGATTATTTTCGATGAGCGCTTTGTGTACTTCCACCAAGCCGATTTCCCAGGGTAACCCTGCGTGTTTCATTGAGCTTAGAGAAGCAGCACCGGTTCCGCCGTCGCCGCCGCACACTTTGATACTGTCAGCTCCCGCTTTTGCAACTCCAACTGCAATGGTACCGATATTCCAGCCGGCAACCAGCTTGACGTTTACTTTTATATCCGGTTTGAGCTGTTTGAACTCGTAGATCATCTGCTTGAGATCTTCAATGCTGTAGATATCGTGCAGCGGTGGCGGCGAAATAAGATCAACACCCGGGTTTGAATGCCGGGCACGCGCAATATCAGACGTAACCTTTACGCCCATAAGCTGACCGCCTTCTCCGGGTTTTGCGCCCTGTGCTATTTTGATCTGAATTTCATTTCCGGAAACCAGATATTGTGCCGTTACTCCAAATCGGCCGGAAGCGACCTGCTTTGATGATGCGGTAATACCTTCGGTAAAGTAATAGGGGTTTTCACCCCCTTCTCCACTGTTGCTCTTCCCGCTGATCTCTTTTATTGCAAGGAAAATATCACGCTGTGATTCTGCACTGATCGCACCGAATGACATTGCACCCGAACCAAACGTTTTAAAAATATCCTTTTTCTTTTGGACCGAATCATGACGTAATGGTATGTCATTATATTTCAATGCAAAAAGGTGACGTATATTGACCGGTTCATCTTTTATTCCGTGTTCGAGATAGTCACGATATACCATTGCAGATTCTGCCGTATCCTTGGAATCGCGTACAAGTTTGTGAATTATTTTTGAACGGACATTGGTCATTGAGTGCCGCTCACCTTGTGCTATCTTGTTGTGCTCTTTGTACTGAAACGTGTTGATCAATTTCTCACTTTTATTACTTTCGA
>PWXV01000332.1 GCA_003568415.1 Ignavibacteriales bacterium
CTTTTTCAGTAGTTTTACTTTTTTTTATTCATTATTATATCCTCCATAAATTTGGAGAATATACGAATTGTAAACGATCTTATGAAACTTCGAGTGTAAACGATGTCATGAAACTCGGCAACTAACAAATAACCAATCACCGAATCTTAGTCCGTTCCTACCAAGATAAAACTCGCCCATGAACGTGGTCGTGCAGTCGCGGGATTTTCAATCAGACTCAACTTGGCTCTTCGTAATGACTCGGCGTAGCTATATCCGGAGAGCATCTGCCGGTAAAACTCTACCATCAGCTCGCTCGTATGTCTGTCGGGTATCTTCCAGAGCGAGAAAATAATATTCCGTGCACCCGAATAGAGAAAACCTCTCGACAGCGCCATCATTCCCTCGCCGCGAATTAACTTCCCGACGCCGCTCTCGCAGCTGCTGAGCACCACCAGATCGGCATTTAATTCGAGATTGTACGTTTCACCGGCGTAGAGGACGCCGTCTTCGCCGGTATTCGGTGACACATCCTGCGCAAACACAACTCCCGATAGTTGCGGTCTCTCTTCGTTTATAAAACTGTGCGTCGCAATGTGAATGACGCGAAAATCCTTAACTTCCGCTTTAAACACGTCCTCCGTCGCATCGCCGTGAAAATATGCACGGCTCGTTCTATCTCCCGCCATCTCCGCAAACAACTCTATTATCGACTTAACCTCCCATTCGCTATACCGCAGTTCATCGAATTGAGCACCGTCAATGACAACCGACCGGAACAAATCTTCGTAATCCGATGCCATATCGAGAAGATCATCGCTTGCCAATGTATAGCCCGTCCCGTCGTCACCCGAAAATACAGGCGCAAAACCGATAAAGCTGTTTTCGGCAACGGTCGGTGATTTTTCTTTTAGTCCCTTCACATAAAGGGTCGCCGAATGGTGATACGATATGTTGAACGATTTAACGAGATAATCAAGCATCGTGAAATCAACCCGTCCTTCAAATTGAGCCGGAGCTGGATTCTTCATCAATAGTGCATCGAATGGAACCTTATAGAGTATGTCGTGCGGTATGATGACGAGATTTTTCTTTGATTGAATTACGGGCAGAACCGGTTCGATGAGCAACCGGCTCAGATGCACCGAAGAGGACAGATACTTCCGGGATTCGGATTTTAGGATCGAGGTATAAAAATCCATCACAAGCCCGGTCAAATCCTCCGGCTGCTTCACCGCATATACATCGAATCCCGTATTCCAGACTGTAAAAATATAAATATGTTCTTCACCGGTAAAATATTCGAGTATTACGGTATCATCGGAGAGACGATCTCTCATTTCCTGAACAGAGACTGTTTGTGTTGCATATTTCAGATTGAAATAATCAGGGTACTCCCGTTCAAGACGTTCCACCATTTCTCTATACTGCCTTTTAAAATTGAAGAGACGATTTTCCAGTTCCCTGATTTCATCCGTACCGGAATCTTCCGGACCGCGTGTTTCCCGTTGAACCCGGTTTTCATAGTATGCGATATCGATTCTGAGCTGTCTCTCGTCTTCCAACAAGTCCCGGGGTATATTCGAGAACTGGACTGCCCGTACCTCCGTAAGGCCATCCTGTAATACGGCAGCTTTACTCTTTTCGGCAAAACCAAATGCCCGGTATTTGTACTCATCGTCGCCGGTCGTTTCATATAACGCAAGACTTGTCTGGATCGCGTGTTGGAAGACATCCGACACTTTCTCACCCAGGAAAAGTTTTGAACCTTCGGCTTTGTATCCCGTGCGTATTTGATCTATGAGGTCCGCGGATAGCTCATATATGTTTAGGACTGTTTCGAGATCGGACAAATGGGTAAAGATTTCTGCCTTTAATTTGAACGCGTCCAGTAAATATAATTCGGAGCTAATTCCTTCCAGAGGAGGATTACTATACACATTCAAATCGTCGAATCCGGATACAAGCGAAGCCAAAGACTTCTGTGAATATTGCAAAGCACTATCAAGATCGCCTTTCCGCAGATATGTTCGGGCAATGGAACGGTATCTTCTGGAAACTTCCGGATGTTTTTCGCCGTCTAGCTGAATACCAGTATGTAATGCTCTTTGGTAATACTCCAAAGCCCGATCATAATCACCTTGATCGTATAAATGGAGTCCGATATTGGTCTGGCTAACAGCAACGTCGGGATGGAGCTCGCCAAAAAGACGCGTACGAATTGACAATGCTTTATTATAATATTCAAATGCCAGTTCATGATCACCCATATATCTGTAAACTACTCCTATGTTATTGTAATTGCGTGCAACTCGTGGATGGGTTTCCCCCAATATCTCCAGTGTGATAGATAACGACATTTGATGATAATCCAATGCGTTTTCAAAATCTCCCCGGTTGCTATACACATTTCCTATATTTGTGTAACTCCCTGCAACGTCGAGGTGAAATTCTCCGAATACCTGGCGTCGTATCGATAATGCACGTTTATGAAATTCGAGAGATTTATCATAATCGCCTATCCGCTGATATATGATCCCGAGCGTGTTATAATTTGTAGCTATTAGTCTATGCGATTCTCCAAAAAGTCTAAGATAAATACTTAATGCCTCCCGTGACGTATTTAACGCACGTTCATAATCGCCTTTGTAATAATACGAGAGTGAGAGATTTCTATAGCACATTGCAATGAGCATGTGATCGGGATTCAATACCTCCCGGTACACGGACAGGGCCTTTCTAAAATATCCCATTGATCGATCTAAATCACCTTTTCTACCGTAAATTCCCCCTAACTGTTGATACGAATCGCCGACCGTCCAGTGATATTCACCGAACACACCCAATCTTATTTTCAGTGATCGCCGGGTGTAGCCAAGAGCGCGTTCATTATCACCCTGCAAGTAATGTATCCAACCGATATTACCGTAGCTTGCCCCAACATCAGCATGTTCGTCCCCCAACAGACGGGTTCTGATCGATAATGCTTGTTGAAAGAATTCCATAGCTCGTGCGTAATCATTATGATATCTTTGATATATCATCCCGATGTTATTATAACTTTTGGCGACGGTGAGATTGCTTTCACCAAATCGCTTCAGTCCCTCATTAAGGGCATATGTCAGATATGTCAGTGCCGAATCATGTTTATCAAGGTGGGTTAAATTCGTACCGATAAGATTATAACATTGAAGAAGTAGTTCCCAGATCTCGTCTGAGTCGTCATACGTACTTATCGTTGTATATTCATGCTTTGCTTTCTCGGCATAAACTAAAGAGCTGTCGTATTGTGCGGTTTCGTAAAATGCTTTTGCTTTGGCGAAATAATTTGCAGCAAGCGCGGTATCGGGGAATATCACCGCATCAGACTGACGCTGTATCATCTCATCCTGCGATAGAGATACTTCGTGGAATGCAACAAGAAAGGAGAGTATGAATATCAGTGCAATCGATTGCGATATGTTTACCGATATAAACATACTGTTTACATCCGTGTTGTCCCTGATTAATGGCGGGTTCCGGTAAATTTTGGTGCGACTCTACTACGAAAATATAATGATTAATACCCTTAAAAGTCAATATAAACGAATATATATTAGAACACCTGCATCCGGTGCGAATATCCCGAAACCGCCGAATCTTGCCAGATCGTCCGATCGAAATGCCACGCTCTCGACTAAAGCAGTTGATGTTTATGCGCAAATGCCGTCGCCGCCGTCCGGGACGATACACCAAGTTTGTTAAAGATATTACTCAAGTGCCGGTCGACGGTTCGCTCGCTGATGAATAACTTTTCTGCAATCGATTTATTCGTCCCACCCGCTGCGAGCAGCCGGAGTACCTGCCATTCGCGAAGCGTAAGGCCGAACGAGTTGCCGAATCCTCATCACCGGGTTCCCGGAACGCGCGACCGGTCATAACGCGTGTACGCGCGGATTCGTACGGAGCGTCGAGTTCCTTGAAAACGTTCCATGCTTTGTTTAATGCGGATTAAGCTGCTTGCGTTTCTCCTTCTGCATGTTGCAGAATGCCGAAAGAATATGGTCTGACGGCATCCAGATACGGTACGCCGAACGCTTTTGCAATACCCGACAATTCATCAACACCGTATCGCGCGATCGATTTTTCCACGGTTTGTGAATTCATAATGCGCCTTTGTAAAAGCATCGATACACTCGATATCCTTACCGATAAGGTATGCGACTACCGCAAGATTTTCCAAATCCTCGGGATCGGGCCGGTTTCGTTTTCCGGCAGTTGAAAAACGGGCATATTCATCCGCCCAACTACGCTCTTCGATTCCTTTATACGTATCGGATGTATTCATAGTGTATGCATGTTTCGGTCATAACGTGCCCGTCACGTTCAGTAAGTAGATGATGAATATCATTACCATTTATTGCTCATTTTCCAACTGCACATATTATCGCCCACAAAATATTATTTAGTTGCATAAGATTAAATAGTAATATCCTCATAAGCACCGGGTAAGTAAGGTTAAGCATTGTACAAAATTAGCCGGGGTTTGTCAAGATGTGTACTCTACCGTATCTGCTCGAAAAAAATACCGTACATCCCCTTACAAAATACCGTATTTCCCCGATTGTTGCCCCTCTTTTCATGTATTATTTTGATACCGTTCGTTACACAAACCCGGTATACAGAAAGGAGCGATTATAATGCTCGATACATACAGACAAATGTTCGAATACAACGAATGGGCAAACCGGAATATTTTAGAAACCCTCGCGGAAATTGACCAGGCTGAGCTTACAAAACCCCGGAAGAGCACGTTCCCCTCAATAAAGGACACGTTGATACATATTCTCTCATCGGAATGGGTGTGGCTGCAGCGATGGAAAGGATACACGCCGGAATTCCCGCTGAACACAGAAAATTTCCCCACATTCCGGTCGCTGCAAGTTTGCCTGGAGACCGCGTCCGAAGAACAGAGAGAATTTCTCGCTGGGTTAGTTGATGCCGAGCTGTTTAAAACGCTTGCAATAAAAAATTTCAAAGGGGAGAACCGTTCGTACCTTCTCTGGCAAACGATGATGCATGTCATCTGTCACTCGAATTACCACCGCGGTGAGATCAACACGATGATCCATGAAATAAACGGTTCTCCGGTTACAACCGATCTGCTCGCATATGAAGATCTGCAGAAAGATAGTCAGGAAGAAATGCCTGACGGGTTTGTTAATGAAGATTTGCAGGTCGTTGGTCTATAGTGACTTATAAGTAAAATCCTTACAAAAAAGCAAAGAAATTTATTTGTAACCAATAGCAACCGATAGTAACTGATAAAAACCAACAAAACAACAGGGAGGAAATACTATGTGTACCATGCACCAGATCGACACACAGAAATCCGAAGCATTTGCCGAAACGATGCTCGGCATGCTGAATCAGGGAGCACTCACTCTGATGACATCCATAGGACACCGCACCGGATTGTTCGATACGATGAAAGAACTGCCGCCGTCATCGAGCAAACAGATAGCCAAAGCCGCCGGTCTGAACGAGCGATATGTCCGTGAATGGCTCGGCGCGATGACAGTCGGACGCATCGTCGAATGTCACGTAAATGGAAGTAACGGACGGGAGCCGTTATACTCACTTCCGGCCGAACATGCCGCATTCCTAACCCGCGAAGCAGGGGCGGATAACATAGCGGTTTTTTCGCAATACATCCCGTTGCTTGGAACGGTTGAGGACAAAATCGTTGAATGCTTTCATAAAGGCGGCGGGGTACCGTACTCCGAATTCAAACGATTTCATGAAGTCCATGAAGAGGACAGCGGCATAAGCACCGTCTCATCGCTTACCGAAGCCATCCTGCCGATAATACCGGGAATAACAGAACAGCTGGAACGCGGTATCGAAGTACTCGATATCGGATGCGGAAGAGGGCGTGCTCTGAATAGACTGGCTGAAGAATTCCCGAACAGCACCTTCAC
>PWXV01000169.1 GCA_003568415.1 Ignavibacteriales bacterium
CAATTGAAATCAATAATTACCGGGAGGAATGTATGTCGACTATAACAGATACGCCGGAGGGTATCAGCTTCGAGTTGTCTGAAAATCAAAGAATGGTACGGGATGTTGCGCGCGATTTTGCCCAAAATGAGATTAAGCCCCACGTGATGAAATATGATGAAAGTCAGGAATTTCCGAAAGCGATATTTCAAAAATTGGGTGAAATAGGTTTCCTCGGTTCGGTGTTTCCCGAACAGTACGGAGGTGCCGATATGAGTACGCTCGATTTTGTGGTATTGATGGAAGAAATATCCAAGGTCGATCCTTCGGTTGGGTTAGGTGTGGGAGCGCATAACGGTTTGTGTACGTCACATATATTTCTGTTCGGAAACGAGGAACAAAAGCAAAAATATTTACCCGATCTCTGCAGTGGGAAAAAATTGGGTGGATGGGGGTTGACCGAACCGGGTTCTGGCAGCGATGCCGGCGGTATGCAGTCGGTGGCGGAGCGAAATGGTGATCATTATATATTGAACGGAAGTAAAACCTTTTGTACCCACGGGTCGGTGGGAGATACCTATGTTGTTATGGCAAAAACCGAAAAAAACAAGGGCAAGGAAAGTATTTCCGCTTTTATACTCGAAAAAGGTATGGACGGATTTTCAGTGGGGAAAAAGGAAGATAAACTTGGAATGCGTGCGAGCGATACCGCTACGTTGATATTTGAAAATGTGAAAGTTCCTGTTGAAAACCGGCTTGGTGAGGAGGGTGAAGGATATAAGCAAGCGCTCAAAGTGCTGGATGGCGGACGAATCGGCATTGCAGCATTGTCGGTCGGTATTGCACAGGGTGCACTTGAGCATAGTTTGAAATATGCACAGGAGCGGCAGCAGTTCGGTAAACCCCTTTCGGAATTCCAGGCAATTCAGTTTAAGCTTGCCGATATGCATACTGAGGTTGAAGCTGCAAGGCTGCTTGCTTTCGAAGCGGCTTACCGTAAAGATAAGGGATTGGATTACAAAGTTGCTGCAGCGAAAGCAAAGTACTTTGCAAGCGAGATCGCAACCCGCGCCACAAACGAAGCAATTCAAATTCACGGCGGTTATGGTTTTATCAAAGAATATCCCGTTGAAAAATTATATCGCGATGTGAAACTCATGACTATTG
This sequence comes from Ignavibacteriales bacterium, assembly GCA_003568415.1. Classification (GTDB taxonomy): domain Bacteria; phylum Bacteroidota; class Ignavibacteria; order T3Sed10-11; family T3Sed10-11; genus T3Sed10-11. The sequence continues at coordinate 1,147 of PWXV01000169.1, forward strand.
GTGAAGGTACATCCGAAGTACAGAAAATGGTCATAGCCAGGGAGTTACTAAAATAGGGGATGGATATCCAATGCCACAAATCGGACAGGAAATAAAAAAAGATATTGCATTTAACCGCAATGAAGATGTCACGAAAAATCTTCTTCGCGTTCTAAAAGCTAAAGGTGATAAGGTAAAGCTCGGTGGTGGTGAAAAAGCGATCGAAAAGTTGCATGCGAAAAATAAACTTACCGCACGGGAACGAATTGATAAACTTATCGATGAGGGCTCGTCATTTTTTGAAATAGGTCTGTTTACCGCGTACGATATGTATAAGGAGTACGGCGGGGCACCGTCATCCGGGACGGTATTCGGCATCGGTAAGATCCACGGACGCGATGTTGTTATCGTCGCAAACGACGCCACAGTAAAAGCGGGTGCCTGGTTTCCGATGACGTGCAAGAAAAACTTACGCGCACAGGAGATAGCAATAGAAAACCGGCTTCCCATTGTTTACCTTGTCGATTCTGCCGGTGTGTTTCTTCCTTTGCAGAGCAAAATATTTCCCGACAAAGAACATTTCGGCCGCATCTTCAGAAACAATGCCATAATGTCGTCACTCGGTATTACCCAGATTGCTGCCATTATGGGACCGTGTGTTGCCGGCGGAGCGTATCTACCCATTATGAGCGATGAAGCGCTCATTGTCGATAAAACCGGTTATGTATTTTTAGCAGGTTCGCATCTTGTAAAAGCGGCAATTGGTGAGGAGATCGACAACGAGGATCTTGGTGGTGCCACGATTCATTGTGAAGTAAGCGGGGTGACGGATTATAAGATGGAGAATGATGAAACCTGCCTCAATCAAATTCGAAATATCATCGAGAAACTGGGTGAGCGCCACACAACAGGATTTAACCGGATAGCCCCCTTATTGCCCAAATATGATAGTAAGGAATTATACGGACTTATTCCCGAAGACCGATCGCGCCCATATGATATGTACCAGGTACTCTCGCGTATTATCGATAACAGCGATCTGGATGAATATAAACGTGATTACGGTAAAACAGTAATTACAGGGTACGCACGTATTGACGGATGGGCGGTAGGTATTGTTGCAAATCAACGTGCTATTGTGAAGAATGCCAAAGGTGAAATGCAGGTAGGAGGTGTTATTTACTCCGACAGTGCCGATAAAGCAGCCCGTTTTATAATGAATTGCAACCAGAAGAAGATACCGCTTGTTTTTTTCCAGGATGTGACGGGTTTTATGGTCGGGAGCAGGGCTGAACATGGTGGAATCATCAAAGATGGTGCGAAGATGGTCAATGCCGTAGCAAACAGTGTTGTACCAAAACTGACGGTCATCGTCGGGAACAGTTATGGTGCCGGTAACTATGCAATGTGCGGTAAGGCATACGATCCCCGGTTTATTGTCGGATGGCCTTCGGCAAAAATTGCGGTGATGGGCGGCGACCAGGCAAGCAAAACGCTTCTCGGAATTCGCCTGCAGGCGATGAAGAAATCAGGCGAAGAATTAAGCGAAGAGGAAAAAGCAAAACAACTTAAAGAAATCAAAGACCGCTACGATAGCGAAACCGATCCGCTTTTCGCCGCAGCCCGTCTATGGATAGACGGTATTATCGATCCTGCCGATACCAGAACGTTCATCAGCCGGGGTATTGAAACAGCGAACTACCAGGGTGAGCTGCCAAAGTTTAATCCGGGGGTGATCCAAACGTAAATACTCGTTTGGATGTGCAAAAACGCAAATACATTGTTGCCTGTGTGAATGGAATTATTATAATGAAGGTCTTTTTGAAATTATATTTTAACAATTTGAATTTGTTTAAGATTTCGGATTTAGCACTCTTAGGTAACATCAGTTTTTCATTCATCTAAAAACCATCTTGATAACAATACAGTAATCAAATGCAAAAAATCCTCATCGTAGATGACGAAAAATCCATCAGAGAGTCGTTGCAGATGATCCTTGAATATGAAGGGTATGAAACACTTTTTGCACAGAGTGGAAAACAAGCATTACAGACTCTTGAAGATGAACCCGTTGATCTTGTTATGCTCGACATTAAGATGCCCGGTATGGACGGCCTGGAGGTGCTTGATGAAATACGTACGATGGATGCAGACTTACCGGTTATTATGATCTCCGGGCACGGTACTATCGAAACGGCTGTTGAGTCGACCAAAAAAGGTGCATATGATTTTTTAGAAAAACCTCTTGATCGGGATAAAGTTCTTGTTACCATCAGGAATGCACTACGGCAGCGAAAGCTCTCGAAAGAATATCGCGAGATCAAAGAGAAAGTGGAGACCGATGAAGAAATTCTCGGTGAAAGCAAAGCAATAAAAGATATTCTGGAATTGGTCAAGCGGGTTGGACCGACCGATGCCCGCATTTTGATCACCGGTGAAAACGGTACGGGTAAAGAGTTAGTGGCAAAAGCACTACACCGATACAGCAAACGCAGTGAAACACCGTTTGTTGAAGTAAACTGCGCCGCAATTCCAAATGAATTACTCGAATCCGAATTATTCGGCCATGAGAAAGGTGCATTTACCGGCGCTGCGGCCCGGCGTATCGGTAAATTTGAGTATGCACAAAAGGGTACGCTGTTCCTCGATGAGATCGGTGATTTAAGTCTAACCGCACAGGCAAAGGTATTGCGTGCAATAGAGGAAGGTAAAATTGAACGGCTCGGTTCGAATAAGATCATCGAGGTTGATGTTCGCGTTATTGCTGCTACGAACAAGGACTTGCAGCAAATGATCGAGGATGCTACATTTCGTGAAGACCTTTATCACCGTATAAATGTTATTCCTATCAACATCCCGCCGCTGCAGGAACGGTCGGAGGATATTCCTGTGCTCGCACAATCATTCGCCGATGCAGTGTGTAAGCGAAACGGATTTCCAAAGAAAACACTTGACAGGGAAACGCTCAAAGTCCTGCAGACCTATGAATGGCGGGGCAATGTGCGTGAACTGCGCAATATAGTTGAACGACTTGTTATAATGACCCGCGGTAATAAAATAACCCCTAACGATCTCTCCCTCATAGCACCGAAGAAGAAAGGTGCGGTTGATTCAATAATAGACTCAGCCGATACATTTCAGGATTTTAAAGAAATTGCAGAACGTGAGTTCCTCCGCCACCAGCTTGAAAAACGAGGGTGGAATGTGAGTCAGACTGCAGAGGATTTACAGATCCAGCGGAGCCACCTCTATAATAAAATGAAAAAGTACGGACTCGAACGTGAGGAATAATTCTTGTTACTCCTCATCAAAATTCTGGTCGGGCAATTTTTGAAGGTTTCGAATGAATCTATCCCGATTGAACGGCTTTTGAGTTTTCATAACCAGATATGATTCGGCTGCAATGGCTGAAGCGATGAGCAATTTAGCATCCTGTTCGTTATACCCTTCTGAGCGCAGACGGTCAAATGTCTGACGGGTTTCCGGTGGATCGTTGTCTTGTAATTGTTTATCGACAGCTTCAAGATATGCAGCACGTAGTAAGGGATTACTTTTATCTTTCATATACATATCCTTTCAGATACGTTCATGTGTTTGTGTGCGCTGCCGGACCGCCTCATACATTACAATTGCTCCGGCAACCGAAGCATTGAGCGAATCGATTTTCCCGCGTATGGGAATTCGTACCAGAAAATCGCATTTCTCCTTCACCAATCGCCGCATTCCTTTCCCCTCTGCACCGATAATGACAGCAACAGGCGATGTGTAATCAATTTCATTGTAGTATTTTTCTGCTGCACCGTCGGTACCGACTATCCAGTAACCGTTTTCCTTTAACCGGTCGAGTGTCGTTGCAATGTTTGTGACACGCGATACCGGGATGTGCTCAACAGCGCCTGCCGACGTTTTCACAACGGTATCGGTAAGCGAAGCTGCATGGTGTTTGGGGAGAATAATACCGTCTACTCCTGCACATTCTGCAGTGCGAATCAATGCTCCGATATTATGCGGGTCGGTGATCTCATCGAGTATGAGCAGAAATGGTTTTTCATTCTCCTGTTTTGCTGCGGTTTTTTCAAGAAGAATCTCAAGGTCTTCATATTCTTTTACCCCGGTAAGCGCGGCGACACCCTGTGCCGATTCAGATCCGGCCAGATCCCGGAATTTATGCTTGTCGACTTCAGTAACAACAATATTGTTTTCTTTGGCGAGGCTTTTGATAATTCCGATCGGTTTGCCGTGGCTGCCGCGTAGTATAAAGATTTTTTCAATCGGTCGCTTTGCCTTAAGGGCTTCGATAACAGGATTTCTTCCGGTAATGAGGTTAGGTTTTACCATCGCAGAATGCTTAGTTCGTTATGGGTAATTCGTACCATCATTTTGCCTCAACCTTTCGCTGTATAACATAACCTGCGAGAAAAATCCCTATTCCGGCAAAGAAGTAATAATATTGTGCCGCCATATCGCCTGTCAGTCCGAGTATTAATCCGATCATAAGCGATGCTATGCCGCCGGCCTGTAAAAGTTTAGCTACAAAATACATAGTAATTAACCTGTTACGATGAACGATTAAAAATGCTACAGCATTTCCAACAACGTCTGTTCATTAATCGTATAATAAAATACTCTTACGTTATTAATATAAATAACCGGAATCTTCTCTTTGTATTTGTCGTAATCGGAAGTTCCGGGTTGAATCTTTTTGATATCGAGTATAAACGGTTTTTTCTTACGTATCTTTTCAAGTGTTAGAAGTGCCTTGTCACATAACGAGCAATCGTCTTTTGAGATCAGGGTCACCGTTTTCATAGTTTACCCGGTTTCTAACGTTGTTTTAACACATATATCATAATGAGTCCGGCTATGAATATTAATATCGAGAAAAGTTGTGCCTGACTTAATCCCAGTGCGACCACAGGATTAAGCCGCCAGAATTCAATCACGAAGCGTTGTGCCGCCATGAGCAATAGATATACGGAGAACACCATCCCTGCCGGCTGGAGCATTGCTCTGAATTTCCATAATAGAAAGAACACAATTACTCCCATTATGAATTCATACACCGGTGTCGGGTGCATTGCAACAGTTGTATCGAATTCAGTAATCGAGCCAAACCGGTCGGCATCGACAATATTTGCAGCGAGTTCCTGATAATTCCACTTTTCTGCCGCTTCGGGATTGCGTGCAAAGTAATCTGCCGCCGCTGTGGTGGGTTTAACAGTGCCATTGGCATAGATCGTTCCCCATGGCAATTCTGTTGGAATGCCATAATCGCCATCCCCTGCAAAGTGACAGCCAAGACGTCCCACGGCATAACCGATCATACCGCCAAGCCCAATCATATCAAGGTATTGCAGTATCGGCAGCCGTTTTTTCCGTATATAATAAAACATACCGATAAGTCCGCCGGCAAAACCACCGTACCACACGAGACCGGCCGGAGAAAAGATCATACCGACAGGATCCTGTAGAAAGTGGCTCCATTCGGTTATGATAAATAATAATTTGGCTCCAACAATACCGCAGACCAGACCAATGATGAGCAAGGTGCCTGCATAATCAACGTTAAATTTTAATCTTTTATGTTCCTTATGCAAAACGGTATATGCCGCCATAAAGCCAAGGGCCATCATGAGGCCATAGCTGTAAAGTGTAATGGGTCCGAGTTCTATAAGTATTGGTCGCATAGTAATATTATTCTTTGTGGGTGGTTTCAAGTTGAATAAATGAACGCTTGCCGCGTCCCTTTAGAACAGTTTTCTTAGGTGTAAAAGTAACGGTATAGGTCGTTTGCGGTCCGTTGAGTTTCGAAACAATGATGTCGTAGGTGCCCCGTAAGTTTGATACAGCTTTGGTGAACGTTGCCGGCCCATGTTCAGGGATCGAAAACTGCGGGGGACTGATACCATGGATCGTAAAATATATAGTGTCATTATCGACGGAAACATTCACCAGTATATCGTATTTAAATGTTTTAAATTCCTTGACCGTGATCAACTCAAACACATGTCCCTGTTCGCCTTTCCGTTCATCGGTGTACGGAAATATTTTTAAGTGATATTCAAGCTCTGCTTTTTTCTGTGGCATTATGTTCCCCCGATAATTGCTGCTGGAGAATATGGACGAGGTCATCGACCGATACATTCTGCTGATCGCCGACTTCCATGTTTTTTACAACTACTTCGTTATTTTTTCGTTCATCGGATCCTGCAATGATTACATATTGTGCATGCTGACGCGAGGCTTCACGCATCTGCGCTTTCAAACTCCTTTGCATAAGGTCGGTATCACACGGTATATTATGTTTTCGTAATTGCCGGGTAATACCATACAACCAGGCTCTTGAGTCATTATCGGCAGCCGCAAGATATACAACGGGATGTGGCTCTTCGCCTGTTTCTGTTCCAGATGCTTCCAGAACAAGGAGTAATCGTTCGATGCCGCCTGCAACACCCACTGCAGGTACATCTTTCCCGCCGATCTCTTTGGCAAGTAAATCATATCTACCGCCGCCGGAAAGAGCGTCCTGCGAACCGAGTGCAGAACTTATAAATTCGAATGCAGTTTTTGTATAGTAATCAAGGCCGCGTACAATTTTTCCATCAACGGAATATTCGATGTTCGCCTCATCCAATATTTCCTGAAGATGAGTAAAATGCTCATTGCATTCGGTGCATAAATGATCCTTTTGCAACGGTGCATCTGCCGTTAATTCCCGATCACGATCATCTTTAGAATCGAGGATGCGTAGTGGGTTAGTTTCGAATCGCCGCTGGCTGTCCTCTGAGAGATGAGGAAGATTCGGCTGGAGAAATTCTTTTAATTTCTCCTTATATTGTGGCCGGCATTTTTCACACCCGACAGAATTAATCCGTAACTCCACATTTGTAATACCGAGTTGTACATAATAGTCGGCAGTCATCACGATAATTTCGGCATCGGCTTCGGCACCCGGTGTACCGATGATTTCAAGTCCGAATTGGTGAAATTGACGCAGGCGCCCTTTCTGCGGGCGTTCCTGGCGAAACATCGGTGCAAGATAATACAATTTAGTGACAGGTTGTTGCTGTCCGAGGTTGTGTTGCAGATAGGCACGCACTACCGCTGCGGTCATTTCGGGTTTCAGTGTTAATGAATTTCCGCTCCGGTCTTCAAACCTATACATCTCTTTGCTGACGATATCGGTCAGCTCGCCGATGCCTCGAGCAAATAATTCTGTGTGTTCAAAAACCGGTGTCCGTATCTCCTTGAAATTATACCGATGAGCTAACTCCCGGAATATTTGTTCAACATATTGCCAGCGATGTGATTCAGCCGGCAGCAAATCCTTTGTACCGGTTATTGATTTAAACTTCAAAGCTTTCCTTCAATTGTTTAATGTATTATGCAAATTGCATTGTTTCTTCCTGGCGGAAGGCTTCGATGATGTCTTCCGGTGATGTCAGATTCAATAATTTATTTCTGAATGATTCATTATTCATAAGCCGGGATACGCGGCTCAGTAATTTAATGTGTGAGCCTACCATACTTTCTTTACCAACGAGAATAAAAACCAATCTGATCGGTTTGTCGTCGAGGGCATCGTAATCGATGGGATGTTCGGTGATCCCGAAACCGGCGACGATATCCGATACCGAATCACTTTTACCGTGAGGAATTGCGAAACCATTACCGACACCCGTTGACATAACCTGCTCACGCTCAAAAACGGCACGACGGACACTTTCAAAATCAAGTATCTTATCCGATTTACCGATAAGCTGTAACATTGCTTCGATAATATCATTTTTTGATTTTCCCTTAACCGAAGCATCTACAAATTGAGCGTTGAGATAATCAGTAATCTTCATTTGATACCTTTCGTAGTCCCATCGACAATATCATGCATTTTGGTCACGCCAGGATATAATTTTCTGTTCGTATTCTTCAAGGAGCTCCTGACACCGGTTTTTATCGGGTGATTCTATGTTTATGTGAAACAATGGTCGTTCTTTATCCGGTATCAATAAAACGGATGTACTTGATGTATCAACATGGATTTTAACACCATCGACCAATTCACGGTCGTATCGTTCCGAGTCTTTCATCAAATTCCGCATCACCCGTCCTTTCGCTTCCCACGGGCATTTAATATTTCTCTTTAATATGTGATGCAGGGGGATTTGCTCATGTAATTCACCCAGATGTGTTCCGGTTTTTGCCATCATTTCAAGAATTTTTGTCACCGCAAACATCGCGTCCGTTGCAAAAAGAAAATCGGTAAAGATAAAACCACCCTTTGTGCCACCGACAAACGAAACCGAATCTTTAAGTGCCGCTTCCATCATTGCTAAATGACTGTTTTTTGTAAGAATCACTTCGACATTGTGTTCCTTTGCGACATCGAAAATTACATTGGGAGTGGTGACCGGAACCGCAATTTTTCTGGTGTCGGGATGTGTCATTAAATATAACTTTGTCACCAATACAAGCAGGCGGTCGGCATCAAATTCTTTACCGGATTCATCGACAACGAAAATTTTCTCACCGCCTGCATCGATCAAAAATCCCGCATCATATTCTATAGACGTTACTATGTGCGAAAGCTGTGTCATTGCATAATCGAATTCGGATTTATCCCGTGTTAATTTTTGCGGGTCGAGATATGCATTGAGTGAAACAACCTGCATCTTCATTTTTCCCAGTATGTTCGGGAAGATAGTTGCACTGCTGCCATTTGAATAATCCACAACAATGCGAAACTTTGCCTGGTTAATGGAATCAAAATCGATATGTTCCTGGAAGCGTTGCACGTAGCTTTCAGTCACACGCTCGGGGAAATTGATCGATCCGACATGGGTGTATGACGGCCGGTGAACATCTTCACCGAAGAAAAAGCGATCGATTTTCTTTGTTTTCTTTGACGGCAAATCGCGTCCATCACTATCAAAAAATATAATATCGGTTAAATTTTTGTCGAATGGTGATTTGCGTATGTGAAAACCGCTCACTTCTTTGCCGGAGCTGAGAGCGTGCCGTACCATCGGAATTGGAGTTGCCCGCAAATCGTTAACGCTTACACCGGCGGAAATAAGACCGCAGATGAGAGCGCGGTTCATCATTCGCGAAACATTATCCGAATCGCGGGAGGTAACAACAAGCTTCCCTTTACCAATAAATGTTCCATATGCTGTTCCTAATTTTGCTCCAAATTCCGGATTCATTTCAACATTTGAAATGCCGGTGATGCGTGCATCCGCAAACAATTCACGCAGCCATTTATCTTCCTGAACCAAACTTCGCGAGAGCGATGCCCCGTCTTCAACTTCCTTATTTGGCCAGAGTTTTATGTTTGAGAACAGACGGGCTCGCCTGCCTATTTTGCAATTGTCACTGATAAATACATTGTCGTCGATAACTGCTGCTTCACCCACCGAAGTTTTTGCACCGATGACACTCGAAGATATTTGTGCATTTGATCCGATGAATGCATTGTCCCATAACACCGAGTTAGTTATGACCGCACCATCTTCGATTACGCAATTATTACCGATAACGACATTTGATAATTTTACATTTTGTTGTATTTGTAAATTGTCACCGAGTATTATACTACCGTGTAAATTCTTTTCATCGGTTTGCAGTAAAGTGTTATTGCCTTTGACCAGACCGCCAGGATTTTTCAGATAGGGTACTTTCACATCGCCGCGCAGCGCATCAAGGTGGGCTTCCTGATATTCATTCAGGTTACCGATATCACGCCAGTAGCCGTTTGCCACATAACCATACAGCGCTTTCTTTTCGCGTAGCAACTGCGGGAAAATATCGTTACTCCAATCGCGTTCTTCTTTGGGTGGCATCATATCCAGTATTTCCGGCTCGATAATGTATATACCGGTATTTATTGTATCGCTGAATACTTCTCCCCAGGAGGGTTTTTCCAGGAACCGTATGATGCGGCCATCATCGCCTGTAATAACAATCCCGAACTGAAGCGGATTTACTGCGTGTGTGAGCACGATCGTGGCAAGTGATTTCTTCTCCTCGTGATATTTAACGGCAGCGGTAATGTCAATATCGGTCAATACATCGCCGCTGATTAATACGAAGCGTTCATCAAGATACTGTTGAGCATTTTTCACACTGCCGGCGGTACCATAATCTTCGGTTGCCTCAATGTGGTGCATCGTTACACCGAAATTCGATCCGTTTCCAAAATATCCCGTTATTGCCTCCGGTTGAAAGAAGAGTGTTGATACGATTTCTTGTATTCCGTGTTCACGTAGAAGATCGACGATATGATGCATCATCGGTTTGTTCATAACAGGAACCATCGGCTTCGGAATGTTCATAGTAAGAGGACGAAGACGCGTACCGAATCCACCTGCCATAATGACTGCTTTCATTGTAGTTTCCCATCTGACGGTTTTATAAAATGGTAGTTGCTAAAATGTACTAAATATTGATGCATCATTCAAGGAGAAAAAACAAAATGTTTGTTATGCCAGGGCATTTTTAAGATCTGTAATAATGTCTTCAGCATCTTCTATCCCGACCGAAATTCGTACCAATCCATCCGTTACTCCGCTTGCCTCACGCTCTTTTTTCGGGACCGACGCATGTGTCATTGTTGCAGGATGTGAGATAAGTGTCTCAACGCCGCCAAGACTTTCTGCAAGAGAACATACTTTAACTTTTTTCAGGATTTTATTGGCTTGTCTGAACGATCCAACATCAAAGGCGATCATACCTCCGAAACCGGTCATTTGTCGTTTTGCAAGTTCATGTTGCGGGTGATCGGGTAGCCCCGGATAATACACTTTTTTAACCGCTTTATGACCGGTAAGATATTCAGCCACGTGTCGGGCGTTTTCATTATGCCGGTCCATCCGCACAGCAAGCGTTTTTGTGCCGCGGAGGCAAAGCCATGCATCGAATGGTGAAAGTATACCACCAATTGCTTTTTGGGTAAACCGTATTGCCTCGTCAACTTTAAGATCGTTCGTAACTATCAAGCCACCAAGCATATCGCTGTGACCGTTCAGATATTTTGTAGCACTGTGAACTACGATATCAATGCCCATATCAAGCGGACGCTGCAGGTATGGGGTAGCGAATGTATTGTCGACGACGGTTATAATCTTTTTCTTCCGGGCGAACTTTGCCGCAGCTTCAAGATCTGTGATTTCCATTGTCGGATTTGTCGGTGTTTCGATGAAAAGCATGCGGGTATTTTTGGTTAATGCTTTTTCAACATTTTTTAAGTCAGTTGTGTCGACAAACGTGTATGCAATGCCGTAGTTTTCATATACTAACTTTGCCGCGCGGTATGTCCCGCCGTATACATTGTGCGACATAATCACATGATCGCCCGGTTTCAGCAAATACATTATAGCATCGATGGCAGCCATACCGGACGCAAATGCTGCACCATATTTACCGTTTTCGAGTGCGGCGATATTTTCTTCTAATGCGGTACGTGTTGGATTCGATACACGGGAATATTCATATCCTTTATGTTTTCCGATAGCTTCCTGTACATACGTCGAAGTCAAATAGACAGGAGTCATTACCGATCCGGTGACCGGGTCGGGTTTTTGGCCTGCATGAATTGCATTTGTTGAAAATCCGTATTTATTCTTACTTTTCATAAATCCTCATTATCTCGAAATTGTTAAACTGTGACATATTCTATTATGTCATACCGTGATAGAATTCCGATATATTTATTGTTTTCTTTAACCAGAACGGCAGCATTTTTGCGTGTGAGTACATCAATTGCTTGCGTTACGCGATCATCAGCATTTAGTTCCGGAAAAGGTTCTTCCATTAATTCAGCCACCGGTTTATCTGCTGTAGCAGAATTTTCAATGATCTTCCGCATAACCACCGATTCATCGATACTGCCGACACAGGTATCGTTATCGAACACCGGTAATTGCGAAACATTGTGTTCTTTTATCAGTTCAAGGGCATTCCGTATTGTGTTTTTCGGAGTAACATATACCAGTTGCGGAATATCTCTCTTTTTCCCTTCGAGTACATATTTGATGGTAATTTTTTCAGGGGTAAGGAAACCATTCTCACGCATCCAGTCATCACTATATATTTTACTTAAATACCGTTCGCCCGTATCCGGAATTAATACCACGATAACATCGTCCGGTTTAAAGTTCTTAGCATATTTTAACAACCCTGCCACAGCAGTGCCGGCTGATCCTCCGACAAACATTCCTTCTTCTCTTGTCAGACGACGCGCCATGAGAAAAGATTCCTTATCGGTTACTTCAACGACTTCATCAAGATATTTCATATGTAAAGTACCCGGTACAAAATCCTGCCCGATACCTTCAACTTTATAAGGTTTTCCTTCGTGTTTTGCTTTCTTACTGTAAAATACATCCCGCAAAATAGAACCATCCGGATCGATGCCGATGATTTTAATATCGGGGTTTTGTTCTTTTAAATATTTCCCTGCTCCGCTTATTGTACCGCCTGTTCCGATTCCGCCAATGAGGTAATCGATCTGACCGCCAGTTTCTTCCCACAATTCCGGTCCGGTTGTTTTGTAATGTGCTTCATTATTCTTTGGATTATAATACTGGTTAGCGAGTATCGAGTTCGGCGTTTCACGAACAATTCGTTTTGCAACCTCCGTATAGCTGTCGGGTGAGTCGTGCGGTACTGCAGACGGGGTAATGATAACCTCGGCACCATACGCGCGTAATAATTTAATTTTTTCATCACTCATTTTATCCGGCATAGTAAAAATTGTATGATATCCTTTTACTGCGGCAACTATAGCCAATCCAACACCGGTGTTACCCGAAGTTGCTTCAACTATCGTTCCACCCGGTTTTAATTGTCCTGATTCTTCTGCTTCGGTTATGATATCGAGTCCGATCCTGTCTTTAACCGAGCCACCCGGGTTGAAATATTCAACCTTTGCGTAATAGTGCCCCTGATATCCGGCGGTGATCTTTTGTAATTGAACGAGCGGTGTCTTCCCGATCGTTTCGAGAATTGAATTGTATGCTTTAATTTTTGTTTTATTTTGAAGCATGGTAACCTGAATTTTGTTTGTGAGTTAATGTATTACGTTTTATTCATTGTGTGTGCAGCAAAAGCCGCTCCGAATCCATTGTCGATGTTAACGACAGTTACACCCGAAGCACAGCTATTGAGCATTGCAAGAAGTGCTGCAAGACCCTTAAAACTTGCCCCATAACCAACTGAAGTTGGTACTGCAATAACCGGAACATCGACCAACCCTCCTACAACACTCGCAAGTGCTCCTTCCATTCCGGCTATAACAATAATAACAGACGCGTTCGATAGAACTTCCGCTTTGTCCAGTAGACGATGAATCCCTGCGACACCGACATCATTCACCTGTTGTGCGGGACTACCCAGGCATTTTAGTGTAATCAAAGCTTCTTCGGCCACCGGCATGTCTGAAGTTCCGGCGGTTACAATCGTAACAACACCGGTACGTATGGGTTCCGGGAATGTATCAAGTGTGATGCAGCGTGCCATTTGATGATACCGGGCTTTACGGATCTTTTTCTGTACAGCGCGGTAATGGTCTGGTGTTGCACGGGTTGCAAGCAGCCGGTGTTTATTAGCGGTTATTTTTGCTGCGATTGCAGCTACCTGCTCTGGAGTTTTTCCTTCGCAGTAAATAACTTCGGGGAATCCCTTCCGGAGTTCACGATGCCGGTCCAGTAATGCAAATCCAATTTCGTCAATAGGAGGTTGTGAAAGCAGTGCAATAATTTTGCTTTCAGACAGTTCACCTGTTTTATACTGTTTTAAAAGCTCTTTTAAAGCATCTTTTGTCATTCTCTACATACGTTTAAATTTGAAATTGGCAGGTAGCGTTAAAAAAGCAATATATTAGTTTTTATGTATACTTGCAAACTATGATTGTGGTGCATTTACCGAAATAACGCTGTATCGAGCCGATCCATCCTTTAATTCATCCGGTATCGATTCAAGTATTTCACTCGCAAGGGTATCGAGTAAATTCTTTTTCAGGTATGCACGGCCGGATATGATACCGATATGACGTGCAGGTTTCGGTTCTTGAAAATACCGGAGAGAGTGTTCTTTTTCTGTGTTTTGTATATGAAGTGTTGCAAGATATGGCAGTAACGTGATTCCGAGTTGTGTGTCAACAAGATTACGCAATGTTTCGAGATTGCCGCTTTGGAATGAAGAAAATTCATGCCGTGATGTATTTAGCTGACCATTATGATCGCATAGTTTCAATGTTTGCTCACGAAAACAATGTCCTTGTTCGAGGAGGAGTATCTCGTCAGGTGAAAGATCCTTCGGGGAAATACTATTCCGTGAATACAATGTGTGTTGCTGATGGACGTATGCTATGAGTGGTTCGAAAAATAGAGGTGTGCTGTGGAATCCTCTTCGCGCAACCGGTAAGGCGACTATTCCTGCATCCAGTGTACCATTCTCAATGCCATCGACAATGTCTTTAGTCAGGAGTTCTTTAATGTGCAGTGAAATACCGGGATACTTTGTATAAAACGATTGAATGAAAAGTGGAAGAAGATATGGTGCGAGCGTAGAAATAATACCCAGCCGGAGTGTTCCGCGTTTACGTCCACGTGCGTGATTGACAATTTCATTCAAACGCTCTGTCTCCTGCAGGATACATCGTGCCTGTTTAACTATTTCGGCTCCAAGATCGGTTGGAACAAGTGGTTGTTTACTTCTGTCAAAGATGAGGACATCGAGTTCTTTTTCAAGTTTGTGTATCTGCATACTTAAGGTCGGTTGAGTTACAAAACAATGATCGGCTGCGCCCTTAAAATTCCGGAACGTATCAAGTGCAACAATATATCGTAATTGGGTTAGCGTCATAATTTGTATTACTAATAAAAAACGGAAAGAAAATCAATGTGGCAGGTGAATAAAGTGTCTTTATCGGTACCACCGGATTAGATGCGGTGTATCATTGTAATAAAATGTAGGGATAAGGAGGTAATTAGTCAAAATTGATTAATTTTTTATAGATTTTTCGTTTAAGTTTTGTCAGAATTTATATGTTTTATAGCGATTGGTGGTAGATAAAACAAAAAAAATAGTGCCTTGAATATCACGCCAAATTTTCATAATTTACATCATAAATGTTTATTTTTCATAACTTTATTGCAGGGATTACGTGAGCCAATTCGCCGTTGCGATAATTAGCGGTTATCTGATCGGCTCGATTCCCACCGCATATATTATTGTTCGCCTGTTTACGAATCAGGATATACGGTTGAGCGGAAGCGGAAGTGTCGGAGCGGCGAATACCCTAAAGGTTACAAAGTCTAAGTTCCTCGGTATCACTGTCGGTGTTTTCGATATAGTAAAAGGCATAGCCGCTTTTTATCTTGGAATGTATGCAGGTGCAAATGAATTTCTGGTGGGAGCCATTGCCGGTGTTGCTGCTGTTGCGGGACACAACTACTCTATATGGTTACGGTTTAAAGGTGGAAGAGGTCTGGCAACCGCTGCCGGTATGTTATTGCCATGGATATGGCCCGCCCCGATTATTTGGCTGGCAATCTGGGGAATTGGCAAAAAAGTGACGGGTAATACCCATTTGAGCAGCATTATTGCCGCTGGAGTACTTTTAGTATTCATATTTGTTGCTAAAAGTGAATGGCTGCTTGCTTTGACAAGCAATATTGCTCATCCGGCTGAGACACGAATTGCAATGTTTCTGTTATGTGGTTTAATTGTAATTAAACATATTGATCCGGTTAGAAAAAAAAGTTCCGGTGATATGTAATGATTGAGGAGGAGATTATTATATGATGCGTAAGGCATTTGTTATAGGAACATCTCTCGTTCTTGCCGCCCTTATCGGTACCGGACTGGGGTTGCATTTTAATGATCGGGAGATAGAGGAGATCATTGAACGTGAAGTGCAGACAACATCCGCTTTTGTGGAGGCGAAACCAACGGCGTACACACACGCAGAATTTAATAAAGCGCAAAATGATATAACCGAGTCGCGGCAGAATGCTATTACACGCACCGTGGATAAAGTTAGTCCTGCAGTTGTCGGTATTAATGTTATCGAAGTACGTGAAACGGTATATCGTGATCCTTTTCGTGAGTTTTTCGGCGACGATCCATTCTTCGGTCCGTTCTTTCGTGATAGATTCGGTGACCGAACACGCCGGCAGGAAGTTCGCGGACTCGGTTCCGGATTTATTATCTCACCTGATGGGTATATTTTGACAAATGATCACGTTGCCGGGAATGCCGAAGAAATAACGGTCACCCTTTCGGATGGCAGGCAATTTCAGGCAGAGTTAATCGGCAGCGATCTTGTGTCGGATATTGCGCTGCTGAAGATCGATACCGAGGAAGAATTACCGTATGCACCGCTCGGTAATTCGGATGATGTGATAATCGGTGAGTGGGTGGTTACGTTGGGCAATCCGTTTGGTTTATTCGAGCGAGGTCATAAACCGATTGTGACGGTTGGTGTCATCAGTGCTAAAAATATGAACCTCAGTTCGGTTAACAACCGTGTATACCGGGGTATGCTGCAGACCGATGCAGCGATCAACAGTGGTAACAGCGGTGGTCCACTGGTCAACAGTCTTGGTGAGGTCATTGGAGTCAACACATTAATTTATACCGGATCAGGGTATCAAACCGGTAATGTTGGGGTTGGATTTGCAATACCGGTTAATCGTGTAAAAAATATAGTTGAAGAACTGCGGGAACACGGTAAGATTGATAGAAGTTTCTGGACAGGTTTGCGTATTCAGCCGGTCGATCAGAATTTTGCCCGAATTCTCGGGTTAGATAGAGTTGAAGGCGTGATTATAAATCAGGTAATACAGAATAGTCCTGCTGAGCGTGCTGGCCTTGAACCCGGTGATGTTCTAATAGAAGTGAATGGCGAGCGTATAACTGCACAGGAAGTCTTAATAGATATTGTAAATTCATCACGCGTTGGTGACGTGTTAGAACTGAGGGTTTTGCGTGATAAAGAGGAAGAAAAGATAATTAACCTGCAACTTGAATCTCGTCAATCATAAGAGCATGATTTGATTTCACGTTACACACGCCCCGAAATGGGGGCTATCTGGTCTGAAAAAAATAAGTTTTCAGTTTGGCTTGAAATAGAAATTCTCGCTTGCGAAGCCCAGGCGGAATTAGGTGTAATTCCGAAAGATGCTGTCGCTGGTATCCGTAAAAAAGCCGCATTTGATGTCGATCGGATATTAGAGATTGAAGAAGAAGTCAAACACGACGTTATAGCATTTCTAACCAATGTTGCAGAGTATGTCGGACCCGAATCGAGGTTTATTCACCTCGGTATGACTTCTTCCGATGTGCTCGACACAGCACTTGCAGTACAGATGAAGCAATCGGGTGAGTTGTTAGTAAAAGGATTGCATTCATTATCCGATATCTTGCGGCAACAAGCACGTAAATATAAATCCACCATTATGGTGGGACGCACGCATGGAATTCATGCAGAACCGACAACCTTCGGATTAAAACTTGCGCTCTGGTATGAAGAAAATAAACGGAATATCGACCGACTTATGCGGGCTATTGATACAGTTGCAACGGGAAAAATTTCGGGAGCAGTCGGAACATATGAACATCTTGACCCCTCGGTTGAGGAATATGTTTGCGGCAAGCTCGGATTAAAACCCGAACCGGTATCAACGCAGGTTGTGCAGCGTGACCGCCATGCGGAATTCATGTCGACTATTGCTGGTATCGGAGCCTCACTGGAAAAGATTGCAACCGAAATACGGCATTTGCAAAAGACCGAGGTGCTCGAAGCGGAAGAATATTTTGCAAAGGGGCAAAAGGGATCTTCTGCTATGCCGCATAAACGCAATCCTATTATTAGTGAACGTCTTGCAGGACTTGCACGGGTATTGCGCGGTAATGCAACTGCTGCACTTGAAAATGTTGCTCTCTGGCACGAACGGGATATTTCGCATTCATCGGTCGAGCGGATTGTTATTCCCGATAGCTGTATCCTGCTCGATTATATGATTGCCAAAGCAAATGACCTGATTGCTAACTTGCTCGTGTATCCGGAACGAATGATGGAAAACCTGAACAGAACAAACGGATTGATCGCATCGCAATCGGTTTTGCTTGCACTTACAAATAAGGGCATGAAACGGGAAGATGCGTACCGGATCGTACAGCGCAATGCAATGAAGACCTGGGAGAATGGAACTCCATTTCGTGACATGCTCGGGACTGATGCTGAAGTGACAGGTATATTGAACGATGATGAACTTAATTCATTATTCGATCTGAAGCGAAGCATCCGGCATGTTGATACTATATTTAAACGGGTCGGATTAGAGTAAAAGTTTATAGACAATTAAAATGAATAATCACTAATTACACGAATAAACACTAATAGTTTTCTCAGCTATTGATTTTGGTGTAACAAAGCTATTCCCAATAAACCGAACAAGGAGGCCGTATGGCTACGAAATATCAAAACTTTATAAACGGAAAATGGGTTGACGCGAAATCCGGTGAGACATTTGAAAACCGGAACCCCGCAAACTGGAACGAACTTATCGGAACATTTCCGAAATCGGGAAAGGAAGATGTAGATGAGGCTGTAAAAGCTGCACGGAAAGCATATGAAAAATGGCGTCTGGTACCCGCACCTGAGCGGGGTGATATCATGAAAAAAGCCGGTGATATTATGGTCAGCCGGAAACGTGAGCTTGCTGAACTAATGACGCGTGAGATGGGGAAAGTACTTGCCGAGACAATGGGCGATGTTCAGGAAGGTATCGATACGGCATACTATGCATTTGGTGAGGGAAGACGGTTGTTCGGTAAAACGGTTCCGTCTGAGTTGCGGGATAAATTTGCTATGGCTATGCGTGTACCGATTGGTGTCGCAGGTATGATTACACCATGGAATTTCCCGATGGCAATTCCAACCTGGAAGATCTTTCCTGCATTGCTCTGCGGCAATACGGTAGTATTTAAACCGGCATCCGATACTCCGGCAACTGCGACCGAATTTGTAAAGATATTAGTTGAAGCGGGTGTCCCCGAGGGTGCAGTAAACATTGTACATGGAGGTGGTGGTGCGGTTGGTAATGCTATTACCGAACATCCGGATATTGATCTTATCGGATTTACCGGTTCATCCGATATAGGTAAAAAAATTTCTGCCTCAGCAGCAGGCACTTTAAAGCGTGTGTCGCTCGAACTCGGCGGTAAGAATGCACAAATTGTGATGGATGACGCCGACCTAAAGCTCGCCCTCGATGGTGTATTATGGGGTGCCTTTGGTACAACAGGGCAAAGATGTACTGCAACGAGCCGTCTGTTAGTCCATGAAAAAGTATATGATAAATTTATGTCCGATTTAATTGAGCGTACCAAACAGCTGAAACTCGGTGACGGTTTGAAGAAGGATGTCGAAGTAGGTCCGTTGATCAATGAAGGGCAGCGAAAAAGTGTTCACAGCTACGTCGAGATCGGACAAAAAGAAGGTGCCAAAATGCTGACAGGTGGTGACAGTGCAACAGGTGATGGATTGAGTGATGGATGGTTCTATCAACCGACAATATTTACGGATGTCACTGCCGATATGCGGATTGCAAAAGAGGAGATATTTGGTCCGGTATTATCGATCATCAAAATTAAATCCCTTGAGGAGGGAATTAAAACACTGAATGATTCGATATACGGGTTATCTTCATCGATATATACTCAGGATGTAAATAATGCATTCAAAGCCATGCGCGATATGGAAGCAGGTATCAGTTATATTAATGGGCCGACTATCGGTGCTGAATGCCATATGCCGTTTGGCGGTGTGAAAGAGACCGGTAACGGCCATCGCGAAGGCGGCTGGGCAGTATATGAATTTTATTCAGAATGGAAATCTGTCTACGTCGACTTCAGCGGTAAATTACAACGCGCACAGATTGATAATTACTAAAAACTACGGAAGTATTATCCGCAAACTGAATACTCGAAACTAAAAACTGAATATATATGACTTCAAACACTATCTTAAACCCGAATATCCACATCGATCCGTCCGAGGTGCATAGTACGCTCAAAAAGTATATGGTCGCTGACGGTATGCCGATCGTTGTGGATCTGGAAAAGAGCAGCGGAACCGATATTATCGATGCTAAAACCGGCAATCGGTATATTGATCTGTTTAGCTTCTTTGCTTCACTACCGGTGAGTTTAAATCACCCTAAATTACACGATCCGGATTTTGAGGAGAAATTGCTCCGCGCGGCACGGACGAAAACGGCAAATCCCGATGCGTTTACCGTCGAGATGGCTGAGTTTGTTGAAACATTTGCGCGTATAGCAAAACCGGAATCATTTATCCATACCTTTTTTATTGAGGGAGGTGCACTCGGAGTTGAAAATGCACTGAAAGCGGCATTTGATTGGAAGGTTCGGAAAAACTTCGAACGCGGATACCGGGAAGAACGGGGGCACCAGGTTATTCATTTCCGGCAGGCATTCCACGGCCGGACAGGGTACACTATGTCGCTCACTAATACCAATCCGCTGAAAGTGAAATATTTCCCGAAATTCAAATGGCCCCGTGTTATCAACCCGGCGCTGCGTTATCCGATTAATGAAAACACACTCAATGATACCGAAAAGCTTGAACAGCAGGCGATTGCACAGGTGAAGGATGCATTTCACTATCATAAAGATGACATTGCCGCGATTATTATCGAGCCAATTCAATCCGAAGGTGGGGATAATCACTTCCGGAGAGAATTCCTCCAGGAACTTCGCCGTCTTGCCGATGAAAATGAAGCGATGTTGATCTTTGATGAGGTCCAAACCGGTATGGGACTCACCGGTAAGATGTGGGCTTATGAATGGTTCGTTGAACCTGATATGGTGGCATTTGGAAAGAAGATGCAGGTGTGCGGCTTCATGAGCACAAAGCGAGTTGATGAAGTTGAGGATAACGTGTTTAGCACCGCCTGGCGAATTAATTCTACCTGGGGTGGAAGTTTGACCGACATGGTACGAGCTACCAGATATTTACAGATCATAGAAGAGGATACCCTCATTGATAATGCAGCAAGTATGGGCGAAGTAATTCTTCGACGATGCAATAAACTGCGTGAAGACTATCCTGAATTAGTGAGCAATGTTCGCGGACGTGGTTTGCTTGCTGCCATTGATCTTCCATCAGGATCACAGCGTGATATGTTCCGCAAGAAATTACTTGAAAATGGTGTGATCATGCTTCCGTGTGGTGAACGCGGTATGCGCTTCCGGCCGCCGCTCGATATAAAAGAGGAGGCGATAGACGAAGCTATTGATATTATGAGAAAAGTGCTGAAGGATATCTAAGGAAAAGATTAAAGGCACACTGTACGCATGCATGCAATCATGCGAATATTACTATGGTAGCGTAAAAGTATGGATGCAATGCTCCATGATTGCATGTATGCAGCGTGGTTACATAATTGTAGCTTTTTACAGTAATATCGTTGAGAATGATTATATATTACTATGGAAACATTACGTTCCGATAAAGAACCCCTGAAACTCGACTATAAACTTGTTGAGAAAGTTCTTGTTAAGTTTATTAAGGAAGAACTTGCATCTGCAGGACTATCTAAAGCAGTAATCGGTTTATCCGGCGGTGTTGATTCAGCGGTATCGTGTGCTCTGGCTGCACGCGCCCTCGGACCGGAAAATGTGCTTGCGGTTATCATACCTTTTAAAACCAGCAGTCCTGACTCAATAACCGATGCTGAAAAAGTAATTGGCAGTACAGGGATACAAAGTGAAATCGTCGATATTACACAAATGGCTGAGCCTTACCTGAACGATAATGATGAACTCGGGAAGGTACGTATCGGTAATGTGCTGGCACGTTTGCGAATGATCGTTCTGTATGACAGGTCCGCACGTGAGAAAGCACTTGTCATCGGTGCAAGCAATAAATCGGAACTGATGCTCGGCTACGGTACACTACACGGCGATCTCGCCTCGGCAATAAATCCGATCGGTGATCTGTATAAAACACAGGTATGGGATCTTGCCCGGCATCTCGGTTTACCGGAAAGTGTGATTGTGAAAAAACCGACGGCTGATCTCTGGGAAGGACAAACCGACGAAGATGAACTCGGTTTTACCTATCAGGAGGTGGATAGATTATTGTATTATATGATCGATGAACGGCGCAGCGATACTGAACTGCAAGGTTTGGGATATTCAAAGAGTTTTATTCATCAGGTGCGCGAAATGGTTCGGAAGAATCAATTCAAACGTCGTATGCCGCTCATTGCAAAAATATCAAACAGAACGGTGAATGTCGATTTCAGATATGTCCGGGATTGGGGGACGTAGCAATACATCAAGAACCAGTAAATCACCATAAATCAATCAACCATTCGTTCAATCTTTTAGATTATTTGGAGAGATGGATTGATGGAATGATGAATTGATGGGTACTTATGAATACCGAAACATATTCCGGTATACTTTATATCGTCTCGACACCGATTGGTAATCTTGATGACATTACACGGCGTGCGGTGAAAGTGCTTGAGGAAGTCGATGCGGTTGTGGCTGAGGATACCCGAAAAACCTCGATCTTGCTGCAACATCTCGGCGTATCAAAAACGTTAGTAAGTTATCACGAACATAACGAGCATAAGCGGACGGGTGAGCTTATCCGTAAACTCGAATCGGGTATGTCGCTGGCATTGGTTTCGGATGCCGGGACACCGGGAATTTCCGACCCGGGTTTTCTTATTGTCCGCGAATGCTTGAAGTATAATATACGTGTTGTTCCTATCCCCGGTGCATCGGCATTGCTTGCGGCATTGGTCGTGGGCGGCTTGCCGATGGACAGGTTTGTGTTTGAGGGTTTTCTTCCTCATAAAAAAGGTCGCAAAACGCGCATTGAATCTTTCAAACAGGAGGAGCGGACGGTCGTTCTCTATGAGTCGCCGCACCGTATAGTACGCACCCTCAGAGAACTACGTGAAGTGTTGGGAGACCGACAGGCGGTTATCGGTCGCGAGTTGACGAAAAAGTTCGAAGAAATCGTCCGAGGCAGACTCAGCGAACTCGAACAACATTTTGCATCGAAGCCAATCAAAGGTGAATTTGTTTTAATTGTTGCTGGCAGTAAATATAAAGAATAAAAATATATGATAAGAACCAGGTTTGCACCAAGTCCGACCGGCTTTTTACACGTCGGCGGTTTACGAACAGCGTTGTTTAACTATCTTCTAGCCCGAAAAGAGGGTGGCAAGCTTGTTCTTCGAATCGAAGATACCGACCAGAAACGCCGCGTCGATGAGGCGGTTCAGCAGATAATCGATATGCTGCACTGGGCAGGTATCGATTATGATGAAGGTCCGGGAAAAGAAGATAAATACGGTCCGTATATACAATCCGAACGGCTCGAATTGTATAAACAACATGCACAACAATTAATTGAGGCAGGACACGCATATTATTGTTTCTGTTCATCTGAACGCATTGAGCGGGTCCGTCAGGAACAGATTGCTAACAAACAACATCCGGGATATGACCGTGCGTGCAGAAATATATCGCCGGATGATGCAAGGGAAAATATCGAGAGCGGGGATACGTATGTTGTACGGATGAAACTTCCGCTTGAAGGGGAACGGGTGTTTACCGATCTTGTGCGCGGTGTAGTTCGTATTCCGTATAATGTGCTGGATGATCAGGTAATTATCAAGTCTGACGGATACCCGACATATCATCTTGCAGTGGTGGTCGATGATCACCATATGCACGTATCCCATATAATACGGGGAGAGGAATGGCTCTCAAGTACGCCGAAGCATTTTTTATTGTATGAATATTTTGGTTGGGAGCCGCCGCAGATGGCACATCTCCCGCTGCTGCTTAATCCTGACCGGTCAAAGTTAAGTAAACGTTCGGGCCATGTCGCTGTTGAGGATTATAAAGCGATGGGTATATTACCTGAAGCGCTTGTAAACTTCGTTGCGTTGCTGGGATGGAATCCCGGTGATGATCGTGAGCTGTTTACAATTGAGGAGCTCGTCGAAGAATTTTCCATTGAAAAAGTAAATAAAGCCGGTGCAGTATTCGATATTGAAAAGCTTAAATGGATGAACAGTGAGTATATCAAAAAATGTCCCGTCGGTAGACTTACTGATCTCGTGAAACCGTATTTACAGGATGCCGGTTATGATATTTCAGATTCCAACAAACTGGAAAAGGTTGTCGAGATCATCCGTACAAGAATCACAACTCTTCCGGAAGCCGCCGAACAGGCGCAGTTTGCGTATCAATCTGAGATTGCCCCTGAAGATGACGAAGCAAAAGAGTTGGTGAGTATGGAGTCATCCAAAAAGCTTTTCTCGGTTTTACACGAAAGGTTGACTGAGAATGCTATTGTAAATGGTGATGAGTTTAAGGCTAAAGTTCAGGAAATCGGTAAGGAGCTTGCATTAAAAGGAAAACTACTGTTTATGCCGATCCGCGTTGCGCTAACCGGTAGAGCAAAAGGTCCCGATCTGCCACATCTTGTGGATATCCTGGGCGTTGACGAGGTGATGAAGCGTATTGCAAAATGGAAAGAATAACATTGATCACTTAAACACCTCATCATTCGATCCCAATTATAACAGATATAACGGAATATAATTTGCAATCATGCATTAATGCAAACATATTATAATAATTGATTGAACAACTAATTGATAGCAGGACATATGGAAGAAAAAACAACTACACCATCACATTTTATACGTACTATTATTCGTGAAGATAAAAAGAATGGCAAGAACGACGGCCGTGTGCACACCCGGTTCCCTCCCGAGCCGAATGGCTACCTGCATATCGGTCATGCAAAGTCGATATGTCTTAACTTCGGTATGGCGGAGGAGTTCGACGGGAAATGTAATCTTCGTTTCGACGACACAAATCCCGAGAAAGAAGAAGTTGAATATGTTGAGTCAATCAAGGAGGATGTGCGCTGGCTCGGATTCGACTGGGAGGATCGTGAGTATTATGCATCCGATTATTTTGAACAATTATATGAATTTGCAATAGAGTTGATTAAGAAGGGGAAGGCGTATGTCGATCACCTGACACCGGATCAGATACGTAAGTATCGGGGGACATTGACTGAGCCCGGTAAAAATAGTCCCTATCGTGACCGCACGGTGGAAGAAAACCTCGAGTTGTTTGAGAAAATGCGCAACGGTGATTTCGGAGAGGGAGAGTGTGTCTTACGTGCAAAAATAGACATGGCATCACCGAATATTAATATGCGCGATCCGGCGTTATACCGGATTAAAAAAGCTCACCATCATCGTACCGGTGATAAATGGGTGATCTATCCGATGTATGATTTTGCGCATGCCCTGTCAGATGCGATTGAGCATATCACACACTCATTATGTACGCTTGAATTTGAGGATCATCGTCCGTTATACGATTGGTGTGTTGAAAATGTATCCGCACCGTCCCGGCCAGTGCAAATAGAATTTGCCCGGTTGAATTTAAGCTATACGGTTTTGAGTAAACGCAAACTGCTGCAGTTGGTACGTGAGAAATATGTCGATGGTTGGGATGACCCGCGTATGCCGACCATTTCCGGGTTCCGTAGGCGCGGTTACACGCCGGAGTCCGTACGTGACTTCTCAGAGCGTATCGGTGTAGCAAAGAAAGACAGTATCGTGGATCTTTCATTACTTGAATTCTGCTTACGTGAAGATCTTAATAAACGAGCAGAACGAAGAATGGCAGTATTACGGCCACTAAAAGTCGTCATCGAAAATTATCCGGAAGGTCAGACCGAAGAACTTGATGCAGTTAATAATCCGGAAGACGATTCTATGGGGATGCGTAAAGTACCGTTCTCCCGGGAGATTTACATCGAACGAACCGACTTTATGGAAGATCCGCCAAAGAAATTTTTCAGATTATATCCGGGCAATGAGGTGCGTTTGCGATACGCCTATTTCATTACATGCACAGATGTGGTTAAGGACGAAAATGGTGAGATAATTGAGCTTCGTTGTACGTATGATCCGGCATCACGCGGTGGAAATTCTCCCGATGGTAGAAAAGTACGCGGAACGATTCACTGGGTATCAGTTCCGCACGCAGTTGATGCTGAAGTGCGGTTATACGATAATCTCTTTAAGAAACCCGACCCGGATGATGTCGATGAAGGCCGGACATTTCTCGATAATATCAATCCGAATTCACTCGAGGTAGTCAATACCAAAGCGGAGCCGGCAATTGGCGAGGTGCAAGCAGGTGATAATTTTCAGTTTGAAAGAATGGGTTACTTCGTCGCAGATAAAAAGGAACATACTTCAGGGAAGCCGGTCTTCAACCGGTCAGTAACCCTTCGTGATACATGGGCGAAGATAAGTAAGAAATAAAAAATCGCCGTATGTAAATACATGCCGGCATGGTGAGTTCCATATTACCTTAATTATTCTATTCTGTCATACCCCTTGACATTCCAGTTTCATATCATTATATTATTAGCACTCTTTAAAAATGAGTGCTAATAATTAGCGGCAAATCCATTATAAATAATAACTTATAAACAATGGTTTACTAACTTGGAGGATATTCTATGAACATTAAACCATTAGCAGATCGTGTGGTAGTAAAACCTGCCCCAGCCGAAGAGAAGACAAAAGGGGGCATCATCCTTCCCGATACCGCAAAAGAAAAACCGGTTCAGGGCGAAGTAGTTGCAGTTGGTCCCGGCCGTGTTTCTGACGACGGTAAGAAAATCCCGATGGAAGTTAAAAAGGGAGACAAAGTTTTATACGGCAAGTACTCTGGCACTGAAGTAACAATCGACGGTGAAGAGTACCTCATTATGCGCGAAAGCGATCTTTTCGCAATTGTCTAACCAAAAAGTTTGAAATAATAACTATAAATCAAAGAAGAAGGAGAAGTTGACATATGGCATCAAAACTTATCTACTATGATTCGGAAGCGCGGACTAAACTTCGCAAAGGTGTTGATAAACTTTCGAATGCAGTTCGTGTAACAC
Source organism: Ignavibacteriales bacterium (assembly GCA_003568415.1). GTDB lineage: Bacteria > Bacteroidota > Ignavibacteria > T3Sed10-11 > T3Sed10-11 > T3Sed10-11. Next base: position 28,169 of record PWXV01000169.1, read on the forward strand.
TCGGTCCGAAGGGGCGTAACGTTGTCATCGATAAAAAGTTCGGTGCACCGACAGTTACCAAAGATGGTGTGACCGTAGCAAAAGAAATTGAACTCGATGATCCCGTTGAGAACATGGGCGCACAAATGTTGCGTGAGGTTGCATCGAAAACATCGGATAATGCAGGTGACGGTACGACGACCGCGACTATACTTGCACAGGCGATCGTTCGAGAAGGTATTAAGAACGTTACTGCCGGTGCAAACCCGATGGACCTCAAACGCGGTATTGATTCAGCAGTATTAAAAGTGGTTGAAGAACTCAAAAAACTCAGCCGCGATGTAGAAAACCAGCAGGAGATTGCCCAGGTGGGTACCATCTCTGCAAACAATGATAAAGAGATTGGTAAACTCATCGCCGATGCGATGGAGAAAGTCGGTAAAGACGGTGTGATAACGGTCGAAGAAGCAAAGGGTCTCGAAACAACACTTGAGGTTGTAGAGGGTATGCAGTTCGACCGTGGATATCTTTCACCGTATTTTGTAACCAATGCAGAATCCATGGAAGCGGAGCTCGAAAATCCGTACATCCTTATTCACGACAAGAAGATCTCCACAATGAAGGATCTCTTGCCGATACTCGAGAAGACCGCTCAATCAGGCAAGCCATTATTGATCGTTGCCGAGGATATCGAAGGTGAAGCACTGGCAACACTCGTTGTCAACAAATTGCGCGGGACATTAAAAGTATGTGCCGTCAAAGCACCGGGATTCGGCGATCGCCGCAAGGCAATGCTTGAAGATATCGCAATCTTAACCGGTGGTACTGTTATTTCGGAAGAGAAAGGATTCAAGCTCGAGAATGCGACAATATCCTATCTCGGAACAGCCAAGAAGGTCAATATCGATAAAGATAACACCACGATCGTTGAAGGCGCAGGCGAGTCAGATGATATTAAGAAACGCATTAACGAAATAAAAACTCAGATCGAGAAAACAACTTCCGATTACGATCGTGAGAAGTTGCAGGAACGCCTTGCAAAACTCTCCGGTGGTGTTGCGGTGCTTGAAGTCGGCGCAGCAACAGAAGTTGAGATGAAGGAAAAGAAAGCTCGCGTCGAAGATGCGTTGCACGCAACACGGGCAGCAGTTGAGGAAGGTATTGTTCCCGGCGGTGGTGTTGCATTCCTTCGTGCAATGAAAGCTATCGAAAACCTGCAGGGTGAAAACGAAGATCAGACGATCGGTGTCAGTATCGTATTGAAAGCACTTGAAGAACCGCTCCGTCAGATCGTGAACAACACCGGTCTTGAGGGATCGGTCGTCTTAGTGAAAGTTAAGGAAGGAAAAGACGATTTCGGCTTTAATGCGCAGACTGAGCAGTATGAGAATCTGTACAAAGCCGGTGTCATAGATCCGACAAAGGTAACCCGTATGGCACTCGAAAATGCAGCAAGTGTAGCATCGTTGCTGCTTACCACTGAAGCTGTCGTCGTTGAGAAACCTGAAGAAGAAGAGAAAGGCGGTGGCGGTATGCCTCCAGGTGGTATGGGCGGCATGGGCGGCGGTATGGGTGATATGTACTAAACCCATTACCCTCCATATAGATTCAAATAAAAAGCCCGTTCTCCCCGATTGTTGGGGAGGCGGGCTTTTTAGTTGGAAACCGGAGTTCAAAAGTCTCCGGTGAAAGCAATAACAAGAAACTTAAAACCCGAAACCCGAAACTCGAACAGTAAATCCTACACACTGTACCGCTCAATCACCCGATCAGTGATTACTTCAAAATCTGTTTTTACTTTGCATGCTTTCATAGGTATTATTATATTGCTTAATAAATTAGGGAGATGAAACCAATGAATGAATCCGGTAAAACTATTAAAGATCTAACGGTTAAAGAATTAAAAGATCTTATTCAAGTGACAATCAAAGAAACGCTTGAAGATGAATTGGAAGATTATATTGCACTTCGCAGTAAGGAATATATACAATCCATTCGTGAGGCACGTGAGGATTACAAATCGGGGAATATAAAAAAGTTTGACGAGCACTTCCCGGATGTATGAAATTATAATTACAAGGCGTGCATCTGATGATTTGGATTCTATAGAATCTAACACAAAGAAGCGGATAGGGGAAAAACTCAAAGAATATGCTGCTAATCCCCATTTATACTCACGAAAGCTGAAACACTCGGAAATCGGGACATTCCGTTTTCAGATAGGAGATTACAGGGTAATCTTTGATATAGAAGACGACAAATTAATTATTTTACGTGTTGGGCATAGAAAGGATATCTATAAATAACAAGAAACTTAAAACCCGGAACTCGAAACTCACAACAGTAAACCCTACACACTGTACCGCTCAATCACCCAATCCGGTATCACCTCAGCCCTTCCTGTTGTTGTGTTGATCATCGTATAGAGAAAATAGCCGTTTGCGGCAAGTTTATTGGTTTTGTTCCGGATTATTTCGAATTTTACCCTCACATCTGTTCTGTCCACCTCTAAAACACCGGTACGTACCGTGATCTCATCGCCGAGAAAAAGCGGTCGTTTGTATTCTATCCAGCAATTCTTAACCACCCAACCGTACCCTTTTTCCAGAAACTCCTCCATCGGGAATTTATAATTATCCCGCATTTGCTGATATCGTGCAAATAATACAAAATCGAGATACCGTGAGTTGTGTACATGCTGGTTCATATCGATATCATCGGGACGGACGGTTATCTTTGTTTCGAAGGTAGAATATTTCATGGAATTATTATCCTCACAATCTTTCCCGCAGCAACTCGATCGCTTCTTCGGGGGTCTCAAACAACTGCACATATTTCGTTCTGTCGCTTTTACCTTCTTCAATCAATGCATTGTTGATTGTATCGATGACCGGTTGCCAGACCTCTCTGTACACGACAAGAGGTTTGGGAATGATGACTCCTTTGTTAATGTATTCCCAGACTGTGGAAAGTTCGACAAGTGTTCCTGTTCCTCCGGGCAATACAATATAGCCCTGTGCAAGCTCAATAAGCCGTAACAACCTTTCGACGACGTTCTTGGTTCTTATCTCTTCGGATAGAAATCTGTTTGCCGTTGATTTATAGTATTCGCTTGTCACACCGATTGCCTTGCCGCCTGCCTCAACGGCGCCCCGTGCACTGGCTTCCATACTACCGCCGTACCCGCCGTTACAGACGGTCCACCCCTGCTCGGCAATGAGTTCGCCGATTAGCCGTGCCTGTTCATATTCAGGTGAACCCGAAACCGGATACGCGCTGCCGAAAACTGATATGATTATTTGTGTCATATTGGAAAAGAGTTATAAAGTAGAATTATTTTTATGAATATTATCCACACGTATCTTTATTAAAATTATTGGTGGTGATTAGGGCATATTCGTGGGTGACTTCAATTTAAAAATTCCCAGGTAATCCCGAACCGCAGGTACGACTCATACATCGGATAGAACGGCGTGCGCATGTATTCTGTGCTTGTTATATTCTGATAGGTTAGATGAACATATGCGTTACTGATTTTACCGACAATGCTGCCGTTCAGTACTCCAGAGGGCCCGATGCGGGCAAACCTTTGCCGTGCTGAGAAAAATGTTTCGGGGTCGAAGTCGACGCCGTATTGTTCTGTTAAATACAATGCTTCCAGTTTAACCTGTAAATCCAATGCACCATCAAACAGCTCGCCGCGAAATTTCACCGACGAACTAATATCGAAATCGGGCAGGGAATGCATTCGTTCACCATCTTCGATGATTCTGTACGCATTAACGTTACTCTGAAATGTGAATTTGCCCAATTGGTATTTACCTCTGGCATAACCGGTATATGTTTCGGAATATTCACCCTGTTGAATAGTTATATCCGGAAACGTTCGTGATACTTCACCCTGTTCATAAGTAATTGGGTCGGAGATTTTGCGGTACATACCTCCCACTGTGAATTTCAATTGTGATAAGGGTTTCAAGGTGACTTCAGCAAACAGCATATCATGTGTCTCGGGTACGAGAAATGCCGGACGGGTAATCGTTGAATCCTGCCAGTGAAGCTCCTGTAATGTCGGATGACGGTATGAATGCGCACCTCCTCCGGTTACTGATATAAACTCAAGCGGTGTCAGGGTAAGGTCGGCACCGTAAGAAGTATAATTTGTGCTGCGCATCCAATCACCCCGGAGCATAATATTTGCCGTAATTTGAGGGAAGGGTTCAAATATTGAGCGAAAGAATGTGCTGAATTCTTGTTCGTGATGTTTACCGGTTTTGTCGCTTTCGGTAATGTGGATATCCTGAAACGCGCCGCCTGCATGAAAGCGAACGGGTCCCACCGTAAACCACTGTTTAAAATCTATACCGCTTAATAAACTACGGTAATCGTTACTATACGCAAGGGTATCGGGAGTAGCTGCTCCGCGGTCCTGTTCACGGTATTCACGATAATGATTGGAATAGTATGCGGTTAGATTACTGGTATCGAGTGAATCGGGTAGTAATTGAGCACTTGCCGAAAGATTCACATCGTGACGCTTGACCCGGTGAAAGGCGCGTAGTGTCCGCACTTCTGCTTCAAGTTGATCGAAGATATCTTCAGGCGGTGTGGTAAAAACATCGATGCCGCCGCTGAGCCCTGTATTAATGTTCGTATAGGAATATGCGGCTGCTATGTTTATAAGCTCCTGTAAATTCCAACGAACTTTTGAACGATAATGTTGATTACGGTAATTCATGTTCGGAAATCTACCACGGAAATTTGTTCGTTGCTCTGCCCGCCCGAAGAATTGCCGTTGTATACCAGCCATAAAATTTACACCGGGTGCAATATCCTGACTTAAAATGACATCGGTTTGCGAATAATTATGCGGCCCTTCACTGTATCTGAGTTTGGTGTATGGTGACGGTGCTATGTAGCTTTGCGTCGTGAAATTATATGCTGCACCGACAGCATTACGCTGATATAAAAAAGATCGTGATGGCGGCAGATACTCTATATCACCGATAAATTCAGTTGCAAACAGGTTGAAATCGTACACGCCGGTCATAGGATCATTTGCAGGGCGGCCGTCGATCATTACACCAAGAGACCGCCATCCTGTACCATACGCGGTTACTTCATGCGGCTGACCAACCGCTCCTTTGTCGCGGACGTAAATACCCGGAAATTCATTTAAATTATCGATCGGTGCTGTATATTCCAGAAGCAGGTGATCGAGATAGGTAAATGACGGTAGTCGGGGATCCTGCAATGAACCCATATCAGGTATGACCAACACACGTATCGGTTCTTCAAGTTCTTCGACCACATCATTTGTATCGGCTTCTTCTTCCTGAAATGTATCTATATCCTGGCTAAACAAAGGGAGCTGAATGATTACAAAAAGGGAAAATGCCGTAATAAATAAATAGGGAAACATTCCAGTCAATCTACGCATCAGCCTTCCGCTCCGATAGTATTGGTTCCGGCAAGAAAAATGGTGGGGTAATCCACACATCATACATCTCTGATAATGATTCTGCAATTTCCTTCGCATACGTCCCGTCCTGATATAAGCCGAATACACTCGAGCCGCTTCCCGACATAAGAGCGAAATCTGCTCCGCTTTTGATCAAGGTTTCTTTTATTCTCATAATTACGGGTTGTTCACGGAATACAACCGGTTCGAAGTCGTTGCGAAGTGCATTTGTCCAGATACGAGGTTGCAGGATATTTTCACGCACAAGTGATTTTAAATTGATATTTTTTAATGTATGGTTTGGAGTAAAAGATTGATACGCCCATTTTGTATCAATATGAATTCGGGGATATACAAGCACAATCCAGTATGGTAGTTCAAGATCAAAATATTCAAGTATCTCACCACGCCCTGTTGCATAGGCACTGCCGTTTTGCAGAAAATAGGGAACGTCCGAACCGATTTGCAGTGCGATTTTCGATAGTGCTTGTTCACTCAGTGGATATCCGAAAAGTATATTGCAAGCATGTAAAACAGCCGCCGCATTCGAACTTCCGCCACCAAGTCCCGCACCGACGGGAATATTTTTATCGATAGTAATATGCAATCCATGACGCTGCCCGATTTCCGAATAAAAGAGGTTGGCAGCTTTATAGCAAAGATTATTTTTATCAACCGGAATTTCCGGATGTGTCGTTTGTATACTAATGTTACCGGTATCGCTTCGTTCAACTTCTACAATGTCGAATAAATTCACCCGGTGGAATATCGTTTCGATATCGTGATAGCCGTCTTCACGTTTTCTTACTATCTGCAAGCCAAGATTTATCTTTGCATAAGCACGAAGTGAAGTGGATGTTGGTTGTTGCATTACAATGGTTACTAATAAATGTATGACTCTATCATCTTCTGTAATAATATAAAAAAAGCTGTTGAGAAATCATACTTGACATAGAGGTCGCAAATATTTATCTTAATTAAGACTATTTTATCTTGAAATAGATGCGTGATTTTTGCTCAACTTTATACGGAGTAATGTAATGTTAGTAAAACAGGTTCCTACATTATTTTTATCTTTTTTTCTTGCTTCATTGATAGTACTTACCGGATGTGGACCAACCGAAGAACCGCCGGAACCCTTAACCGAAGACGAAACCGATCCTGCCCGCTTTGGAGAGTTTTATCCGTTCCAATATGAAACCTTTATGAGAACAAAGGAGATGGAGGAAACAGAATACGGCGGTTCATATAACTATTCATATGTTGAGCGATTTCCTCAGTTGGAAAGAATATTCGGCGGTGTCGGCTATGGACTTGATTATAATCGTGCCCGCGGACATTATTGGGCGATGAAGGATATGCTTTCTATTGAACGTTCTCCGAAATTTGTAACGTGTTTTACCTGTAAATCTGCAGATGCTCCGAGGCTTATGGAGGAAATGGGGGATGCATATTATACAACTCCAATGGAAGAGTTTCTGGATGTCGAAGCCGAAATCGAACGACACGATGAACATCCCTATATGGATGTAAAGCATGCCTCAATTTCGTGCAGCGACTGTCATCATCCCGAAACAATGGATCTCAGAATAACACGCCCGGCTTTAAAAGAAGCATTGGAACGCCGCGGCACTCTTGTTGAAGAATTAAGCCGCAATGATATGCGATCAATGGTTTGTGCACAGTGCCACGTTGAGTATTATTTCCATCCCGATCCGGATAACCGCAAGGTCATATTCCCGTGGGACGAAGGATTCGATCCGCAAGATATGGAACAGTATTGGGATTATCGCTTTACCGATATGGAACAATTTACGGAAACAGGTTTTTATGATTATCGACATCCGGACGTCGATGTTCCGTTACGTATTATTCAACACCCTGAATTCGAGATGTTCCAGGGAGGTACCCATCAAACAAACAACGTAAGTTGTGCCGACTGCCACATGCCGGTGATCGAGGTTGACGGGCGACGGGAAATATCACATCACATTACGAGTCCGTTAAAATATATTGAAGAAACTTGCCAGCAATGTCACAATCAAACAGCAGAGTATCTTGAAGGAAGAGTACATGCTGCTCAGGAACGAACATTGCGTATGCGAAGTCGTGCGGAGAATGCTATGCTTGCAGCACTTGATGTGCTCGAAGCTGCAAAAAATGCAAGTGGTGTAGATCAGGAACTCTTGTTTGAAGCCCGCCGTGCTTATACCGGTGCACATCTCAGATGGCAATATGTAAAAGCTGAGAACAGTATTGGTTGGCATAACCCGCAGAAAGCATTGGAGGCACTTGGTGAATCGATCGATTTTGCCCATCAGGCACGAGATAAGGCGAACCGTGCTATGGGTGGAAGGGGGGTAGCCGGGCGATGAGAGTACGAACCTTCATTATTACCGGAATGCTTCTATTCATCGGTGTTGTAACAGTATATGCAGATCGACCGTTATCCGAGATCGGACACCCGGCTGTTGGTACTACCTTTACCGATATTGTCCGGATCGCTACTATCCTTGCGGCATTCGCTTCATTGATATTGATAATTTATTTACAATTTTTCAGACAGCAACAGGAGATCGATACCGGCAGGAAGTGGCTGTATTTTATTGCATTGTTTATGCTGCCGGCCTTTGTGATGTTCGGCGGAACATATTTTTCACTGGAAGAATTCAAAGATGTAGAATCCTGTATGGATTGCCACCAGATGCATCCGTTTGGTGCGGATATGATGCTCAATCGTGAGTCGAATACGCTGGCTGCAAAACATTTCCGTAACAACTGGGTGAACGATCATCAGTGTTACAGTTGTCATACCGGATACGGGGTTGCCGGAACGGTTCAATCGAAAATGGATGGATTGAGGCATCTTTACGGACGTGTAACAGGATTGTATGAACGGCCGATTCGCTTTCGCGGGGTATTCCCCAATGCTAACTGTCTCAACTGTCACATCGGTGGAGAAAAATACGAATCGGTTGAATTGCACCGCTCGTTACACGAACGTATTCTCGAAGACAAAATATCCTGTATGCGCTGTCACGGCAATGTGCATCCATCGATGCAACACCGCTATTATCCGGTTGTAACGTACAGGGAGGAAAGATAGTTATGACATATATACTTACTGCCGCTAAAGGTTTCATTATCCTCGGGCTTTTACTCGCCATCTTTGCTGTGTTCTTTACAGGACCGGGCTCATTAACTTTGTTCCTTTCATTCGGACAGGTTAGTATAATGATCGGTATCATATTGTATCTGACCGTAGTGATCCGTGATATGAAGGAACGGCGGGTGTTGTGAACGACTAAGTGACGACGCAACATTAATAATAGTGCAGCCGGTGCATTCGATGAACTGACCACGATACTACAATTGTTTTTCAAATCATTTGACCTCGATGTTTTTTATCGGGAGAAAATATTCCGATTTCCACGACAGCAGGACTGATGGGTAAGTGAATATTCACCTGACTCTTAATGTGTTCAGTGCGAGAAAAATAATAAATAATCGCATCTGAAACTCTCTTTTAATTCCTACATTTAAAAAATAATTCCAATATTATACTTAGAACACTCAAAAAATTCCGGAATTTCGGGATTTTTATATGGCACGAATTTTGATTATTTATTATTGAGTAAATCGCTAACAATGAATTGTAATCCTATCAGACTACATGAGTATCGAAATTTCAAAAAAGCAATTAATGCAAATCCTCGAAACACTCGATGTCGGGGTGATATATACCGATATCGACGGTAATATGTTGTACATAAACGAGCTTGCTGAAGAAATCCGCGCTATCGATAGAGAAGATAAATTGGGTACCAATGTCATTGATTGCCACGCCATAAAAGGGAGACCGCACGTAAAGAAATTACTCGATGATTTCAAGGATGGTTCTGTAGATCACCGTCACCGGCTGGTGCGTATCAGAGATAAGTTTTTTGATAATAAATATCTTGTGGTACGTGAACCCGGCGGGGAACCGTCAGGTATTGTATTGATGAGTCAGGATGTGACCGAAAAAATTCAGCTCAAGAAAAAGCTCGATGAACATTACCAAACCCTGGAGTATGAAATTGGAAAGAAATCAAACGAGATCGAAGCCCGATATGAAGAGATGATGAAAATGCAGCAACGTTTGATGCATTCAGAGAAAATGTCTTCGGTCGGTCAGTTTGTATCGATCATTGCTCACGAAGTAAACAACCCGCTGGATGGCATTAAGAACTGTTTGCAGGAGATCAAGGAGGAACCGGATAACCTCGAACAGACGAAGAAGTACTCTTCACTTGCGCTTGATGCATTAACAAAAATAGAAGAAGTTACCCGATTGATTCTGAATTATGCCCGGCCGGATAATTATTATATGGATGAAGTCAGTATTAAAGAGGTCATTGAGGAAAGTATCAAGTTTGCACAATATAAACTAACGCGAAATAATATTCATCTTGATGCCGCACTCGATCACGATATCAGTGTCAATGGCAGCAGGCAGCATTTGGCTCAGGTTTTTGTCAATATGATCATGAACAGTATCGATGCTATAAATGAGAAGCGCGACCGCTCTCCTGAAAACGGAAATACCAATGGCAGTTCAGATTATGTTCGTATCAGCATACAGGACTGCGGTGAACATGCCTGCATTAAGGTTGTGGACAGCGGATGCGGTATTGCAACAGAAAATGTTAACGAGCTATTTAAGCCATTTTATACAACAAAACAGGAAAAGGGTACCGGCTTAGGATTATATATCTGTTTTAACATTGTATATATTCATAATGGAAAGATTTCTGTAAACAGTACCCCGGGTAAAGGCACGTGTTTTACCATTCATATTCCAAAATATTCTTACAGCGATGTCGGTAAAAGTATGGAAAGAGTTTCAGAACTGAAGGACCGTGTTCTACAGGGATATATAGAGCAGTAGGATCGGAACAGCATGAAAGTTATTATCATAGAAGACGAAAATATTAAGCTTGTTACACTTACCGATGCATTACGTAAAAACGGATATGACGTGTATCCGTTCGACCATCCGAAACCGGCGTTGCAGGAATTTCACGCAAACGGCGCGGATATCGTCATTACTGATATGCGGTTACCATCGGTCAGCGGACTTGATATACTCAAAGATGTGAAACAACACGCACCCGATACCTATGTTATTGTGATAACGGCATACGGCACGATTGAAATGGCCGTCGAAGCTATGAAGGCAGGAGCGCACGATTTCGTCATGAAGCCGTTTAAGTCTGATGAGATGGTTGCCGTCCTCAATAAAATAAAACGCTTCATTGATCTCGAGGAAGAGAATAAAGAGTTGCGGAGAAAGTTGTACGAGCGATATAAGTTTCACAATATTGTCGGCAAATCAAAGCCGATGCAGGAAATATATGATGTGATTGAAACGGTTGCCGACAGCGATCATACCGTTCTCGTTGAAGGTGAAAGCGGTACCGGCAAGGAAATGATCGCAAATGCAATACACTATAACAGTAACAGAAAAAACAAACCATTTATAAAAGTAAGTTGTGCAGCACTGACAGAGACTTTGCTTGAATCGGAGTTATTCGGTCATGCAAAGGGTTCGTTTACCGGTGCAATAAAAGACAAGAAAGGACGATTCGAGCTTGCCGACGGCGGCACGATTTTTCTCGATGATATAGATGATATTCCCGTTACTGTGCAGGTAAAATTGTTACGTGTGCTTGAACATAAAGGATTCGAACGGGTTGGTGGCACCGAAACGATTGACGTCGATATACGGGTTATTTGTGCAACAAAGGTAGATCTGCTGGAGCATGTCCGGGAAGGAAAATTCAGAGAAGATCTGTATTACCGGCTTCGGGTAATTCCAATTCATATTCCTCCTTTACGGGAACGCAAAGAAGATATCCCATTGCTTATAGAACATTTTCTCAAACAAAATAAATCGGAAATACAATTAGAAGACGCTCTTCTCTCGAAATTTCTGGAATATAACTGGCCCGGGAATGTCAGACAGTTGTTTAATGCTGTTTCCCGTATTGCCACATTCATTAAAAAACCGGTCGTGACCATCGATGATGTACCATCCGACATATTTCAACCCGGATCCGGTGACCACGAAACGAAAGTATCATTTAACGGAGGCGGTCGGTTTGATCTCCAGCGAGCCGTACATGATCTCGAAAGCAAAGCAATCTGCTGGGCGCTTGAGAAAACCGGAGGCAACAAAAAGCAAGCCGCTGAATTGCTCGGATTAAAGCGTAGCACCTTCCTTGATAGATTAAAAAATATAGATACACAGTTTTAAGCATTATCCGACCGGTGTGATGCGCCGGATTTTCGACAATGGTGCCGGAATTCCGACATAGGTGTGTGGTCGGAACCTCACAAAAAGCTCGTAAAATGCATTTTTGTATCGGCATAAGAATTGTATGTCTATTAGTGTCGATAATTTCACTATTAACGAAAATGTAAAAGGAGTTATAAAAAAATGAGATCAAGTATTGTAGTATTATTGATAATGCTCTTTTTAATTCCGGCCGCTCAATCACAGATCAAAGTCAATGATGATGTGTCAATTGATCTGAACGGTGTGTTTACAACCTGGTTCCAGTATCAAAATGATTTTTGGTTTGGACGATCGGATTATAAAGATTGGTATGCAGTCCAGATGCTGCGTTTCAGACCGGTTGTTAATTACGGGGAGAATATAAAAGTTGTGACCCGGTTTGATATGGGACAGGGTTGGTGGGGCGTCAATAATGAACCGCCATCAAATCCTGTTAATGCTCCGGGTCAGCATCAGCGTCCGGGTAGTGCAACAGGTTTATTCGACAATAAAGATACCCATTACTTTTTCCACGTCGATCAGGCATATGTCTGGTTTAATGTTCCCAGCATCAATACTGCGTTCACGGTGGGACGTTCACAATGGCTTGCCGGGCACCGTCTCGTTATAGATAATCAGTATGACGGTGTGAAAGCTGATATTTCAATGAACAACGGAAGTACATTATCGTTCGGATGGGCATTCGTCGCAAGCGGTGTTGACGGAATAAGTACGCTCGATAATGTTGCACCGGATTGGAGAGGTGCAACGGATGCACGTAACTCTTATCTGTATCTTGCAAATTATAATACAAGACTTCAGAATTTTGGCAATACCGATCTCGATGTGTACACATTTTACTATCAGGACCTCTCGACTAACGATCACTTAGCATATATTCCGAACCGACTGGATTATAAGCGGCCTCGCTTTACACCGCAGGTGTCTCAGTTATTCGGTATTGGTGTCGCGGGTAACTCGAAGTTCGGCGATCTTTCACTCGAGTGGGAGGCTAACTACCTGACCGGTAAAGATGATTTTGGAAATAATGGCTATGGTGCAGCGCTTGATATGGATATTAATGACGGAGACCTTCGCGGATACAATGCGTATGTACGTGGTCAGTATGCAGTATCACCTGCATTTTCACTCGGTGGTTTTCTCGGACTCGGATCGGGTGATCCCGATGGTCCGTGGGGTGGAACGGGTAACGTAAATAAATTACGCACCGCTGGATTCTGGTATCTGACTGAGGTTTGGGAGGATTCAATAATGCCGGATGAAGAGGGTATTACTCCGCAGGGCCTCGGTGCACCGAACGTTCGAGGCTATCGTGAGCTCGAAAACACAACTGCAGGCCAGATTAATTTTACCTATCGCCCGATTCCCCGGCTCAGTGCATTTTTCTCATATACATTGCTACGTGCTACCGAACCTATCTACGCCTGGCAAGTTGATATCAATGAAGACGGCACACCCGGTTCTGACCACGGTCCCGTCCAGAATGTAAGTGCTCAGGATATCGGTTGGGAATTCGATTTTAAATTCGACTATCGCTTGCTTGACGGATTAACGTTGACTGCACGCGGTGGATATTTCGATCCGGGTACCGCAGCAGGTTATCTGATTAACGGTTCGGATCAGTGGCTGGATCCTGCATGGGAATTGAAAGGTGAAGTTACATTTGCTTTCTAACAATGGAAAGGAGTGACCCTAATGAAAATACAAACAAAAGATGCGGGAATATTTCTCGTATTACTCTTCTTCGGGATATTTTTTGTTTTGAGTTTTACAACCCGGGAAGATACGTATGCTTTTCTGAATAGCGCACCGAGTTTTGAATGTATGGACTGCCATATCGGTGCTGAGGATTATGTCATAGATATAATGCTTGAGGGGATGCCTGAACGGTATGAACCCAGCAAGACGTATGAACTCAAACTCATTATAAGAAGCGATCTTGAAAGTATCAGCGATATTAAAGGCGGATTTGCTGCACAAGCAACCGCGGGTGAATTATTGGAAAAGGATGAACTAAACACACAGATAAGCGGGGATTATTTGACCCATACGATGGAAGGGAATAAATATCGTGAATGGACAATCGGCTGGAAGGCACCACAGGTCGCCGATGAGCGGGTGGATATAGAAGTTATGGTTGTCGCTGCAAATGGTGATTATTCTCCGTCAATGGATGCAGTCGGTTTTGAAACATTTCGAACCGACCCGGAATAAGTTTAGAAATGTATTCTAATTATAAAAAAATCAAAACGAGGTAAACTATGAAACTTAAACGTCGTGATTTTCTCCGGCTAACAGCACTTGTTACAGCGTCGGCTGCAGCGGGGTTCTATCACACCGACAAATTGCTCGGGGTACCTGCTTCGGTGAAGGATGTACCGGTGGGGCAATGCCGGTACTGTGCGATCGGGTGTACCACGATGGCTCAGGTTGAACTCGATCAGGATGGCAAAGTAATGAATGTGCTGGGCATTAAAGGAGATTTGAACAGCTCCGTTAATCGTGGTGTCCTCTGTACGAAGGCATTTTATCTGCATCGAGCACTCGAGTATGCAGACCGTCCGAAGCGTCCACTCATCAGGCGCGAATGGATAAACACCGAGACCGGTAAACCCGATCTTGCGAATTCACCGCGCGTACGTGAGGGAAGAACCACAAAGGATGCATATGGCTTGAAGCCGTCTGAAGAAGATATGAAAGAAAATTTTGTTGCCGTTTCGTGGGAAGATGCACTTGAATTTATTACATCTTCAGTAGAGAAATCAATAAACGAGCACGGGAAATTCAGTGTCGGCTATTACGGCAGTGGACAGGCAGGTACCGAAGAGACGCACATCTTTAACAAAACCTTTAAAGGCGGCGGTATGCTTGCCAACAACACGATTGAGGGCCAACCGAGGACGTGTATGGCGAGCGCTGTGGTCGGGTATTTATACGCCTTCGGTAAAGACGAGCCGTACGGTTCCTTGAACGATCTCGATGTACCGGATCCGGATTTCGGCAAGCACGCAGATACCTATTTCCTTGTCGGTAACAATACTGCCGAGGCACATCCGATTTTATTTAACAGGATTGCCGCGGTAAAAAATAAAAATCCCGATGAGGTGAAAGTTATACTGGCAGATCCGCGTAAAACACGATCGGGAACGATATCGGATCTCTGGCTACCGCTGGCAAGTGGTCGCGATCTTGCATTACTTAACTCGATGACGTATGTCATCGCAACCGAACTTGATAAAGCCAAGTACGATGTGGAGAATGGAACCGTCGAAGCGGAGTGGAAGTATCTCGATAAAGAATTCATTCGCCGTCACGTTAACTTCGGTATTCACGAAGATGTAAAAATGAACTGGATCAAGACCGAATACGGCGGTGTTCGTGAATCGACGTGGGATCTTGCATACTCAAATAATCCGCGCCAAACGTATCCCGATCCGAAAAAGGTATACGAATCTGAAGAGGAAGTTGAAAAGGATCTTTACAAAGGCTTTGCCATCTTTCTGAAATTCCTCGAAGATTACAGTCCTGAAAAGGTTGCAGACCTGATCTTTGACGGGGAAAGTCCGCAGCGCTACGACCGGGAAACACGTACGTGGTCAAAGATCGGCGGTGAAGAGGCGATCCGCCTTGTGGCGAAATGGTTTGCCGAAGGATATACCACAACAACGTGGTGTATGGGCATTAACCAGAAACTGCAGGGAGTATGGTCGAATGCGACCCTTCATATGCTTCACCTCATAACAGGGAAAGCATGTAAGCCGGGTCGTCACGCATTCAGCTTTACCGGTCAACCCAACGCCTGCGGTGGTATACGTGCACCGGGTGCATTGTGCCACGCGCTGCCATATGGCCGGTTGGTCGCAAATCCGGTTCATCGTGCACACGTTGAAGGTATATGGAAGAGACGGGTGGAAAACTACCTCCAGGCAAAAGGAGTGTCGAGTTCACTTATCCGGGAAGAGGTGGATAAGATTGCAGTTCATCCGCAGCCCGGTCCACATACCATGGAAATGTTCCGCCGGTATGCTGCAGGTCAGATTAAAGTAATGTTCACATCGACCGTAAACCCGGGCGCAAGCTTACCGTATGCATATCCTTATCGGTTAGCCTGTGCCGCGGCACATCAGGGAGATCCGTTCCCTGTTACAGCTGTGCTTGAAGCATATCCAAACGCGACGACACAAGTTGCGGATATTGTCTTCCCTGCTTCGAGCTGGTATGAGAAAGAGTTCTCTTACGGAAACCTTGAGCGAAGGCATCAGCTCATACGAAAGGTGCTTGATTTCCCGGGCGAGACGTTACCCGATTCGGTTATCTTTGGTATGATAATCAGGCGGCTTGAAGATAAAGGTCTCGTACCAAAAGGTCACGTTGCTCAGTTCTGGCCGGAAGAGTACGGTGACGATTGGGTACAGAAAACCGTCGAGGATTCAAATAAAGAAGGATGGATGCGGAAATTTACCGCCAACATATGGGAAGAATTGCAGGAGCTTACCGGCGGTACCGGTTACGATATGACTGGTATGGATCGTGAGAAATTAATCGAACGTAACTGGGGATACCGGCAGCCGTTTCCCAAGGAATATCATACCGATGCCGATATCAAAGCAAGATACGATAAGTACGAATCCAGTATTCAGTATGCATATCCCTACGATCCGATTGTTGATAACCGGACACAGGGATATATAAACAATCTGAAAAAATGGAACCCGCAATATGCATCGTATATCGAAAAACGGCTGGAAGAAGAGAAGCGGGATACCGATTATCACCGGAAACATAATGTTCCGGAAGGTTGGTACGTCAGCTTCTATCACGCGAATCCGTTCCATCACGGTATGGTCGATGACCCGACGCAGGACGGTGGCAGATTGTTTGTCGTAGATGGACGTGCAACTGCCTGGGCCAATCCGTGGTGGGCATGCAAATGGGATGGTAAAGAGTTCAAGAAATATGATCGAGTTCAGATCACCGAACGACGGTTTAATGAAGAGAAAATACAAGAAAACGTGACCGCGCCGTTCGATGTCGTTCAGTCATATGAAGGATCGGTTATTGGTAATCCCGACCGTGATAAGAATGCATTGCTCAGTATTGCATTGAGTCCTGGTGAATTCCCCGGCGTCCGGCAAGCGTATCGTCATAATGGTAATGAAATCGTCATTTACGATACAAGGGAATACAATATCGGTGCGTGTACAGGTCGTATACTTGAACACTGGCACACCGGAAGTATGACGACCCGGGTGCGTGAACTTGCCCGTGCGGCACCGGGAGCGTTTGTCGAGATCAATTCTGAACTCGCGGAGGAGCTTGGTATCAGTTCAGGCGACCGGGTTATTGTGGAGGCGTTGCGCGGTCAGATCGAGCTCGAAGCGCGTATTCTCGATGCAACACGAATGACCGGTGGTCCTCGCAAGGATTACGTGTTCATTCCGTTCTTCGATGAGAAGAAACTGATCAATATGATATTGCCCGACCGGTTCGATCCGTTCAGCTTCCAGATGGATTACAAGATGTTTGCTGTGAAGCTTCGGAAAGGAACTATGCGTGAAACCCAGGCGGTGCCGGGTAAGGTGATATAGAAAAACAAAGACCTGACAGGTTTTCAAAACCTGTCAGGTCTATTAAAAATATTGAAATAATTTTGAAAAAACGTTCATTCATAAAATCAATAACAACGTTTCTCGGTGGACTATTAACAGCCGGGTTGTCCTCAATCCAGGCAAGAGGCAACGGACAAGAGCTACCTGAAATACCCGAGGACGAGGCAAACGATGCATTGGAACGTCCGTTGCATTCGTTTCTGAATAAATATGATATCGTACCGCGAAGAGGACGCCCGGCATCATATATACGACCTCCGGGAGCGTTGTTGCATGAAAGAAGATTTCAATCGCAGTGTATAAGCTGCGGTGCATGTGTGAACGTTTGTCATATAGAGAAATATAACGCAGTTGTTCTTGACGGTGCAGGCGATGTGAGAAATTTCGGAACACCGTATGTAAAAGATATGCGGGATTTCCCATGCACATTGTGTATGAAGTGTCCCGATGTTTGTCCGACCGACGCACTGTCGCCGATTGAAATAGACGATGTTGAGATGGGCATGGCATTAATTGACTATTCAATATGTCTCGGATGGAACGGTGATGTTTGCCTTTCGTGCAGTAAGGCGTGTCCGCTCGGTGAACGGGTATTTGATTTTTATCATGGTGAATGGGGAAATCAGCCCGATATCAATCAGGATTGTGTCGGCTGTGGTTTATGTGTGAAGTTTTGTCCGGTAGGTGGTTCGGCTATCGCAGTCGTGACCCCGAAACAATATGAACAACTGAAGAATGAATTTTTACATGAACGGGATTCAATCCTTCAGATGGATCATATGGAGCGATACGATTTAATTTACGGTGAGAATTTACCAAAGCTAATGCAGCGGGGTACGATTGAAGAACGTTGGTATAACTAAATTGTCCGTCATCAGACGAGCAGTAATGCTCGGTATCCTGACAGTGTTCGTTTTACAGTTTTTCAGGATTGATGCACTTATCGGCGGATTATCCGGAGCTGATATATTCGGCATTATAAAGATGCTCGATGTATTTGCGTTTATCGAGACAGTTGCAGCATCGTTGAGCATTACATGGACGGTAACAACGTCAGTATTGGCAGTTGTTATAATTTATCTGTTATTCGGCCGGTCATTTTGCGGCTGGGTATGTCCGTACGATCTGTTTTTTTCCTGGGTTCAAAAAATACGCCGGATTGTATTCCGGGCAAAAAGAAATAAACCCATTGTTGCTGAACGTGCGGGAAAACTACATAAAGCAGGATATATACTTATTGGATTGCTGCTCATTGCATCAGTCATTATCGGGATACCGTTCTTTACAAAGTATTTTTCGCATTTGACGAATTTCTTCAGAATGATATCCACAGGTGTGTATTATTCATCGGATGTGCCGGTGAGTGTCTACATGCTTGTTATCTCGGCGGGTATTGTTGCAGCGTTTTTAATTCTGGAATTGATATTTCCCCGCTATTGGTGTCGTTACTTTTGTCCGGTTGGCAAGGTGTACGGTGGTTTTAATAAAGTGAGCGTTATTAAATTGCGTTTTAAAGATATGGAAACCTGTACACAATGTTATCTCTGTCAGAGTAATTGCTATATGGATGTGCCGCTTACGGAATTCATCGATCAAATGAAAAATAACGAGGTGAAAACCGCGACACTGCGGTCAACCGATTGTATCTATTGTGGTTTGTGTGAGGAACATTGCGGTACCCAAGCGAATATAAAGATTAGTATGAAACCTTAAAATCAATAAAAAAGTGAGGTTATTATGATAGTCGCGAGTGGATTTGTTGAAGTCAATTCATCCGATGATGTAGTCAACGTCAAACATGAATTATTCGACCGCGGAATTGAAATCCCTGAAGGTGACAAGGAAAAACTGGTATTTCTGATCGAACGAGAGACTGAACCGGAAATTAAAAATCTGCTTCAAGAGATGCAGCATATTGAGGGTGTCAGATCGGTTTTTCTTAATTATTACAGTTTACCCGGTGCCGATAAAGGACCCGATCTTCAGATTTAACATTGCTATGTAACAGTTAATTATATCATAGAAGGAGAACCACAATGAGTGAAAATAAATCAAAGCGATACCTCATTTTCGGAGGTGTTGTAGTTCTGACAATTGCTGTACTTGCACTGCTGGTAACGATCATTGAACGTGTGCATGAAGGGCGGGTCGATTACTTAATGATCACCAAGATCGAGCCGCTTGAGCCCGATCCTGATAAATGGAAAGTAAATTTCACGAAACACTACGATGATTATATGAAAACATACCGGACTGCCGACCTGGTCGATTATCCTAAGTTTGGAAAGTACGGTGGTCCCGTGCAGTTTTCAAAGCTGGAAGAATATGAACATCTGAAACGTTTGTGGGCCGGATATCCTTTTTCCCTTGACTATAATCAAGCGCGGGGTCATATGAATGCGCTGCAGGATATGCTTGATTCGGAGCGGTTGGGAGATGATAAACCGGGCACCTGTATGAGCTGTAAGAGTCCGGAGGTGCCGTTGTTTATGGAGGAATACGGGATAGAAACATTTTACCGAACTCCTGTCCGAGAGCTCGTGGACGTCCATGGATTTGAACATTCAGTTTCCTGTGCAGATTGCCATGATGCAGAGACAATGGACTTAAGGATCTCCCGACCGGCGTTTACAGAAGCGATGGAACGGAGGGGAGTTGACCTGTCGCAGGCAACACGGCAGGAAATGAGAAGTTATGCTTGTGCACAATGCCATGTTGAGTATTATTTCAAAGGAGAGGGAAATTATTTAACCTTCCCCTGGGATTACGGACTTACAATCGATGATATCGAAGAATATTTCGACGAGCGGGATTTTGCCGATTGGGTACATGCCGAAACCAAGGCACCGATGATCAAAATCCAGCATCCGGAATTTGAATTGTGGTCGACAGGTGTCCACAGCAGAGCGAATGTCTCCTGTGCGGACTGTCATATGACATATAAACGAGAAGGTGCCGTGAAAATAACCGATCACTGGATTCGGTCACCGTTGGTAAATATATCCCAATCCTGTCTCACATGTCATCGTCAGGATGAGGAGGAGATGCGAGACCGGGTAATTCAAATACAGGAACGTACCAAGAAATTGCTTGCACGAACGGAGGATGCATTGATCGATGCTATCGATGCAATAGTCGAGGCTATGGAGGCAGGTGCAAGTGATGCGGCTCTGGAAGAAGCACGGCAATATCATAGAAGTTCACAAATTCGATGGGATTTCATTTTTTCGGAGAACAGTACCGGTTTCCATAGTCCGCAGGAATCCGCCAGAATACTTGGCGATGCCATCGATTATGCACGGAAAGCAGAGTTTGCCGCATTTCGTGCTATGGTGGGTGCGGATCCAATACGAGTAACATTTCAAAATAACCAATGAGAAAATCGTTATGAAAAAGTTACAAATGAGTTTGATTATCTTTATTGCGATTCTCATCGGTGCCGGTGCCTATACGGTTTATTATGGACAGGGATATTCATATCTCTCCGACGATCCATCTGCGTGTATGAATTGTCACGTTATGGAGGATATGTATCTTACCTGGGAAACATCATCACACCGGGATGTAACGTGTAACGAATGCCACGTACCGCACGGGTTTATCCGGCAATATACGGCAAAAGCTACCGACGGTATTTACCACGCAGCCGTGTTTACCTTTGATGAGCCACAGGTAATCCGTTTACGGGAGTCGCGCTATGAACGAATATCGGAAAATTGTATCCGGTGTCATGAGTCGATGGTTGCATTCATCAACCGGGGGGACGGACAACTTTGTACCGATTGTCATATAGGTGTAGGACATCCATTGCAGTATAAAAAATAATTTCGAGAATCGCATGTGATTTAATTATAGTATAAAAATAACGACCTGCCGGATGCGGTCAGTCATAATACTGATAGATACGATTTATTTGTTTTTTTATGAACCACCTGCACGTATCCGGCATGGGACGTATATTCTCCGAGTTATATAACCTAACGCTCCGGCTATGGTTATATAAACGATGAGTTTCAGAACTCCTCCGGTCACGTACCGGAGCACGGCAGCGAAGGAAACGCCGCTGCCTCCCGGCTTTGGAAAGGAGGAAACAGGAGGAAGCAGTAGGATTAAACCCTATCCTGGCCAAAGCCGGGATAGGGTTTTTTTATGAAATGATATGTAACACGAAATGAAGCGAAGGAAGCGTGGTGGGATTTTCGCGTACTTACAAGAAACGAAAAACTTTTTCGACATACATCTATTTTATAATCCGGCGAAAAATATTTCGCCTTTACAGAAAATCGGAAGGATAACAATATGGAAGATTTGCCAAGACTCTTTAAAAAATTCAAGGAAGAAAATCCGGAAATTACCGAATCGTACGAGAAACTCGGTAGTACTGTACACAATGCGGGTCCGCTGGACGATAAAACACGTGCTCTGATAAAAATTGCACTCTCAACAGGTGCAGGACTCGAAGGTGCAGTTCACGCACATGTACGAAGAGCGCTTGCAGCGGGGATTACCAAAGAAGAAATATTACATACGATATTTCTTGCTCTTCCGACCCTCGGTTGGCCGAGAATGCACGCGGCATGGACCTGGGCCAATGATATCTTTGAAGACAGATGACCAGGCGATATGATACCATATCTGCCGTGGTTCTCGCCGGCGGACAGAGCAGGAGAATGGGTGCAAATAAAGCGTTGCTCCGTATCGATGATATAACATTTATTGCACGTATTATCAATACTCTGCAGGAACGGTTCCCCGGGATTTATATCAGTGCGAATAAACAGGAGGAGTATGAAGTTCTCAAACGTCCTGTTATAACCGATATCTTTACCGGCTACGGACCTCTGGCAGGCATTCATGCTGCTCTGAATACAATTCCAACAAATTATGTATTCACTGTACCGTGCGATGTACCATTCATTTCAACCGGTGTCGTCGATATGCTTGTCGATGCAATAGAGTCCGATACTATAGTGATCGCATATGACGGTGAGCGTACACATCCGTTAATTGGAATATATCCCCGGTCGGCGTGTAAATCGCTTGAAGAATATCTGCAAAACAATGAAAGACAGGTTCACAAGTTTTTGGAAATGTCAAAACATAGACGAGTTGATATTGCAAAGTTTGCCGAAGCTGTAAAAAATATTAATACCGTTGAAGAATATAAAAGGATAGTGGGGCGATGAACTATAACCGTCATAATGATGTCTGGTTAAAAGCTGCCGTGATCGGGAGTGTCTGGGGTGCGTCGGAGATCGTCTTCGGAAGTTTTCTGCATAATCTGCGCATTCCCTTCAGCGGTAATTTGCTGACGGCAATTGGTATTATCATTATGATCGCCGGTCACCGGATGTGGCCCGAGAAAGGATTATTCTGGCGTGCTGGCCTGATTTGTGCAGCAATGAAAACCCTTTCCCCGAGTCCGGTTATCTTCGGTCCGATGCTTGCAATTTTTATGCAATCGGTTTCAATGCAGATCGGTGTTCTCCTTGGCGGCAGGACGGGGATCGGCTACCTCATCGGTGGCGGTCTTGCGATGGCGTGGAATATCGTTCAAAGAATTCTTACCGCATTGCTTGTATATGGTGCCTCTATCATAGAACTCTATCAAAGTCTTGTCGATTATCTCAATCAGAATATCGGAATACCGCTATCGGGATACTGGACACCGGTCGGGACATTGTTCGGATTGTTTTTTGCAGGAGGAGTGGTCGCTGCAACTGCGGGAATTCTTATCTCCCGGGCAGCATTATCAGGCAAAACCACCCTTAACTTTGGAATGCCTACCGATAAGGATTCACCAATGAAATCCTCGTTTGAGTCACATCAATCATTCTCAGCAATCCGGTTGGCCGGAATTTTTGTATTATTATTCGGTGGCTTGTATGTAATATATGCATTTCCACTTTATGTCTCTGCAATGTATGTTGCAGGTTTTCTCACATTAATTACCCTGTACGACAGACGACTTATTTACCGCTTTGTGTACAAACCGGGGTTCTGGATCGGTTTGTTGATGATATCGATGCTGACCGGCTTCTTCCTGGGCGGTACAAAGGGAAACGCGGCTTTTACCATGGACGGGTTGCGTATTGGTATTGAAATGAATTTTCGTGCGATTGTCGTGGTAGCGGGATTCGGTGCTGTGAGTGTACAGTTGCGGAATCCTGTTCTCATGCAATGGTTCGAAAACAAACGGATGAAAAATTTCCTTTCCGCCGTGCGCGTTTCATTTCAGACGATTCCGTTCATTATTGCTATGATACCGAAGGGAAGAGCATGGCGAAATCCGGTCACCGTTCTTTCGGGTCTGATACAACAGATGGACGACTACCTCGTAATGATGAGAAAAGAACATCAAAAAAGAAATACGGTATTTATTGTTACCGGTAAACGGGGTACTGGAAAAACTACCGTTACCCGGCAGATCGTGGATAAACTGCGGGATAGCGGATATGCCGTGTCCGGAATAATCCAGCCTGAATATATAGCAAACGGTAAGCGTGCAGGATTTTATGTTGAAGATATAGCAACCGGTAAACGTTTACTATTATGTACACGCGATAGTTCAATATCAAACCGGAAGCCGGTATTGTTTAATTTCAGCAATGATGCTTTTACATTTGGTGAAGCAGCGCTCGCTGTTTCAAGGATACGTCATGCCGATATCGTTGCGATAGATGAGATCGGTCCGCTTGAACTTGAAGATCAGGGATGGTCGAATGCAATACATTCACTACGTTCGCAATGGTCAGGCCCGATGATCTGGGTGGTGCGTGAAAAATTGATCGATGATGTTGTGAAGAAATGGAATATCGAAGACTACACGGTCTTTGATATAAATTATACGGATGTAATTACAATTGCAGTACATATAGAAGAAAAGATGAATAGTTAAAATATTTATTTGAGATGGAAGAAATGAAATACCGGAGAATAGGAATCGTCAAATATCAATTCAACGCAGAGGCCGCAAAGAACGCAGAGAAAGCGATAATTTCTAAAACTATGCTTTCATATATGCTCAAAACAGTATCAATACTATTAATAACTTTATTTGGAACAGACAATCTTTTTTCATCCTCACCACCGGATACGGTTAAAGGATCGTTTTCGTTAGGTGAGATCGAAGTTATCGGTACACCGGTACCCAGGACTCCCGTGACAGTCGACCGGGTGATTGAGCCGTCGGCAAAGAATCCGGACAAACCGACGATTGCAGATGCAGTCGGGCGATTGCCCGGTGTGCATCTTGCCCACGTTGGTGAGCGAAATGAAACGGCAGTGTATGTACGCGGATTTGATGTAAAGCGTGTGCCGCTATTTCTTGATGGTATTCCCATCTACGTGCCGTATGACGGATATCCCGATTTCGGCCGCTTTCTGATATATGATATTTCGGCGGTTGTGGTATCGAAGGGATACAGCTCGGTTCTGTACGGTCCCAACACGATGGGGGGCGCGATCAACATGGTATCGCGTAAACCGGAAGAAACCTTGGAGGGAACCGCGGGCATTTCCTATGCATCGGGGAATTCCCGGAGATCGTTTATTAATGTCGGTTCGCGGCACGAAAACTGGTATCTCCAGGCAGGCGGAGTTTATTCTGCATCGGATTATTTTCGCGTTTCGGGACGTAATGGAGATATTGCAGGTAAGAAAAGAGATAATGCATTTGAGAACGATGTGAAGGGGAGTTTTAAGATCGGATTTACACCCAACAGATTTGATGAGTATGCAATCGGCTATTCGTATCAAAGCGGTGAGAAGGGTACACCCGTCTATCTCGGTTCTCATCCGGCAATGCCGGTACGCTACTGGCGATGGCCCGAATGGAATAAAGAAAGCATATATTTCACATCCACTACCCGTGTATTCGGGTTGCATCGCGTCAAGACGAGATTGTATTACGATACGTTTGAGAATGCCCTTTACAGTTATGACGATGATACCTATTCAACAATGAATATGGGGCGTTCTTTCCGGAGTTATTATAATGATTACACCTATGGCGGGTCGGCAGAGATGTCGGTAGATGCCGGTTCATTTGGAAGTATACGTACCGCAGTTCATTATAAAAAGGATGTTCACCGGGAACGGCAGGATGATGAACCGCAGCTCACTTTTGCCGATGAAATTCTCTCGGCGGCGGTTGAGATATCGGCACCCGTTGCCCGGGATGTTTCAATCGTAGCCGGTGCAAGTATTGACCGTTTGAGTTCCTATCGTGCAGAATACTTTGACGATGATGATGGTTCCATTAACCGGTTTCCCAATACAGGTACAACTGCATTTAACCCGCAACTGGCGGCGCTTCTGGATCTTTCAGCTAATGGAACACTTCACGCATCGGTAGCACGGAAAACCCGGTTGCCTTCAATGCGCGACCGGTATTCCTTTCGACTCGGTCGTACTATTCCCAATCCATCAATAGGCGAGGAACGGGCGACACATTTTGAGATTGGCTACTCGGATCTGCTGTTTGATGATGTGTTTATAAAAACGGAAGTGTTCTTCAGCGACGTGGATGATTTCATCATGTTCGTCACCGTTCCTGATCCCGGTAACCCGGAGCATATTGTTGAGCAGAACGTGAATATCGGCAGCTTGCACAAATACGGGTTTGATCTCCATGCATTTTACCAACCGCACGCACGTTTTGATATCGACCTTGTATATTCATTTATTCACATCGACAACCGCACGACGGATGATAAGATCATCAACATTCCCGATCACGCCCTGCGTACGGAGACAGCATACACTTTATTCGATACATTCCGGCTGCGGTCAATCGTTACAATGTATACGGACCGGTACAGTTCGTCCGACGGCGAACGTGTTGCGGACGGGTTTATTACGGCGGATCTGCACGTTGAGTTTCCGTGGCAGGACAGGGTGACAGTGAATGCCGGCGTGAACAATCTATTCGACACGGCTTATGAATACTTTGAAGGATACCCGCAGCCGGGGAGGAATTATTTTGCAGGGTTGAGGTTGAGGTGGTAATAATTTTTGATGTCAAAATATTTTTTGAAGTAGTGTTGACTTTTGATTTTATTGTGTATAAATTCGCTTAAGTCATCAATTCTCTTTCCACCATTGGCGATGACGGAGTAATCGCAGCACATACCGAATTAAAGGGGAGCTCTATACCCGCACTCAAAATAATATTTGGGAGTACTACCATGAAATGGCTCAATATTTGCTCTCTCTCTCTCTCTCTCTCTCTCTCTGATTCTTTTGCTGTTTATGAACATGGGATGCGAGCAAGCGGTAGAAGTATCGAATGAATTCGGAATTGAAAATCCCGTATCCACTTCGCATGCTGAATTAGATCCCGCCACATTAGAGATACTCGAAGCCGCGTATCAGCAAACACCGATAGAAAAAAGTAACTGGTATACCTACGGCGTTCTCGACCGTGATAGAACCGATTCGTTTTGTTATGTAGCTTATTCTAATGCAGATGTATACCAGGAATATAGCATGCAAAAAATTGACGGTGAGTGGGTGCTGGGTGAACTGATTAAAAACGAATCGGCAATCAGAATAGAAAAGAAATCAATACAAAAGACTTTATCCGATACGGCATATACAAAAAAGATCGCAGAGATATTTACAGGACAGCTCCATAATCAGCTAAGAGATGAATGGTATGTGCCCGGCAATCATCAAGAAACTGGTATATGGACTATTGGCCCTATTCAATATCAAACTGATTTACCTACCCGAGCTGTTTTCATCGAAGGAACACAAATTGTCGGTAATAAAGAACACAAGATAGAATGGGTTGGACCCTGGGTGTGGACACGTTACTCACATCCATCGGGAAGTCAATCATCTAATAATAAGAATACATTTACCGAAATTTTTCATAATGGAGTTTATTATCCATCTCAAGAATTAAAGGCAACATATAGGCATCGAATAACAGAGATAGGTGTACCGAGTGTTCCTACACAAATATCTCCTGCGAATGGTTTTAACGCAATTGGAACATCTATTTATTTTTCATGGTCGGCATCAAGCGGCGGAGGTACAATAACATACAGACTTCAAATTTCGACTCAATCTAATTTTTCAAGTCTGTTTCTAAATCAATCCGGTATTACTAACACAAATAGATCCGTGAGCGGATTTTCACCGGGTACAAAATATTATTGGAGAGTAAGAGCGGAAAATGAACAAGGAGCGAGTGCATGGTCCTCTGTACGCAGCTTTACATCTCCATTGTCAACACCGTCTGTCTCCGCTTCGATTCAAAATGGACATCCGAGAGTCACATGGTCATCAGTGCAGAATGCAAATTATTATGAGATATATAAAAAAATAGATACAAGTTCTACTTGGTATTTGTACGGATCGACAACAGGTACAACATATACTGACATACATGCAAATGTTTCCGGTTATCAGGGGAGCGGCTATCCAAGGCGAACTCCGTATGTAGCATATTATGTAGTTGCAAGAGGCAATAATGGATCAAAAAGCAGTAATTCAGTCCAGCATTATTTTGATCTTTCCGATATAACGCCACTTGGCGATGGAGAAATTATACAATAAAAGGTGTGCCGTGGAATATAAAAATAAAGTTATCATAAGTATAATTCTTTTATTTTTCCCTGCGTTGCTGTTTACGCAGGGAAAATATAATTCATTCTCCATTGGCGTTGAATTGCAGACCGGCTATGGATTTGTATCGGGCGTTGGATTTTCAGATCCAAGACCTATAGAAAATATAGCCGGTGAATGGCTTAATGAGATAACTCATGGTTATATAATATCACCCCGCGTTCATTTGTCTATGCCGTTTGGTTTTCGGTTATACGGCGGCTATCATTACGGTTCTTTCCCCGAGCAAAATGCCGATGCTGATTATTGGTCGAATATATACAGACAGGATATGAGAAACCGCTTTGAAATGTACGATAATAAAATCCGTAACACCAGCCGTGGGTTTTTAGCAGGTATTTCTTATGCACCGTCTTTTTTGCAGTATTATGTTCAGCCGTATTTTTTTACCGAGCTCCGAAGTGAGCGTTTTGAGTCAAGAACATATATTCTTGGCCGGTCGGATGAATGGTGGTCAATCTTCGGTCTACTAACCGGTGAAGTCTCGGGAACCACTTTAATGAGAACAAAACGGGTACGGAATATTGTGTATGGACTTGGATTTGAGATATCGCTTAGGAATAATATAAAAATTACTTCTGAATGGAAGAATCACTCTGGGATTTCTCCGATAGAAGAACGTATAATACGCCATGAAATTGGTCAGGAAAATATATACAAAATACGATCATTGGGTGAACTTGATATACTCGACGAACAAAAAATAAAAATGGATTACAATTCAATTAATTTTGGTATTCGGTATGATTTTCCGGATGCCTTCATTTCGCACAAAATGCTGTTTCCAAAAAGAAATGATAATTCGTTTCGAGTAGCACTGGAATTACAGGTAGGGATGGGGTTCGGATTTTATGGTATTAACGGAACTATAACAAAGGAAAGACCTTTTTTTGGTTACTTTAATAGTATGATGATAAGTGATATCACTAATGTTTATTTGTTGTCCGGTAAAGCAATAATGTACGTTCCATACGGGATGCGTATTTATGCCGGATACCATAATGACTCGTATCCTGAGGATGATGTAAATTCTTTGTTCTGGGAATTATTATTTGGATTGAACTCTTCGGAAGAATACCGGACAGATCAATATCAAATATCAAATAATAGCCGGGGTTTTATATACGGCGCTGCCTATGCACCTCCTTTTTTGAAGTTGTTTGTGCAGCCTTATGTATTCGGGGAAATAAGAAGTGAACGGCTGCGGTTAAACAAAAAACTGCACGGTGAAGTTGTCCAATTTCAGCCCCGGGATATTAACCAAACACTGACAGGCGAGTTTGAAGGTAACTCAAGCGTGATAACCGATCGTGTAATAGGTTTTTCATATGGGGTCGGTATCGAGAAGCAATGGGGGAGAATAGTGGTAAGTCCCGAATGGAGATATCTCGCAACGAGTTTACCGGTTCTTGAAAGGAGGAGTAATTACTCTGTTATTACAGACAACGGTGAAAAAGTTGCGGGCATAGTGTGGCTGCATAAACCCGAAGATGAAAAGATAATGTTACGGTATCATTCTATCCAATTGGGGGTCAGATTTATGATTTTCTAACCATTTCAATATCGTTTGTTTTCCTTGTAATAATTACCGGCCAAATAAACTACTAATCAAAATAAATAAAAAGGGGCAGAACTATGAGAACGTCGATAGCGGTTATACTCTGTGTCATTATTACCGGTTTCCAGAGCATATTGGCCGGTTCACACGCTACGGAAAATAATGCCGATTCCCGTTGGGGATTTAGTGCGGAATTGTTCAATCAGGATGCAACTGAACTTTCCGTTTCGAAAAAGGTCTCACGTACAACGATGCTGCTGTTTTCCATCGGGCTTGGCTGGTCGGATGTTGAAGAGGAGCATGGTCTGGAGTCTTATCGGACTGTCAATGAATTTTTAATAACCGCAGGGCCTGAAATTCGACGGCTTTATTATCGGCATCCTTCTATTGCTTTATATGCTGGTATTCAACCGGCTGCCGGATACTCTCGTATAAGTAAAGAAATTGTACAAACATCTGCGGAGGATACCAGGAAGACTTTATCGTTGGGTGTAAATTTTACACTCGGTGTGGAGTATGAAATAATAAATAATCTCAGCTTATCCGTTCATTTCCTTCCGCTGCGATATTCATACAATGAAGTTACGAATGAAGCCGGACAGAATTCACCGGATATAACAACAAAGGTTCATCATATACAATTTGCCCAGCAGACCGGGTTGTATGTTCGGATTTATTTTTAAAGCAGTACAATCAATGCGATAAAGAATAAGCTCTGGGCAATAAAATAGTGTATAGCAACCGGAGTATAAAAAGCAACTTTGAATTGTTTTAATACAAACGCCGCTGCAAAGCTGATGACAAACCATGCCGCATAGTTTTGCAGCGGTACATATCCCGTATCCCATGTCCAGTATCCTAATTGTATCGCAACAGGCTCAAGGATTGTATCGAACAGAACCGCAATAAGTCCTGTAATCAATGCAAACATGAGGGGACGTGTAATATAATGCTGTGCTATACACGCTGCTCCAAGTACGACGAACACCCAGTTATACCCTATGATGAGCGGTACCCCGAATAACAGCGGTGCAAGCACCTCGCCGTAATCGTACCCGCCGAAAACTAAACCGGTATGAACGCCTATCGCTTCAAGCGTGAACGTTACTATATACGTCCCTGCCATCCAGAGAATTACCGGTAAACCGTTTTTCCTGACCGTATGATATAATACGAAGGTTCCCATAATAAAGAGCGTGTATGGTGTAATCGCTACCATAGGATCGAACAATGGTTTCGTGGTATGGCCGATCACACCAACCAGAAAAATGATATACACAAAAACGTATTTTCCGTATTGTTTTATATACGTCTCCCTTTCCATACAATCTGTCCTTTAGAATATGTCTCAACCGAGCGGATACCGATAATGAGCATGAGTAAAATCTGAAATGGATGTAAAATGATATTATACAGCGGCGCCTGTTGCGATATGATTGAGATGAACAATCTGTTCAGGATTATAAGGGTAATCGGATATATAAATAATCCGTTTTCAAGAACTGCTATAAAAGGCACTAAATAAACAACAGCAAGTACTGCAATGAATAGTATAAACAGCCATTGCGGGATATTGAAGCCCGCATAAAAGTTCTTTGTGAATCCGTTCGCTGCGTCGACCAGATTATCGTACATTCTGCACGAGATAAGCTCACCGCCAAGAAGCGTCATGATCTTGTTCCCATTGTTTTTTATTTTTCTCGCCAATTCCATATCTTCAACAATTTTACCTTTAACCGCATCGTGACCGCCAATTACAGAATATATTTCTCTGCTGAGTAAAATAAACTGTCCGTTTGCAGCCACAAACTTCGGGTTGGGTGAATCGGACACAAAACGAAGCGGTAAAAATGAAAGCAGGATCCAGTTCATCATCGGAACCACCAACCGCTCGCTCAACGATTGCATTATTTGTGTGGGAAA
>PWXV01000342.1 GCA_003568415.1 Ignavibacteriales bacterium
ATACATCGGGATGTATCTTCTCCTGTGTGATTGCATGATCGGATATTTTCTCGGTTGTTACCGACCCATCAGCTATTTGATGAGCTTCGACTCCGGTGAGAAGTGATCCGTCGCCGACGAATGATCCGGCTTCAATCGTTCCGTCAGTGCTGATGTTTATGTCCTCACTGAGTTTCTCATCGGTTATTGCTCCATTTTCAATTTTATCGGAGGTTATAGCGCCATCTCTTATATGCAGCGTTGTTATTGTCCCCTCTGCAACGGATACAGCATGAAATGCATAGGGCACAGCGCTCAATGGAATACGTGGTGAGAGTTCTTCTCCATCGTTTATTGTTATGCCTATCCAGTATTTTTGATCGAATGGCAGGTCGAGAGGAGTTTCTGTTCCAAGATGGACATTGTAAATTCCATTTGTTACTTCAATAGATTGTGTTTCTGACCAGAGTATCTCGGTGGAAATTTCGTTATCGTAAATATTAAATGTAAATTGATATACACCGTTTTCGACAGATGCGCCGGTTTCATCCGCAAGAAATCCCTGATGGAAGATTGTGTGGTCATCGTTGGTAAGTGCATCGAAACTTATGATTATCCATAGAATAATGAAAACGGGAATGAGTCGATTCGATTTCATAGCATCCTCACTTCCTGATGATTTGGCAACAGACACTTCATGCCATAAAAGATATGATACTTACTGCCCTGTTTTTTATTCCAGCTTATGTACACCAATTATTACGCAAAAATTAAATTCTTCCCGACATTAAATGATACATTAAATTTGGCACAAAGATAAATTACGGCTGGAGATTGTGAAAAAATAAGCGATCCCAACTCCTTCGTGATCAGTAAATGATTATGAAGAATCGTTTTTACACAGTCCGGACGGAAAAAAGTAATAATAGTATTTTTTTGTCAGCTAAAATTTTGTCTTATTTTATTAATAACATACGTTTTTGGTTGACGTATGATCCCGACTGCAAACGGTAAATGTACATTCCGCTTGGAATATTTCCTGCCTCAAAACTCACGGTGTACTCACCGGGTTGAAGATCTTCATTTACCAACTGTACGATCATTCTTCCGAGTATGTCGTAAACCGTAAGAGTCGTGAAATCCTGGTCTGGTATCGAGAACTGAATTTGTGTAACCGGATTAAACGGATTCGGGAAATTCTGTTCCAGTCGAAATGTATGCGGAAGATATTCTTCTGTACGCTCGATATTTGTCACAATCGATGATGCGGCAGCATACCAGAAACCGGATTGGATAATGAATGTATCGTTCTGCTTTATTCCCGTAAGAGGTTGCCCGAAGGTACTGATCATTCTGTAAGTATCGTTCGATGATATTCCACCGCCGCCGCCCGTTACCCACGCACTAATTTTATATTGAGAGTAAAGTATCCCGTGTGTGAATATCGAGAAGAAAACAACTGTAAATGCGATAAGGAGAATCTTTGTTTTCATTTTACATGTTCCTTTCTAATTAATTAAATAGAATGACACTTATTTAAAAATAAAATTAATCTTGATCCCGGAACTCTTCCATACGTATTTTCTTATCCAGTGTATGTTGATTGTCTCTTATATGTTGTTCATATTGTAACCTGATTGTTTCATCTTCAAGATATTTCATGCCTTCGGGATCTCGCCCCCATTCAACCGAGCGCATTCTCGGTTGACCGTAAGCCTCGGGATGAAGATAGAAGCCCTGCATTTCTGCTGTTTTATATTCTTCTACGACGATCCTGTTTTCTTCAGCCCACCGGTCTTTTCTGATACCCGTCACCATCCAGGAGACTTTTACATTCGGCTTATCGGTCCGGATAACAAATCGATTACCCGCAATTTCCTCGGCGATAATTGCCTGTGCAAATTCACCGATGACGGTGAGCTGATATCTGAAATCACGGTTGAGAGCATTGAAGTAGTCGGGGAGATATACGACAGCTTCACCTATTCCATTCGTTACGACATTACCGTTGTAGATATTCATCATATCGGGTGATTCGACAAAGCTGTGGCGAAGGAGCATGTTTTCGGGATCAAGAGGATGATCGATTTCAAAGGATCCCCCAAATTTAGAAAGGGTGCCGAGGACGCGAACACGACCACTAAAGTAACCGGCATGTGAGCCGGCTCCCTGTAGACCATAAATTCCATAACCATCCTCGTGATTGGATCTCCCAACCACTCCATCTACCTGGGTTCCTAATCGGCCATAAGTACCACTTGCGTGTTCGCCCTGGACTGCGATTCCTGAAGGTGATGCTGATCGACCGTATACACCATATGTGGTTCCAGATGGAGCGAGTGCCTCTCCTCTGACTCCACTCCCTACATTTGAGAGAGAAAGACCTGAAACGCCTGTATTTTTTCCCTCCTGAGCAAGTGCAACCCCAAGTACCCCACGTCCGTGAGTTGACTGAGAGATACCATGTACTCCATTCGCTGTAGAGCCACTCGACGTTGTTGCTTCGCCTCTCAGGGCGGATCCATTTCCCGTATTTCTTATCAGGAATGAACTCTCTGTCGTGGATGTTTCACCCGAGAAGGGCAATGCGATCTCATCATTCTGTATGCCGGTGAGCTGGGAACCATCACCCTTAAAAGCACCTGCCTCAATCGTACCGGTAGTGGTTATGTTGATGGTCGACGATAATTTACCCGAGGTCACTGCACCGTTGGCGATCTTGGCAGATGTTACCGCACCGTCTGCAATTTGCGGGTTGGGATACGTTCCCATAAGAGCGCCACCTGCATTGCCGCCTATAGGTAGCGATACATCAGGGTGTATCTTCTTCTGAGTTACCGATTCATCGGCAAGCTTTGTTGAAGTGATAGAGCCCTCCGGTACGGATTGCGCCTGAAAGGCATAGGGGACCAGACTCAATGGAATGCGGGGGTTCAGTTCATCACCGCCATTTACTGAGATGCCGATCCAGTATTGTGTATCAAACCGGACGTCGAGCGGTTCAACGGTGCCGAGCAGAAGATTGTAAATACCGTTTATCACGCCGACGGTTTGTGTCTCTGTCCACAATGCTTCCGAAGTCGATTCTGAATCATAGATGCCGATGGTAAAGACATACATCCCGTCCTCAACAGGTGTACCATCGTTCGATGATAGCACGCCTTGGTGTGCGATCGTGTGCGGAATATCCGATGCAACAAGCATGACGATGCCGGTAAAAGTGAAAAGAAAACAGGCGACGCAAATAAAATATTTCATAATATAATCCCATTATATATTTTATTGGGTCCTGAGTTTCGGATTAAGGCATATGTGAAAGGTATGCTGTCTATCCTCAATACGAAAAAAACACGAAACCCAAAACAATTCCCACCTTCATCAGGGTATTATCTTAGTTAACACTTTCATTTTCTATACGTTGTATAGCCTCCTCCATTTGTCTCATTGCTTCGGGATTTCTGCCCCATTCAATAGAGCGTGTCCTCGGTTGACCGAAAGCTTCCGGATGTAGATAAAAACCCTGTATCTCCGGTTCTTTCAGTTCTTCGACCACGACTCTGTTTTTCTCAGCCCAAAGGTCTTTTCGTATTCCGGTTACCTGCCACGATACTTCAACATTAGGTTTGTCAGTTCGTATGGTGAATCTATTCCCGCTGATCTTTTCACCAATTATAGCTTGAGCAAATTCACCAATGACGGTCAGTTGATATCTGAAATCCCGGTTCAGCGCCTCGAAGTAATCGGGGAGATGTACGATAGCTTCTCCGGATCCGTCGGTGATTACATATCCATTGTAAACGTTCATCATATCGGGTGATTCTACGAAACTATGGCGGAGGATCATGGTTTCAGGACTAAGAGGATGGTCTATTTCAAATGATCCTCCGGCTTTGGAAAGATTTCCATCCACATGCACACGGCCAAGGAAGTATCCGGCATATCCATCGGGAGAGAGAACACTTCCGCGAATTCCATAATTTACTCCTGACTGATTATTCGAACGTCCGTAAACACCTGCTGAAAAAAATCCATCTGAAAAAGTAATTCCATAAACACCGAAATTTGTGCCGCCGGTATTTGTTGCAACTCCCTCGACACCTTTGTGTCCTGCCCTACCACGGACACCAACAGTTGCTGCAGATCCGGATGTTGCTTCACCCATAACACCAATCCCCACACGAGACCGGGAAATTCCGTAAACACCGTAATTAAAAGCATCCTCACCTGAATTTGTAGCTTCACCATATACCCCAGTTCCGCTTAATGAGTTAGTTTGTCCATAAACCCCGAAATTTTGGCCGTTTGTTGAACTCGCTTGCCCGTAGACCGCTCGACCGTTTTCGGCTTGAGATATTCCATGTACGCCATATGCAGATCCGCTTGAAGACGTTGCAAACCCAAATACTCCTCTACCTATGGTCGATGCGGTTTTTCCATAAACTCCATACGTAAAACCACTTGGAGATGATGCCTCTCCGTATACTCCGCCTCCGGATCCTGAACTCGATAAACCATAGACACCAAAATTTCCTCCGAATGTTGACTCTCCTTGCATTGCATTACCGTCTCCTGTATTTCTAATGAGGAATGCAGGTTCTGCGGTAGATGTTTCGCGGGAAACCGGCAACTCGAATCCACCACCTGGTAAATTAATCAGTTGAGAACCATCACCTTTAAATGAACTAGCCTCAACTGTGCCTTTGGTTGTAATATTAATGTCAGTTGCTAACTTATCCGATGTGACAGCACCGTCAGCAAGTTTCGAAGTATTCACCGAACCGTATGCAATAGTAGGATCGGGATACATACCTGTAAGGTCGCCTCCCGCACTTCCGCCGATGGGAAGTGAGATATCCGGGTGTAGTTTTTCCTGAGTGACGGATTCATCGGCAAGCTTTGCGGAGTTGATCGAACCGTCAGGTACGGATTGTGCGTGAAAGGCATAGGGAACTGAACTTAATGGTATACGGGGATTCAATTCATTACTGCCGTCGACCGAGATGCCGATCCAGTATTGTGTATCAGAATCGAGATTAAGCGGTTCAATGATTCCAAGTTGAATAGTATATATTCCGTTTATTACTTCAACTGTTTGAGTCTCTGCCCACAATGCCTCCCCGGATATTTCTTCATCGTATATGCCGACCGTAAATGTATACCTGCCATTCTCGATTAATATGCCGTCGGATGAGGTTAAAATACCTTGATGCGAGATGGTTCGAGGGATATCCTCGGAGTGAAGCGACGCGGACGAACTCATCAAAACCAGAATAAAACCTGCAATTAGATATGTTTTCATTCTATCCTCCTACATTCCGTATTATATGTGTTCTTCTACTGCCGTTTCAATTTATTCAGGTTTCATTTTTCATATAACGAAATGATATATTTTAAACGTGAGATGGAAAAGTAGGGTCTATCTAAAAGATAGTTCCCACTTGTTGGCGGGAATTCCCTCCCGCAGGAGGGAATCACCTAAAAGGTGAACCCCACATCTCTATCGCACATAACTACAAACGAAATTTTATTTAATTGAAATGGCACCAAAATGAAAAATGACAGATTACACCGGAGCGCACTCATATTTCATAATACGTCAAATTGTAAAGTATCCCGACACCGGTTGATTTAATTTGTTAATAATTATGATTTCACGGATTTTTATTAATTAAAAAGTTTAATAATATCGGATGAACCATACCAAAAAAATGGGTGTTCACATATTTGTCACATACCAAACATTAATTAACGGAGACCAAATCAATGACTCCGGAACACTGGAATAAAGTCGAAGAGATCCTCGATACTATTCTGGACAGCGAGCCCGAAAAATGGCAAACTATCCTCGAAGAAACTTGCCATGGAGATGAAGTCCTTCTCCGGG
>PWXV01000325.1 GCA_003568415.1 Ignavibacteriales bacterium
ACTTATCCGGATGCTCCTCCGGGATGGAAAAGTCCAAATACGGGAGCCACAAATGAAAGCGGCTTCTCAGGTTTTCCTGGCGGCTTTTCTGACTACTTTGGTACTTTCTCCTCTATCGGATACCACGGTTATTGGTGGAGTTCGTCGGAGAAACAAGGTTGGCTGAGTGCCTTTAGTCGCAGCCTGAATTCGCATCACAGCGATGTGTACCGGAAAATCAGCGATATGCGAGATGGTCTTTCTGTTCGTTGCATCAGGGATGACTAATTGACTGTTTGTGAATTTTACTTTTTTGCTTCCAAGTTTACAAGGAGAACACGAATATGAAGTTAAAAATACCGGTGATTTTTCAACCTTGCACATGGCTGCTCTGTGGATTCCTCCTTTTTTTCTTCGCCGATACTGCAACCGGTTCAGCTCCGGATCACGAAATGTTAGAACGATCTTTGACCGAATTACAAGTATTGCGGGAGAGTATGCGGAACACTTCTTTACCGTTACTGGTATTGTTAAAAGAATTGGATACACCGACAACTCTATCCACACAGCAGACAGCCCGAATAATTACTCCGGTAGCGGCTATCCGCGAATCATTCACGCCTGCATCGGCTACGATGATAGTTGCACGGATGCACGAGGAGTTTATTGCGCAGGAAAAACACGACGACTGGTACAGAATTGATTTGCCCGATGGACGTACCGGCTGGATTCACGAAGAAATGGTTCAGGTGTTCACAACTCACCTGGAGTCGGTGCGGGAAGATAGGGAAGCACAACCGGACAAAGATTTAGAAGACATACTAATGCTTGCATCCGGTATGATAGAATCAATCGGTGCACGATATGATTCTGCCGCAACGATAATTCAAATTGTTGATGACAGTTACGCTTCTCTATCAGGAGCCGATAAGCAAACCGTTTTCAACGTCTATCAGGAGATCAACCGTGAGCGGGATAAAATTCATGAATACCACGCATATGCAAATCACTACTATGGGAAAATAGCCGGACACCGAGAGTTCACACCTGCCGGTATTCTATCGGCAATCCCGCCGGGTTATTCAGGAACGATAACGCTGCACCTGGGCAGCTCGGCTTATGAATCCGGAGGTGAGGAATCGCTTACCTCACGGCATATAAATATTTCGGGACGGAAAATTATTAACGATCGGTCGCACCTCAACCTTTCGCTTGCTCACCGGAACGATGTCATTCAGACACCCTTTACAACGAACAATGTTGGTGTGGGCTATGCATACCGCACCGTGAACGGACTGACCATTAACAGCCGGGTTAACTATACCGGTTACGATGATAAAAATTTTGATCGTAATAATTTTAATCACTATACACTGGGATTTGATGTTACCTCCCCTGTTTCGCGGCGGTCGGAATTTTTCTCACAGTTTTCATATGACAGTAAATCATATCAGGTTGAGGGAGGGAACGAGTTTAACAGCGGTCGTTTTCAGGCTGGCATGAGAATGAACAATCCGGACAGCAGAATTGTCGTACAGCTCAGGGGCAATATTCAAAGCAGCGATATCAGCTTCCTCGATTTTAAGCGCTTTGTTCCGCAATTTCAATATGTCAGACGACAGCAACAGGGGACATTTTCGGTTAATGTGGAGTTGGAACAATTCTCCTATGCTGCGGAGTCTGAAGCAAACAATTATACTTTGGAGCGCTTGGATGTAGCATGGAACAGACAGGGTGGAAATCAACGGTTCAGTATTATCGGTAAGCAATTTCCGAATTTTTCGGAACGGGATTACATCAAACTCGGATGGCAGATGAGCCGGCAAAATACCCGGCGATTTACGTATTCACGGGACGGAGCCGGGCTATTGCTTGTGCTCTTCCCGAACGGCGGCGAACAACAGGTCCACTATCTCGATACACGGCTTGACCGGTATCGGAGTGGCAGTGACAATGTCTTTGAAGCCGGACTTTTCGGACGAGTGTGGAACACCTTTTCCGATGATATAGTTCGTAACCATCATATTGATATATTTGCACGCTATGCATGGAAATATTCGGTTATCGAGATAGGTCCGATTGCCGGTGCTCACCTTTTAATCAATGAGAACGAAAGGATCCTAAAGCGGGACGGTAACAGTATTCGTGCCGGATTGGATTGCACTGCCAACTTTTTCATTCAAAAAAGTTCTTTTCATATCTCAACCCGTTATGAAAGAAGTTTTGTCTTTGGTCACGAGTTGAGTATATCACCTACAGGTCTGACGAGCAGGGGGGAACTGGTGACGCGTCAGCCGCACACGTTTACGTTTACTGGAGCTGCGCGTATTCCCATCATGCCTGCAATGGATCTTACGTTCGATATCAACCATTACAGCATCGGTCTCGATGTAGACGAGACGACGAGTGTCAGTATAGAACCCATCTCCAACCGCTCACGGATGGTATTCCGTGCCGGTCTGGGGTATCGATTTGGACAATAATTAATGTTCGGGTGAAATTATGAAGACCAGTGTATTTTATATTCGTGTATTGAAAACCTCTTATTTTCCGGTCATTTTTTTTCCGATACTGTTTTTGTTGTTACCGGTAACCGCTCTGTCACAGGCGTTACAGGTTGATCGTGATCAACTCGTGAGCGCACTTGAAGAAGAAGCCATCTCCAGAATAAAAGAAGCCCTTGAAGAAAAAAGAGATGAGTTATATGACGCTGTTGTCGATGAAGCGAGTGCCCGGTTGAATGAGGCATTTCAGGAAATTAAACAGCACT
The DNA here is from genome assembly GCA_003568415.1 of Ignavibacteriales bacterium. GTDB lineage: Bacteria > Bacteroidota > Ignavibacteria > T3Sed10-11 > T3Sed10-11 > T3Sed10-11. Next base: position 2,750 of record PWXV01000325.1, read on the forward strand.
TTGAAGACAGAACCGGTGTCGATATCGATGCCGAGATCAATGCTTTTTTAGAAAGGAATCCAGGAGTTAACTATCTTATCGAGGATTATAAACAAGGAAGAAGCCGACAGGTTCTGAATGATCTGCAAAAACTAACCGATGATGCTCAAAAGCAATTAGAAGAAATAGAGAAATTGACAAAAGCATATCAGGATAAAGAAATATCAACGTCTAAATATCAGGAAATGCTTGAACAGTTCGGTTTTACTGGAGAATGGGTAGATAAGGTTGGAGAATGGGAACAATTCTATCAAAAGTACGGTGCCAGCCCTATAGAAGATATGAGAACACTTTACAAGGGTTTTCACGGAGGGGAACCGGGAGGACAATTGATAGCTCTTTTCAGTCTTATGGAAAAATACAGCGGAAAAGTCCCGGTACTGGGGAGATTTATAAATCTTTATGCAAAGGTAGGAAAGGAGATGTTAAGTGCTGCTATTCGTACCGGTGAGGTGATCCGGATGCGGGAACAGGGTTGTCTGGGTGATGGAACACACCGTTCAATCGATGACTGGTATAGCACAGGAGATCCAACAAACATAGCTTTTATACAAGGATTCCCGGGTCATACCGCGTGTCCGACGGCTTTCGATAATATATTCTTTGACATGGATGATATGAGCAAACTTTATTTCTGGTCCGATGGAAAATTCCTGGAAGGAAATTCCGGTATGGGAGGGTCTCAGGCTATTATCGAAATTCAGGCTTTCCTGATTGAAACAGGTATGAGAGACCGGGTGAATGATCCGGTCACTTTGCATACATTTTTCAACAGTAATTTTATCCAATTGAAAAAACAAGCCGGTGAGATTATTCACAATATCCTCAGTTATTTAAACCGGTTGGATAATGTGAGACTGGGATGCGGTGAAATGGTGTATTATTCTATGCTGCGTGATCAGGCACAGTTTATGGTGACGAAACAAACGTTCCAGGAACGGAGAGAACAAATATTCAACCGGATGATAACAAATCGTGTGCTCGAGAACGGCGAAACCTGGAATCGGTATGCAGAAACCGAGCAGAAACTCAGCAACCTGCATCCTGTTATAGTACGGGGACGTGTAGTAAAGGATGGATCAGAAGGAGATACGTGGGTTGAACGGGCAACGATTTCTGCCGAACCGACTGACTGCAGTATATATACAGACTGCCGGCAATTAGTTACCGATGCTGATGGAAAATTTAAATTATTGGTAATGGTCCACGCAACAAATGCAATATTGAAACTAACCGCTATAAAAGATGGAATGGAATCGAGGCCACTCGAATTACTTATCCAGCCAAGCGATGATTTTCACGATATTCCACGTTGGCGATTGACCGGTGAGGTAGGTATCGCGGAGTTACATATCACACCGGATAATGTAAAAATGGAAGTCGGTACAACCAATAGTTTCGAAGCAACAGCGGTATTGAGCGATTACAGCAGACAACAGGTCACTTCACTGGCAATCTGGTCGCCCGGCGTCAACACCTACACCGCGGTACGACCGGGTGAATATGAAATTACGGCTACGTATTCAGGAATCACCGGGAGCGCAACAATTGAAGTAGCCTGTCCGGAGGGCTACGATTGGATCGAAGAATTAACAAAATGCGGAACAATCGAAGAAGCGATTGAGGATATAGCCGGTGATGAGGAGTTCGATGATGAGCTCTGTAATGAGAATATCATACAGGGGTATTGGGATATGATCCAGCAGAGTGTGGCCGAGGCGAACGGCATATATAATAGTTTTAACGGAAGGTATCAGTGGTTTCAAAAGACCGTGCACGATCAGATATCGAGTGTTTGTAACAACACGATGCTTGCCACTGCTTATTCGGGTGCACAAAGGGACCTGACCCGGTACGAACAATTAATGGAGCGGGTGCAGGAACTGAGTACGACATTGCTTATGAATATTGCCTTTTGTCCGGATCTCGAATTTAAACTGGATACCCGGTTGTTAATTACCGAAATCGGACGGCTCGGCGGCCCGTATGGAGATATACAATCCGGATTGACATCTATGGGATCGCTTTTACAAAATTTCGGTTGTGACGAGCAGGAGTTTGCTGAACTTGGAAATCAGTTTGCCGATAATAATGTCGACCCGGGCGTAGTACAGGCGGGAGGCCACGGTGCACGGGAGATTTGTGGTGATGGTATAGATAACGACGGCAACGGCTTGATCGATGAGGGATGTGAAGCTTTCGGTAACTTTAATGTCACCGCCCACCTGTACGACTCAGGACGTTTGCCCGATGATGCGTTTGCTTTATCCATTTCGGGACAGGGAAATTTAGGTGTGACACCGGTCGGCGGTGCCAGAGTCTATCCCCTTAGTCTGGCGCCCGGAACATACACGGCAACGGTTACCGTGATATATGCACCGGATGATATAGGTACATTTACATTAACCATTTATCAGTGCGACCGGATTATACTCGGTCCGGTAAGTGGCGGTCCTCCCGAGGGGACACAGGTTAGTTATGAATTTACCGTGAAACCCCCGGATCCCGGAGAGATAGCGCGTTTTGGCTTTCCGGTGTATGAAGAAACAACAGTATTTTTCGATGAAGGGATAATGGAAGAAAATAACAGTTTTCAATTCCCGGATACCGGTGAATCCATGAACAAAGGCGTTTTCCCTGATATTCTTGAAAGACAGGGAAAAAGAAGAAGAGGTATTGAAGTTCCGGCGAACCCGCGTAATGACTCAATGCGGGTCATAGAAGAAATACAATAAGTATTTTTATTAGTCGTTATTGGAGGAACAAATGCGTCTAACAAATAGTTTTTTTAAATACATTGCTATTTTTATATATCTTACATTGTCAGCGAGCGTTTCATACAGTCAATCAAAAATAGTAATCCTGCCCTTTGTGAACGAGCAAGCCGAGCAATCAACTCTGGATCTGATTACCGATTTTATCTGGCAGGAACTGTCAATTGTCGGCGATTTTACTATACCGACAGTGCCCACTGTCCAATCGACATTGATTGCTCAAGGATTCACGTCGACGGAATGTTTTGATATGCAATGTGCAGTGCGGTACGGGAGAATTCTCGA
>PWXV01000268.1 GCA_003568415.1 Ignavibacteriales bacterium
CATTCCTCAGTCAATCAAGCACCGATTACCGGTGAGTCACGGCCGGTCGGGAAGAAGAAGGGCGGACAGGTTTTTGCCGGTACTATCAATTTGCGGGGAATGCTTGAAGTGCGTGTCACTGCCACCTCGGATAACACAACACTTGCTCATATAATACATCTTGTCGAGGATGCACAGAGCAGGCGCGCACCCGCACAGAAATTCGTCGACAGGTTTGCGCGGATCTATACGCCGTCGGTACTGGTGCTTGCAGTATTGGTTGCGGCATTTCCGCCGCTGGTTATGGGGCTACCGTTTACCGAATGGTTTTATCGTGCGCTGGTGCTGCTGGTTATTGCCTGTCCGTGTGCGCTTGTGATCTCCACGCCGATCACGCTTGTTAGCGCATTGACAAATGCGGCACGGCAGGGTATTCTTATCAAGGGCGGCGTCTATCTCGAAGCGCTGTCATCAATACGGACGTTTGTATTCGATAAAACCGGAACGTTGACCGAGGGGAGTACCCGCATTACCGATATTGTACCGCTAAACTCACTGACTAAGAGAGATATTCTCACTATAGCAGCTTCGCTTGAACGATATTCAGAGCATCACATAGCGGGTGCAATACTACGTTCTGCGTTGGAGGAAGACATTGCGATAGATAATGTTACCATAGAAAAGTTTAATGCGGTTACCGGAAAAGGAGTAGCCGGGTTTGTAAACGGAAAACGGTATGTGATCGGTAATCACTCGTTTTGTGAGGAAGAGGGAAAGTGCACGCCCGCTATTCACCGGGAACTAAACCGTCTTGAAGATGAGGGTAAGACGGTACTCATTTTATGGGATGATGTACAGCCGGTGAGTGTCATCGGGGTTGCAGATAAACTCCGTCCGAATGCCCAGGAAGCTATTCAGCGACTGCACAATGAGGATGTCAATGCAATTGTTATGTTGACGGGTGATAACGAAAAAACGGCACAGGAGATAGCGGACCAGTTGGGGATCGATGCTGTCCGTGCGAACCTTTTACCGGAGGATAAACTCAAAGCGGTGGAAGAGCTCAGGAAGGATTCGAAGGTGGCTATGGTAGGCGATGGTATAAACGATGCACCGGCTCTTGCATCTGCCGATGTGGGTATTGCAATGGGGACCGCGGGAAGCGATACGGCAATCGAGACAGCAGATATCGCATTAATGGGAGACGATCTTACAAAGCTGGCATATCTGAAGCGATTAAGCCGGAAGACGGTCCAGATCATAAAACAGAATATTATACTATCGATCGGTATCAAGCTTGTGTTTCTGGTACTTGCCATACCGGGTTATGCGACTTTGTGGATGGCGATCACTGCCGATGAAGGTGCGGCATTGATCGTGATCGCGAACGGGTTGCGGTTGCTGCGGATGAGGTGATTATGTGAAAACAATGAAAACTCGGTATATCTGCAAAACGACAGGCACACACCCCCCACCCCTCTTCAAGAGGGGAGCTCCTCGCGCTTTCCTTAAATAGAGAGCGCAGATGCGGATGCTCCCTTTAACGCAGAATACGCAAAGATAATAATGATGTATTTTTCCTCAGCGCTCTTTGCTTGTGCCGTGAAGATAAGGAACCACAGGAGTTCCTTTTCATGCTGTAATGAAGATGATACAACCCCGGGAGTGTTACCCGGGACGAAGTATCGACAAGGCTGTACAGGCGGACTTGTCAAACCGCTCCACGCTGCAAATGCCGTAAGGCTGCTGTAGTGAACGGATGGAGAAAAGGCGGGAAAACCGTCAGGTATGGTTTTAAGAGATGAATGCAAATGAATCGCCGATGAAGTAACGAAATCGCATAAGAAGAGATTAGCTGAGCTTTCAGGAAGTTGGACTGAACCATAGTAGTGATGATACTCCGCTAAAACGGAGAGGAGCGAAGGGTTCGGGTTATTCAGTGCCCATTTACTACAACAACTCTGGTATCGGCAGTGAGCGGTATCGGAGGAGGATTAACAAATGAATGTACACGTAAACAAGCCAGTACCAATAGAGTTTGCCCAGGTGGTAAAAGCCTACCGTAAGGCAAGGAAGGGCGGCAAAGCGGCCGGTATAGATAATGAAAGCTGGGTTGCCTTCGATAAAAACGTTGAAGATAATCTATACGTTATCTGGAACCGGTTAGCGTCTGGCAGTTACCACCCGCAGGCCGTTCGTGAGGTAGAGATACCGAAAAAGGACGGCAAGATGCGACGATTAGGCATTCCGACACTACGAGATAGACCACGAGTTGATGCTGAAAGCGCAAATTCGGTTATCGAAGGGCAGATACGAAACTCAAAGTGTTAAGACAGGCTCACCCGAGAATGTTTTATCACTGGGAAAAAGGTTACTGGTATTGAGTATTAAGAATAACACGAGCCGTATGACGGGAGACCGTCACGTACGGTTCTGCGAGAGGCGAGAGGGTGAAATCCCCTCTCGCCTACTCAGCGCTCTCAGCGTTGCATTTACGGTGAAATCCATGGTAGATAGAAAGAATGAAACAAAAACTTTAACGCAGAGGTCGCAGAGTACGCAAAGATAATTTTATTATAAATAAAATCCTCTACTAAATTGCTGAAACAAAATCTCACCTTCTCCGTCTGACCGTATACACTCCGTCACGGTCACCCGGTATTATCTCCCAGCCTTCCCGTAACTCCAACACATAACCATTCGTTTCGATCTTTCTTCCACGCCGGTCATCAGGCAGATCGACGATCACACGGCTCCAGTCTTCCGGTATTAATGCACCGCGGGTTACCGTGAGGCTTCCCCAGACATCCGATACATTCAGAATAGTATACACGCGTCCGTGATCGTCGAGCGGTGTTACGGCTCTCGGGTCGAATGTGATACGTTGTCCTTCGAGCGGCAGCACGAGGTGCGGTTGTGTAATGAAACGTTTCCGGTATTCGGCGAGTGTCTTTTGCTGCTCACGGTCGCGTTCCCGTTCAAGTGCAATGATAGTATTGCCGCCGTACACCTCTGCGCGCCGGTGTGCCTCATCGGCAGGTGATGCCGGAAGACGAATACCGTACCGGTTCTTCACCACATCGGGAAGATTTTCACGGTGGGTAAACGAACGTGTCCAGGTGGATGCAACCTCATCGAGCAATATGCCGTATGCGGGGGTGGTATGATATGCGAACGCCCGGGTATAACTTTGCAGGCGTTCTGCCCGCCGCAGTTTTTGTATGGCAAATCTGCGTCGGTCATCCGCTGATGAAATTGCCAGCGCAATGCCGGTATATTCTGCAAGTCCTTCGTGGTTTTCGAGCTGTCGTTCCTCATCTTCACCGCGCGGATACAACGAGTACCGCTTTGCACGGAATACCAGCGCATCGCGTAATGCTTCACGGCGTTGGTCACCTGAATTGTTTAATGCCTGTTGCAGTGCCCGCATTTCAAGTTGCAGCCAGATGCGTCCCTCTTTTGCGTTAAGATGGTTGTTTGACGGATTCGACGGCGGAAATCCTATTCCTTCCTGAACACGGTGCCAGAGCTCATGAATGAAAAGAACATTACGGGCATACCTTTCGTCCGACACAGGCGTCATGATCATTGCCCACTTCACACCCGCCCATTCCACGGCAGTGTTGGCTATGGGGATCTCTTCCGGCAATGTTCCGGTATAGACATTGCCGCGGCGTGTAAGAATGCCTTCACGGTCGGCACGGCTTGCGACAACCTGCCTGCTCTCCCGGTGAACAAGCAATATCGGTCCCTCAATCGATTTTCCCCATAATCTCCCCCCGTCACGTTGAAGGAGCTCCTGTACTTCCGCAAAATACCGCTGTGCAGCGGATGGATCTATTTGTGCGTTGGTTGTGTTGAGGAAGAAAAAACACAAAATAACAATGAAGATGATCGACTGCATAATAAATTGATTGTGTATGATGGTTAATTGTTATTGGTTTAATCGTTGATGGGAATCAACGGACACCGAAATTCTGAACTAAAAACCGGATCATTCATACCGAAGCGATTCGATCGGATCGAGATTCGCTGCTTTCCACGCAGGATAGACTCCAAACACGATTCCTACAATCGAACAAATGGCTAATCCGATCAATGCCCAATCGTACGGGAACACCGGAGGGAATGAAAGCAACATCGCTACTATATTTCCGCCGATTACTCCTAGTGCTATACCGGCAATTCCGCCGATCTGGCACAGTGCGATCGCCTCAAGTACAAACTGACTCATAATATTTTTCTTCCGGGCGCCGACTGCTTTCCGGATTCCAATCTCGCGGGTACGCTCCGTTACCGATACAAGCATAATATTCATAATACCAACACCGGCAGCAAGCAATGCAATAAAACTGATAAATCCTATTCCGGCACGAATATATAACGTTAACTGGTTAAACTCTTCAATCAGACTATCGTTGGAAACAATTTCAAAATCATCCGGATCACCGGGCGGTACGTGTCGCGCAACCCGTAGAATGCCGCGAACCTGTTCGATAGCTTCGTGATATGTGTCAGGACCCCGTGCCTGGACACTGATTCCGAGTGAACGGTCTTTTCCATACAGTTTAAAGAATGCAGTTATGGGGATGACTACAAAATTATCCTGTTCGCTGCCAAGAAAACTTCCTCGTTCTTCGAGAATTCCAATAACGCTAAATCGTTCGCCTTCGATTCGAATTTCTCTTCCTACCGGATATGTGTAGGGGAATAGCCTTTCAGCTACGCGGGCGCCAAGTACGGCAACGTTGCGCGCATACTCTACTTCCTGATCGATTATGAAACGGCCTTCTGCAATGTCCCAGTTGTTTGTCTGCATGCCCTGCGGATTCATCCCGCTAATGCTAACGTTTGGATTGGTTTGTTCAAATTCCGATCTGACTATTCTTCCGCCACGCCAGGCAGATATACCTACTGCCCGTGCAAGAGTAGCACGATCGGTAACGAGTCGTGCCTGTTCGTAGTCTATATCCTGTCGCTGACGGTATCTGCGCCAGTCGGCGTGTCCCACCTGAAGGGCTGGAAATTTCTGAACCTGAAAGGTATGGGCTCCAAGGACAGTCAGTCCGCTTTCGATACTGTTCTGCATAACCCGCATCGATGTCATCACAGCGATGATAGAAAACACGCCGACCGCAATGCCGAGAAGTGTAAGAATTGACCTGAGCTTATTGGAGCGAATTGCTCCCAGTGCCATTACTATGGATTCTTTTATTTGCATTGTTCTTGTTGTGTTTTCCGTTTAAAAATTATGGAGCATGGTTACTGTTATGTCCTCTTTCTAACAAGCGAATAGGGTTTTTTATTCCAATCTCATCGCACAAGTGGAGGCCATTCTGCCCCGCCGCAACCCATCCCGCAGATAGTCTCCACATTCCGGCGCCTCTCGTTTTTTCTCACCCTCTTCAGCTATCCCTATTACCCTCACTCATGCCGTATCGCTTCAACGGGGTCAAGTCGTGATGCTCTGTATGCCGGAAGAAAACCTGATACGATACCGACGGTAAACGAGATAATCAATGCCAGAATAACTATCGAAACCGGCATAGCTGTCGGGATCACCTGATCGATTATCAAACTCAACGGATATGCAATAATGATCGCAATGATCCCGCCGAGCAAACAGATGAATCCGGATTCCATTAAGAATTGCATAAGTATCGAGCGATTTGGTGCCCCGAGTGACTTCCGGATTCCGATTTCTTTCGTTCGTTCCGATACAGAAACATAGGTGATATTCATAATTCCGATACCGCCGACAAATAATGCCAGTCCGGTAATAAAGAAACCCACCCCTCCGATGACAGCGCTTATACCTGCAAAGGTGCTGGTCAGCATCTCCTGTTGATTGATCGCAAAATTGTCTTCTTCCCATGGTTCGAGGCGGCGTTCACGTCGCATTATACCTCGGATCTCTTCCCGCGTTTCTTCAATTAAATCAAGATGTCCTGCTTTAACTTCGATAGTAATATTTCGCCGGTGTCCGTACATGCGAAGGAACCGGTTCATGGGGATGAGTGCCTGATTATCGAGGCTAAATAACCCGAGGAAACTACCTTGCCGTTCTAATACCCCGATGACACGGAAGGAGTAATTGTTAATTTTTACTGTTTGTCCGATGGGGTTCTCAACATTGAACAATCTTTCTGCAACTTCGGAACCGAGCACGGTGACCGGTCTGCCGCTTTCGGATTCCGCCTGAGTCATAAAACGGCCGACCATAAGGTCTGTGCCGGTAAATTCAGTATAGCGGTGTGTTGTTCCAGAAATATAGACACCATCAACTGATCGTTCACGAAAACTCATTCGCGATATAGTCATAGCTGATGGCGAAACTGCTTGTGGTATTGTTGCGTGTCGTTCGAGGGCGGAGGAATGACTCATAGTAATGTCCGGGCGGTTCCGGTACGTCCACCAGTCATCGCCACCGAACCAGGGAAATTTCTCAACATATAAAACATCGGCGCCGATCGATTCAATACTTTCATCGAATGCACGGTTCATGCCTTCAAGCGCCGTTCCCATCAGCGTGACGGATACGATCCCGATAACGACACCAACGGTCGTCAGCACCGAGCGTAATTTATTTGCTCGTATCGCTTCAATGGCAATCCGGATTCCTTCGCGCAGTTCATGCAAGAATAACATACGCTAAAGAGCCCCTTCCTGTACACCGTTTGCAACACGTTGTTCTTTTACACCATCATCGCTTTCGATCAATCCGTCTTTAAGCCGGACAATTCTTTTGGTATGTTCAGCCACATATTCTTCATGGGTAACGACGATGATGGTATTTCCAAGGTCATGGAGTTCACCGAACAATCCGAGAATTTCATCACCTGATTTGGAATCGAGATTACCGGTCGGCTCGTCGGCAAGGATGATAGATGGTCTTGTCACGAGTGCTCGTGCAATCGCAACCCGTTGCCGTTGACCTCCAGATAGTTCATTTGGTTTGTGTGTGATCCGGTCGCCGAGACCGACTTCTTCCAGTGCTTTTTTCGCACGACGTTTGCGCTCGCCTGAGGATACCCCCGCATAGATGAGCGGGAGTTCAACATTATGCAGCGCATCCGACCGTGCAAGAAGGTTAAAAGTTTGAAAAACAAAGCCAATTTCTTTATTTCTGATTCTGGCAAGTTCGTTATCATTCATTTTACTGACATTGAGACCGTTGAATTCGTACAACCCTCTTGTTGGTGTATCAAGGCAGCCGAGAATATTCATGAGCGTTGATTTTCCCGAACCGGACGGGCCCATTACCGCCAAATATTCGTTCTTGTTAATATCCATTGAAACGTCACGCAGTGCGTGAACGATTTCCACACCCATATCATATTCCTTACTGATGTTCCGGATCTTTATGATATTTTCCATTGTGTAATTCCTTTACGTTATATATAACCGAATTAATTTCTTTCAGCGATGTTTGGTTGCCGATCGTTATCTACCCGCACTAAGGCGCCGTCTTCAAGTTCCCGGTTAATTGCCCTGAAGCTTCCGGTTACTACCTCGACACCCTCATCGAGCCCGTTTACAATTTCCACATATCGTTCACCCATAATACCGCGGGTTACCGGCACAGCTTTTACTTTATCGCCGTCGACCACAAATACAATTTCATCAGGCAGGTCTCGTGTGCGGCCGCGGCGCCGGTCAGTCGGCCGTGTATTTTGTTGTGCTGTTTCATCCAGTCGGACCGTGACACTTTGAATAGGAACGGCGATAGCATCTTCACGGATATCTGTTTCGATATCGGCGATCATCGACATACCAGGGCGCAACATTACCTCCGGCTCGACAATACTGATCCGGACTTCGAAATTTACGACTTCTTCCTGCGTTCCCATCCCGCGTGTTTTTGCAGCATGTGCAATTTCGGTAACTACACCGTCAAATATTCTATCGGGATAGGCATCTACTTCCACGCGTGCCGTATCACCGATAGATACCTGCACAACGTCATTCTCATCAACATCGACACGGGCTTCCATTCGTGAGAGGTCGCTGATTACCATAATCTCGGTACCGCCCATCATACCGGTCCCGACGACACGCTCACCGATTTCAGAATCGATTCTGGTAATGGTACCCGCCATCGGTGCGTAGATATTGGTTCGCTCTAAGTTTTCCTCAGCTTCTTCGAGCGATGCTTTGGCCTGTTCGATCTGATGTTGGGCAGCTTCTTTACCTGCCAGAGCCACTGTGTATGTCGTTCTTGCCGATATTAATTCGGATTCAGAAGAAAGTTCTTTTGCAAATAGTTCCTGTGCGCGGGTATATTCTGACAGTGCTTGTTCAAGGCTTGCCTCAGCCCGCCGTAATTCTGCACGGGCACCTTGATATGCTGCCTGTACCCGGTTGCGGGATGCTATATAGGCATCGGGACGAATCCGGACGATTAAATCGCCGCGTTCTAGCTGATGGCCTTCCCGCACGGGCATCTCAACAATTTCACCGCTGACCTCGGCAGTAATTTTCACCTCTGTCTCGGGAAATATTCGTCCAGAAGCGGTGACAATTTGCACTATCTCATGCCGTTCAACGGTTTCAGTTTGTACGGCTATGGCATTATCCCGTGAAGTGCCGAATATGACAGCAAGTGCAAGAATTAAAAACAATCCACCAAAAATCAGAATGATAAGTTTACGTCTTGATTTTTTAACAGCCATAGTTTTAGTATAGCTCCTCTCCTGTTAGGTATTCAAGTTCACGTATTGCTAATTGAAAACTGAAAATTGCATTAACATTATTCGCTTCGGCTTCTGCGAGGTTAGCATTTGCAATGATCAAGTCCAATAGTGTTCCCGCACCGAGATTGTATCGTTCTTCAGCAAGACGTTGTTCTTCGCGGGCAGAGACGATATTCTGTCGTGTTACCTCAACCTGTTTCCGTGCAGTCTCCAGGAAAAGATACGCCTGACGCACATCGAGCATAGCCTGGTTGCGTAGTTCCTGTTCTTCGATTTCGGCGCGTTTTACCTGTACACGTGCTTGTTGGACCTGATTACTTCTCTGGAACCGCTGGAAAATGGGAATTGTAATATCTATCCCGTATCTGAAGGTGCGGGACTCATCGATACCGCTAAAACTTTCACCGGTTAAGTTGTAGTTTGCTCCCACGCTGACAGTCGGCCAGTAATTACCGCGTGCGGCAGTGACATTCGATTCTGATGCGTACACACGCTGTTGTGCTGCTTCAATATCAGGCCGAGTAGCTATTGTTTTTCGTTGCAGCTCATCAAAGTCTCTGAACCGCTCCATCGTTGATTCTATGTCATCATCACTTATAGTAGTAGGTACATCGGCGGCATCAAATTCATAATCATGTATAGGATTCAATCCGATATAGTATACCAGATCCGATTTTGCATTTTCAAGATTTTGTTCTGCCTGAATGAGCGCGAGTTCATCGTTTCCGACCACAACCTGCTGGCGGTATACATCAACGATCGGGACAGCTCCCACTCGATGGGATTCTTGAATTCGCTCGAGTTGTGCCTTGCTGCGATTCAGATTTTCTTCGCTTACCTTGAGCAGTTCCTGCCGGCGGAATACCTCAAAGTATAAATTATATACCTGTGTGGTGACGGTACGTTCCGTATTTTGTAATGAATAGCTCGCAGATGTCCGGTTATATCGAGCCTGATTCAGATTACTTATATTTGAGAAACCGTCAAATAATGTAATATTACTGCTTGCACCCGAGCTGAAGTTTGTACTTGTCCGCACACCGGTGATGCGTTCACCTTGAATAATGAGGGGACCTGTCCGCTCCTGTTGTGATGCCCCTGCAGATATATTTAAGTTAGGCATAAAATTACCATACGCAGTTTGAACCCGCGCCTCTTCTGCTTCAAAATTTGCCTTTGACCGGTTAACCTGATAATTACGCTCAAGTGCGAGTGAGACTGCATCCCTTAAGGAAATCGATTGTGGGTTCCGGGATCCGTCATCGGCAAGCAGATCTTCCCACGAGACTATCCCCATCATGACGAGAAAAGCGATCAAATATGTCAGATGTTTCATTATAATTACTCCTATTGTTTTTATAAGTACTTTAAAAATAATACCTTACTCCCCGTCATCGGTCGGAGGGTGCGGCAATCTAAACTAACTTAATAGACGAAATTTTGTGGTGAAAGTTTCAAATATCTCAAATTAACTCCGAAATCCCAAACGTTACATGGAAACCCCGCGGCTCCAGTGTCCGCCATGTGAGATCTATTCGTAACAATTCAAATATTTTTCCAAGTCCAATTCCAAATTCTGTATACCAGCCGTCGGTTGCGCGGGGCAGATAGTACTGATTATCTATTGTATCAGGTGACCAACTTCGTGCGATGGAACCGTGCATTAAAAATTCTAAACCCATTTTATAAAGGAATGGTATGCCGAGTGCGAGGAAGGGGATCCTTCTGAAATTATGTTCCAACGAAAACTGAACAAAATGGTCTCCGGCAAATTCTTTCGTATTTACACCGCGAAGTGTTCCGACTGTTGCAAGTCCCGATAGATCAGAGTGCAATTCAAAAAACCGTTGTACAGGAACTGTCCCGCTCGAAGTTCCGCCGGCGAGAAAGTATGATAGATAGGGACTAAGTGCGTGACGCTGGTACATTGTATTAACCCTTCCCTGGACGGTTGCAAATAATCTTGTAAAATCGAAGTCGCTACCGGTAAATGAGGGGGAGGTATGTTCGAGCGAAACCTCCCATCTGAAACCGGCCGGTAACAAGAAAAAGCTTGATGAAGGTGTTCGTTCGGCGTTCAGGAAAAAAGCGGGCAGCCGGCCTTCATCTATTATAGGATTATCACGGAAGGATCTGCTCTGGAAAAATATTGAGAAGTCTGTATTCTTTTCCATTACGCTGTGCTTTTCATCGGTATAACCGAGTTCAATCCTTGTTCTGTGACGGTACCGAAACTGATCGCGTCTTCCGGGATTGAATTCAATAAAACCGCGCCAACCGTCTGTTAAGTAATAATCGAGATAATCATTCTTATCGAACAAAGCTGCCGTTGAAACGGCAAACCAGCCGAAATGTTGTTCTTTCGGAATGGTGGCTGTTTTCTGATATACTTCGGCTCCCAGGCCCACTGTTCTTTTGCGGGTCGGATATATTACACTTCCTAATGAGTATTGCCATCTTTCATCTGCAATACCGTATCCTGCCGATCCATATAATCGTATATGGGGTGTAAGATCATCCTTGTTAATTTTACCGCCAACAAAGAATCCTTCAACTCTATTGAACCGGGCGTCGAAATATTGCAGTGGTTTCAAATACGATTCAATACGATTACCCCGGCCGCTTCGATTATGTTCTCCATAGGTAACCAGGCTATCGATTCTTTGGTATGCTTGTTTTTCATCGTGTGTCAGAGGCAGAACATCACGTTCCTCCCAGTAGGTTGAATCAAACGCTGCCGCCTCATCTGCGATCATAAATTTCTCTTCATCGGCAAATACGGTGTCGTGAATTTCAGTGTTTATGTCATAGTCATAAATTACGGTAGATTTATCGTAGACAAAATCACCCAGACGCAACCCCGGTAATGAAAAGGTAAATCCTGCAGTAAAGTGAAAGTTCGACGGCATCCAGAACGTATCTTTGTATAACCTGAATTGCTGCCGGTAGTGAGCGTGTAATTGTTGAATGATCGGCATATGAAACGCTTCGTTCGGTGTGAGATCAACTTCCATAACCGCATAGGTTTCGTCGGCGATTGATATATATCCTGTAAAAAGCGGTTGCAGCCGGGTTTTTGGAATCACCTCAATATCGTATATCTCAACATCGTCCAGCTTTCTGATACCCACGAGTTTATAGTCATAATACCGTAATGCATCCGGCGCAGTGACACCCACAAAAGTAAATCCGGCAAGTTCGATCTCATCATCGTTGAAGTTGACAATCTCACCCATTCGTGCAAGTTGAAATTCATCGGGAAGATTTGCGGATTGGCGCCGTTGGTAAACGATTTCCCGCATTCCTTTAGCATGGTGCCAGTACACATCGGAATATGCTTCCGATATTGTGTTGATCTCCGCATCGAGTATGAGCTTATCACGGGCAAATGCGTTTCCGACGAAGGTCTCAAGTTTTCCCCGCCATTTCGGTTTATTTTCTATTGCCCTGCGGATAATTTCAATTGCAGGATCTTCGTCGGTAATTACTACTTCGGGCAATTCTACGGGAATTGGGGTTAGCGATACATAATGTTCAAGTTCCTCCGGTATAGGTATCGTTGTCGTATCCGACCGGAAACCGATGAAACTTACAATTATTGTGTGTTCACCTCTCTGCACCGGGAGTTGAAATTCACCATCTCTGTTTGATACAGTACCTCGTGAGGTACCCATGAGCCGGATATTAGCCAATGGAAGCGGTAGTCGGGTTTCTTCGTCGACAACTCTGCCATGAAGGGTGTATGTATCCTGAGCAACCGAGGGAAAGGTTACGAGCATACACATTGCCAGAAGTAAAATAAAAAACATCAAATGTTCCTTAGTAGATAATAGAGGAATATCATACGCCTCTTGTCAGGTGATTCGGGGGGCTCACGCTCCCGGCTATTCGATAACTAATAAAATAAGAAATGTTTGGAGAAAATAAAACCACGGTTAGTTTAAAATATTTGGAGGGATTTGATATTTACTGCGGAGGGAGTTGCCGGTGTTTTATTCAATTTCGCCGAAAAGTTTAAATCAAATATGAAATCTTTGCAAACACCTGCCAAACGTTTGTTGAGCGATCATCCTGCGTATCCCATCTGCCGTAGGCTCCGGCATAAATTGCTGTCGCATAATTAAACCGGTACCGTATGAGAAATTGATTCTCGAAGGTTTGTTGCTTGTCCGGTGTAAGCTCGCCATAACGGGGATCTTTCCACTCAAAATCACGCCACTGTGCAATGTTTCGTATAGCAAATTCAGGTGTGATTTGAAGTTCGGCATACGTACGATGTATCCATGCATCCTGTGCCGTAATTGAGTGGTACAGCTTGTAGTAATTTAAATCATGTGATATTTGTAACTGACGATCAAACAGGTGGAATGAGTTTGTTATTGTGCCGTCTATACTGGTCATTAATTCAATAAGGCGGTAATCGATTGCATCTCCGGCACTTCCGCGGATAATAAATCGATACCAGTGAGACGGGATGATGCGAAAGAACGTCCCGAAACGTGTCGTATTAAAATCGTTCCCCAGAAAACGTTCACGTTCCCTTCGTATATGGGCATCGATATAAATTTGGTTTATTCCGGAAATTATGAATCCTCCGCGGGTAGTCAGATTGAGCGGTGCGTGGGTTGACCGGTCCCACGTTCCGCTGAAATTGATATATGAACCAACCCGTCGAACAAGGTCGTTATCAGGATAGATATCATACGACGTGCTTGCAGCACCGGTACGGATACCGACACGTTGCTGCATTCCCATGCCGGTAACGAATGTATCTTCGAAATCGCGGGTTTCAATATTATAATTCCAGTGTCTGCCACTGCGATTCAAACGAACAATATAACCTCCTCCGGTAAAGTCACCGCGCGGTGTATTAAAAGATTCGGCTATTTCGTCAGGATAACGGGTTGCTGTACCTATAAGCTGTGTGACAAACGTGTGCCGGTCATCGATAGCAAACTGTCCGTCTGCGCTGATCAACCGGTTATATCCGTCTTCAAACTCACGATCGGTGATAAAGACTCCCATAACAGCATCTGCCGACATATCGTAACGGTATCTGAACATTGCATTCCATGATTGTCGATCAAGTACGGTGCTTGCCGACGTATCTCTTCCGGGAAACAGCAGCCACGTTACTTTGTCATGCATGCCGAGCATAAGAAAATTGTGCGGTCCGGTTTTACCTGTCCACCGCAAACCAATAGTGGGATCGATAAGGGTACGGGTGTAGATTGTTTGACTGATCGGAAACCTGATTAAATCGGTTCGTTCTGAAAAGAAGGGTCGATGTTCGGGAAATCGTGGCAAAAACCTGATGTTCGTTGTCATCTGAAATGCATCGGTTTCTACCTGACTGTAATCGGGTAAGATCGTTGCATCGATTGCCCAATCGGTTGTCTGGTATTTTAGATCGATACCGATGGCCGGTTCGAAATCAGTGTGTGTTGGTTGTTCATCATATATCGCGCTTGTATACGGAATCATCTGAAGCGGACGGAACGTCCTGTCCGGGTCGTCGATCGTTACGGCGGGGAATTGACACAGGAAGCAATTACGATCGTAATCCCAGGCAACCGGGCTGGTCTCGTATCGGAAAGATCGCGGGATTACACGAAACGGTTTTATATTCCACGCCACTTTTCCGTTTTGAGTATTATTGCTCATTCGTAAATAACGGTACGGTAATGAAATCTCGACTACGTAACCGAAATCGGTAATGGATGCCGCCGATTCCCACATAAAGTCGTATCCGGAATCATCGGAAGTACCCTGACCTCCGCGGTCTAAACGCATTGCATCAAATTGGACTCCCCGTGCATTGACCGCCATATAATATGAATTTCGTTTATCACCGAATGTATCTATATGTACTCCTATATGGTCGTCTTCAGTTCTGCTCCAGCTGTTGCGGTCGGTTAGTGCTGCTCTGATACGATGTGGTTCCGGGTCGAGGCATACGAATGCGATATAAAATTCCGCCCTGGTGGAAACCATCAACACATATGTCGTCATAGGAGCGTCGACGTTTTCACCAATGCGAATTTCATATGGCAATTCCCATACGACCGCTTCATTCCAGAGCCGTTCATCGAGGTTCCCGTCAACTGTTATAGTGCCATCGACGCGGGGTATTGCAACAGTATCGTCACTGCTTACAATAAAAGCTCTGTCATCGAGCTCGTTGAGTGTAAAGGGAAAGCTGGAATGGACATCAGATGTGAAAACCAATAACAATGTTACCGGTACTGCAAAAATCAGAAATAATCGCATTACTTTTTATACACCGCCGTCTATCGCAGTAACTTCCCTCAAGCAAAATAAAGCTCTACTACTGTAACTAAATTAATTAAATCCCTATGAATACAATATAATCAAAAATTATGATTTATTAAAGTTTCGTTCGTTATACTCGCGGATGATATCGTCTTTTACTTTATAAAGATACTCAAGTGCCGCTTCATATTCATTGGGTATTTTCCCGTCCAGTATCGCATCCTCAACGGCTTTTTTGAGTAAACCGACAAGTTTGCTCGGTGGAATATTGAAGCGTTCCATTATCTCGTCACCCCGAATCGGCGGCTGCCAGTGACGGAGACGGTCTTTTGCTTCTATTTCTTCCATTCGTTTAACAAGGCGGTTATAATTGTTTACATATTGTTTCACCTTCCGGGGATTTTTTGATGTTATATCTGCACGACAAAGCTTCATCAGATCGTCGATTTCTTCTCCTGCTTCAAATAATAACCGACGGATCGCCGAATCGGTGACCTGATCATCCACAAGTGCCATTGGACGAAGATGGAGTCGCACGAGTTTTTCAACATACGGTACATGATCGAGCGGTAATTTGAATCGTTTGAATATATGTTTTACCATTCGTGCACCAAGTTCTTCATGGCCGTGAAATGTCCAGCCATGCTGCGGGTGGTATGCCTTTGTTTTCGGCTTAGCGATATCGTGCAGCAATGCCGCAATGCGAAGATAGACATCATCGGCCTGTTCCGAAATATTGTCGAGTACCTGTAAGGTATGGTAAAAAACATCCTTATGGTGGTGTTCGTACCGTTGGTCGACACCGGCGAGAGCATCGACTTCCGGAAAGACAATCTCCAGCAGGCCGGTTTCCTTTAAAAGGATAAATCCGGCAGACGGTTTCTCTGCCTGTATAATCTTGAGCAATTCATCGGTGATGCGTTCCTGCGATACGATGCTGATACGTTCTTTGTTGTTCTTGATTCCCTGGAGTGTTTCCCGGTGAATGGTAAAATGTAATCGTGCCGCGAACCGTACCGCCCGCATCATACGAAGCGGATCATCGTCAAAAGTTTCGTCAGGATCAAGCGGAGTGCGAATAACCCGTTTCTTTAAATCGACCCTGCCCCTGAACGGATCGAGCAATACTCCATACTCGGACGAATGCATAGCGACGGCCATCGCATTGATGGTGAAATCACGACGGGAAAGGTCTTCGGTCACTGTTGCCGGCTGTACCGACGGCTTTCGTGAACGTTCATGATATTTTTCCTTTCGTGCGCCAACAAACTCAATATTACGATCCGGTAGCGTAACCATAGCAGTACCGAACTTTTGATACACGATGACATTGTTTGCATGAACCTTTTTTGCAAACGCCTTTGCAACTGCAATACCATCGCCGGCAGCCATTACATCAATATCCTTAACAGATTTTCCGAGCAAGTGATCGCGTATGTATCCGCCGACTATATATAATGGAGTATCGATTTCTTCCGACAATTTTGAGAGAACGGGAATTACCGGATCGTCAGGTAGTTCCGGAGATATCCGGCGCTTTGTTTCCCTTGATCTATCACTTTTCACCACGGCACAGTTTGTTCCTCTATTTTATTCAAAACTTCCAGTGCTACCTCGAGAGCTTTTTTGCCTTCATATCCGGTGACGAGCGGCGCAGTATCATGCTGCACGGCATTGATAAATTGTGCGAGTTCATATTCGAGTGCATTGATATCGGGTACTTCGGGGCGTTGATACACAATTTTCTTTTTCTGCTCACCTTCTCCGATCTCGCCGAGCATCATGGTTAACTCCGGTGTGTCCGTACCATCACTGAATAACCGGTACAATTCAGCAAGCCCCTGCAAAAAGTCGATTGTAATATACGTATCCCGTTGGAACAGGCGCATCTTGCGCATCTTTTTCTGTGAAATTCTGCTCGCGGTAATATTTGCAACCGCCCCGTTTTCAAATTGAATACGGGTATTAGCAATATCAATCGAATCGGAAACGATTGCTACACCGTTTGCATCGATCTGTTTTACCGGTGAATTTACCAGACTGAGAATGATATCAATATCGTGGATCATAAGATCAAGGATAACTGCGACGTCGGTTCCGCGGGGGTTGAATTGTGCAAGCCGGTGAGATTCGATAAACATGGGATTGAGTTCAACTCCCTTTAGTGCCATAATTGCAGGGTTAAAGCGTTCGATATGACCGACCTGGACAATTCGGTTTTTTTCCTGTGCAAGTTTGATTAATGCATCGGCTGAAGACACATCGGCAGTGATCGGTTTTTCGATAAAGACATGGACACCTTTATGCAATGCGTGTGATGCCGTGTCAAAGTGATTGCTTGTTGGTGTAACCACACTGGCTGCCTCGACTTCCTGGAGCAAGGCATCAAGGTCCGGAAATGATTGTACCCCGTAATGTTCTGCAACTTCTTTACTGCGCACCGGGTCGATATCATAGATGCCGACAAAATCAGCGGACGGAATCATATCATACATTTTTGCATGGAGATTTCCGAGATGACCGACACCGATAACACCTACTTTTGTTTTTGGTTTCATACGTTTACCAGTTTATATGTGTTGAAGAATTCAATTTTTAAGTACTGCAAAAATCCAGCGGCGAAAATCTTCTATTGACAGAAATCGATACTTTGTCTCAAGCTGTATCACTTGCTCGTAGGTATATGAATCCCAAAGAACTGTTGCTATATCAATCCCTGCCTCGCGCGACGCCTTTACGTCGGCAACCGAATCACCTACCATTAACGCATCAGCCGGCGATACCTTCATCTCCTGCAGTGCACGTGTGATACCTTCACCTGACGGTTTATGGCGATCTACATCATGACCGGTGACAACCGAGGAGAAATATTTTTTCAAATTGAATTTCTCGAGAGTGATTTCAGCCGATGTGCGTCCTTTTCCCGTAAACAATCCTAGTATAATGTTTTCATTGTATAAAGTATCGAGTATCTCGGAGATACCGTCATATAGTCGAGCTTTTTCGTTATGATGGTACCGATAATAATTGTAGAAATCAGTCATTGCACTATCAAAATCCGATTCATCGACAAGATTCTGTATTGCAACATCTTCGGGCGGACCAAATGTGGCAGTAATTTCTTTGTTCGAAAATTTCCTGCCGAGATATTTCTCTAAAACGTGATTGAAGGTATCAAAGATAAGCTGATTCGTCCGGGTAAGGGTCCCATCCATATCAAAGATGATACCCCGGTAAGATTTATTTTCAGTTTGTAATTTCGGCACTTTGTGATTTTTCGATTACATGCATGGTAAGATTAAGTAAAATAAACATTTAATATATTAATAATTCAAATTTTTTCCAAATATGCAATTTTTCGCCATATTGACTTTGATAAGATTATACCGTATATTTATATACCATAAATATAAAAGGTGAAATGCTATGGCAAAAGAATCAAAATTAACGGCAGCACAACGGCGTGTTTACGATTGGATTGTAGATTACATTGACCGTATGAATATGTCGCCGACACTGGCTGAAATTGCAGATGGTTTAGGGTACCGCCATGTATCGAGTATGCTTGTTCACATACATGCACTTCACAAGAAGGGTTATATAAAGCGACATCCAAATATTGCACGTGGAATAGAGATTCTGGGCCGGAAATCCGACGATATACCGGTTTACGGATATGTTCCTGCCGGACATCCCTTTCTCTCCGATGAAAATATTGTGGATAATTTTCAGCTTCGAAAATACATATCAGCTCCCAAATCGGTCTTCGGTCTTTATATCCGGGGAGACAGTATGCGGGATGCGGCGTTGTATGAAGGAGACCTGGTATTTGTTGATCCGACAAAAGATCCTCAGAACGGAGAGATTGTGGTTGCGATGGTGAATGGTGAGCCGACCGTAAAGCGATACTATAGGGAAAATGGTACAATAACATTGAAACCGGAAAATAAAAAATACGCACCTATATTTATACAAGTACAATCGGAACAATTCAGGTTTATCGGCACAGTGATCGGGTTGATTCGCCGTATCGATAAAAGGCGTATAGACCAGATTGTTGCAGTTTAAAATCCTACCGTAGTTTTAAGTCATTTCTGCAACAATTTTCACTTTTCTTGAAATTCATACTAATTCCTCGTACATTGATAATTGTAGTAATATGTCTAAAAATATTCATTTTGGTTAACCACTCGAGTGGTTTTCAACAGTATGCGCTTGTATGAATCAATCTAATATGTCAGCAGATGATAAGCTACGCCACATAAGTGATCTACTCAAGACCGCTGACAGACATGTATTAGCAGGAGAATTTAATAAAGCAAAAGAACAGGTTGACAGGGTATTTAAGCTTGATCCGGATAATATTTATGCGAAAGCATATTTACAACGAATAGAAGTATTTAGAAATAAACATGGCGGGGGAGAAGAACAGGATGAGACAAGTAGCCAGGAGGAAATAAAACCGGAAGATATACAAGATCATAAACCTGAAAAAATTGATGAAAATGAAGCGCAGGAGTCGACTGAAAATGAAGCGTATGAGTCAACCGAGTCTCAGTCTGTGTCACCGGAAATACATGAACCGAATGAGGAAACTGAAAATGAAAAAGAACCGGACAGACCGGATCCGATAATTGAAGAAAAAACTACCGGTGATTATTCTCAAATAAAACGACACGTACCCGAGGAGAAACTTTCCATAGAGGAACAACGGCGAATTGTTGAGGAAATTGTTTCAAAGGAGGCGGATCTTCTCGAAGCTCAGCCCCAGAGTATGCAGCCGCCATCTTCAGGAGGCGAACCTGAGAGCAAAAGCTCCGAAGATCTGAAACAGGAACAGAATGAAGAAAATTACCGGAAAACTCTTGAAGACCTCTGGAAAAAGGGTAGTATATCAGAGGGAAATAAGCAAAAGCTAAAAGAACTCCGTGCATCACTTGATATATCGGACGAGCGGCATCAAGAGATAGAACGGTCGGTTAAACTGGCCGCATATGTCAATGCCGTTAAAGAGGCGTGGAAGGACGGCCTGATCACTCCGACCAGTGCTGCCACTCTTGATGAATTACGTGAACGGTACGACATTACAATCAATGAACACCTTATGATCGAATCCCGTATTATGTATGAATTACACGGTGTTCGAACAAAAGGTGTTGTGATGGTTATTGATGATGATGTTGAACTGGTAAAAATAATTAAATCTATACTACGTGAAGAAGGATATGCTCCTTTTTCAGTTCATAATCCGGAACAAGGTTTGAAAATCCTCGAGCGAACAACACCGGATCTCATATTGCTGGATGTTACGTTTCCGAAACCTTCGATGAGCGGATTTTCAACCTACGAGCAGATACGCAAGCGGCCAAATCTGCGATTTGTTCCGGTGATATTTTTAAGCGGACTCGATGAAGAGCATATTGTGCAGGTAGGGAAAAAACTTGGAGCAGATGATTATATAACAAAACCCTGTTCCGAACAATTTCTTGTGTCAACGATAGAAGGGAAAATTAAACGATACAAGGAAATGCGAAAAACTTTTGAAAAGTAATCGCAATAACTAACTACAGAAAACAATCTAATAAAACGGATATTATTATGTCAGTCATATTTAGCAGGCAATGCGAGTATGCCCTGCAAGCGGTCTTATACATTACTGCTAAAGGGGAAAATCGATATACGGATATAAAAGAAATATCCCAAAAATTAAATATTCCACATCATTTTCTTGCGAAGATTCTTCAGAATCTGTCAAAGAGCGGAATGCTGCGCTCGCAAAAGGGACCAAGCGGTGGATTTGCCCTCGGTACCGATCCGGAAGATATTACCCTGTATAATATTGTTGAAGTAATTGACGGTGACGGATTTATTACCGAATGCGTACTTGGATTACCGTCGTGCGGCGGCGATAACCCATGCCCGTTACATGATCGATGGGGTGAACTCCGTGATGACATATATAAGATGCTGGCGGATAAAACCATCGGGCAATTGGTTGAAGAAATTCGTGAAAGACCGAGTGTTAGTGAGAAAATGCACTTTTAATCATTTTGTTTAAATACATTAACTTTTTAGTCACTTAATTATAAACGTGGATAATGGATAGGTATATTTATGGCAACAAAACCTCCACCCGATGTGAAACCTGCTCCGGAAGAATCGATCGAAACCAAAGCTTATAAAAGCGTAGAAGAAATTCCAACCCGTGAAACGAACGATCGTAATCGTCTCGGCTATCACGTGTGGCGATGGTTAACGGAGAGAAATAATACAACACTTGAAGAACAAATAACTGTATCAGGTGTGCGGCTGCTCATTGATGAAAAAGAAGCTAAAGAAAAGATACTTGCAAAACTTAAAGAGATGGGTGTCGAGCTGCCTCACTCTTAGCTATAAGATGGAAAATATAAAATGATATGGAGTTAGGGTTACAGGGTAAAGTCGCAATTGTGAGTGCCGCCAGTCAGGGTCTGGGTTTGGCAACAGCACGTCGACTCGCAAAGGAGGGAACACGTGTTGTTATGTGTGCTCGTAATAAAGAAATACTTGATAAGGCTGCACAGGAAATTACCACGGATACCAACGGAGAAATTCTCGCGGTAGGTGCAGATATTTCCAGATCCGATGATATCAACAGAGTAGTCGATACTGCGGTTGCGAAATTTGGCACCGTGCATATTCTTGTGAATAACACGGGAGGACCACCGGTTGCAGATATCGAAAATCTTACCGATGCAGCATGGAGCGATGGATTCGAACTTGTTCTGATGAGTATGATCCGGTTTACACGGCGGGTATTACCCTATATGCGAAAGCAAAAATGGGGCCGTGTTGTTACGATCACATCTATTGCGGCTAAACAACCAATCGATGATCTTGTCATTTCTTCAACGCTCCGTCCTGGTATTCATGCGTTATCAAAAATGTTAACCAATAAATATGCCCATGAGAATATTTTATGTAACACTATTGCACCTGGTTTTATATTGACAAAACGCCAGGAGGAAATATTCTCCGCACGGGCACAACATAGCGGTACTACTATCGACCAGGAAATGAAACAAATTATCGACAATATCCCCGTGAAACGAATGGGATCTCCTGAGGACGTTGCCGATGCAATTGCATTTCTTATCTCGGAAAAAGCCGGATACATTGCAGGTACGACATTATCGGTAGATGGCGGGCAGACCAAAGGGTTACTGTAAAAAATCGGAACCAGAAAGGACTTTCTCCGTGTTTCAAATTGAAACAAGGTGAGAATTATGAAAGATCTACACGTACATAACTGGCTGCAGCAGATAGCAAACTTGAAATCGCTTCTCGATGCTACAGACACCGGGATTATGATCATTGATATGGATAGGAAGGTCAGATTCATCAATGATCGTGCACAAAAACTTCTCGGTTATAATGTCGATGACGTGTATGGAGAGCGGTGTAATCTTGTTGCTCAAACCTCCGACTGCGAAAACAATTGTCCGTTGACACGTACACTGGAAACCGGTAAAGAAGTACGTGAACAGGAAATGATTTATACTTCTAAAGACCATCGTCGTTTTCAGGCACAAAC
>PWXV01000049.1 GCA_003568415.1 Ignavibacteriales bacterium
TATCATATCGTCTTGAATCCTATCCCAATCCATTCAACCCGGTTACGGTAATCCGGTTCAGTCTCCCTTCAAGCGGGATGGCACAACTTCGCGTATATGATACGCTCGGCCGTGTGGTTGCAGTATTGGCGGACGGTGTTTATGAAGCCGGTGTGCATGAAGCGGTGTTTGATGCTTCGCGTCTTCCGAGCGGCATGTATTTTACAAGACTTGAAGCCGTCGGTCAATCGTTGATACATCGTATGTTATTGGTGAAATGAAATGCGGGGAGTCTCGATATGAAAAACAGGGGATACTATAATCTATGACCGCAGTGACGCTACCCCGGCAAGAAACGATAAGCATCTGATAGGATAAATATTGTATGCCGGGGTAACGTCCTGGAATGAAATTTTGATTTAACGCAGAGTCCGCAGAGGACGCAAAGGAATTATGTGTCCAATCTCCGACCTCCGATCTTCGATCTCTGACTTCTGACTTCTGATGTCTGACGTCTGCCTTTTGTTCCTCTTTGTGTTACTTTATAAAAGTAAATGGACAAAATAATCTATTACTATAATCGGAAAAATCCCCCCCCCTTAAATTCTCATATCTAACAACCCTGAATTTATAAACTGCGAAAATGCAACAAAATGCGAACAATTTTTATGGCACTATTTTTGCGCCGAAATTATTTAAGCGCCCGCCGATAAAATACAGTTCAGGTGCTGTAGAAGTACGTAGCAAAAAATCTCATTCCAAATTCTGTGCCGGGAGATAGCGATGTACGGGAGTGAAAAATATAGAAATTTTCCTTCTTTCTATGACTCTGCTTTGCCGCCCGTGTTTGATTACATCATAGTACTATATAGTAATCTGTTTGTTTTCACCGGTTTTGATGGGTTCACCAGCCGGTGGCGACGATTATTCGAAGTTGCAAAGTTTAATATGATCAATTCAGCTATAAATGATAGCAGGGTATTTGTAACCATTTTTGACGAATGGGCAGCGGAAGCTCCTGCTTGAGGATTTAGAATGATAAAATACAAAAAAAAGCTGTTCCGGCCGGACACACCATGAAAACACGGCAATGTTTTTGATAGCGTGTTATTTTAGCCGGAACAGCAGTTGTTAAATTACGAAAAGGTTAAGCAAAATGCAAAAATATCTATTAACTTTATCACTGTTTGTATATCTCCATTCATGTTCATGAAAACACGGCAATGTTAATGTAGCTTGTTAATCAATTCTGGAACCACTAAATTATTAAAGGCAATGAACTCGAAACGCAATTGAAATGCCAATAGTACAGTGACAAAATACGATATGAAAACTTTAATACTTAAATATTTTATAAAACTCCCGTTGTTATTCTGTATAATGATGTGTATAGCTTTCAAATCAACTTTCTCTCACGATTACCAGTTCGACATTTCTGAAAAGGGATATGCGTTCGTGGATTACAGTATTTCACAGAATAATTATGGATATTTTGTTGCAGTATGGTATGATGAACGAAACTCATACCTTTTCGAAGGAGATGAGTATGGTGGCGCCGTCTACGGACAAATTTTTGATATGAATTTAAATCCTATTGGCTCGAATATTCGTATAAGCGAGCCATTAGAAAAAGGGCTATCACGTCAACCCGATGTCTTGCTGCTGGATGACGGGCGATATATTGTTGTCTGGACTGAATCAACCCGTCATGACAATACGAACGGATCAAATGAGACTTCACGGCGTCGCATTGTTATGACATTGCGTACGATCGAAGGCGATGTGATTATACCTGAGACCGGGGTTGATGAAAATCCTGAACAGGTTGGCGTTTCGTCTCCTTCTATATACAAACTGCCCGGTGACAGATTTTTAATAACCTGGAATGAACCGGGAAGAGGACGTTACGGCCAATATTTTTTCATGGACGGAACACCTGATGGAAATAATTTTTCGATGATCCACCCTGTTTTAAATGTAACCTCTTCAGGGGTTCATGTCGTTAGTGACGAACTTTACTTCAAGAGCTATTTGACTGCCCCCATTGTTCTTCCTGAATCAGTTCAATGGATCCAATATTACGATGCAAGCCATTCACCGGTGGGAGTTCCCATAAAATTGGAGCGACGTGGCCGTATTACACCGTTTGGTGAGGATACTATACTCGTAGAATACATGTCCGAGTATCGAACTGAAATTTATATCCGTTTTCTCGGCAGTAATGGTAAAGCTCTTTCCGAACCTATACTTGTAAATGATGACGGTGGAATTCGGCGTAAGCTCGCTCCGAAAATTGCACGAAATCCGGAGGATGGCTCTTTTGTGGTTGTTTGGGAAGACGAACGAAACGGACCTAGCGATATTTATGCTCAACGCTTCGACTCCAACGCCAAACAGGTTGGCGGCAATTTCAAAGTCAATCACGAAGAGTGGGAATTTAGGCAAGTATTAGCGAATATACGGTACCGGAAGAATAATCAGTATTTGATTACCTGGTATGAAAGCCGGTTAATCTGCACTAATATCCCGCCCGGGGTCTATGTAGGAAACATGAGAGACAGCTATATACTTGCAACCGTGCTGGATTACGATAATCCGAACCCCGGGCAGGTATTAGGAAGGGAGTTTGCTCGCAAACAATGCGAATTTTACGAGCAGCCGATACCGTTCGTAGTCAAGAATAATTATCCAAATCCTTTCAATAATTTTACGAATATTGTAATAGAAGTAAATACACGAGTCGTATTTCCAATCGATGTTGTAGTTTATGATTTAATGGGACGGGAGATTTGGAGAACAGAGATACGAGTGGGACAGGGAATCCATGAGATACCTTTTTATGCACAGGGTCTTTCAAGCGGAATATACTTTGCGAGGGTAAGTACTCTGCATGCACCGGAACTTACTCAAATTAAACCTATGCTGCTGATGAAATAACAGCAGCTATTGTTAACCACTAATATAGGAGAACACACCATGAAAACACGGCCAAACACTTTCGCAATCCCTGTACTAATCGGGTTGATCCTAATTCCAATTATCGTAACAAGTAGTGCATTGTCTCAAGACGATGAGTCCAGATATTTGCCAGTTGAAACATTCTTGATCAAATTTACTGAACAGATCGTCGAGATGCCGGACCCAAGGGAAAGAGTATTATTAAAGACCACTCCCGACATGGTACCGTCAGGCCGTTCAGCTTTTCTCTCGATTGACCCAGAAATGGTGATTAGTCGTTTTCGACCGGACTTCCGTGATTCGGATACCCTAAGGGTCGATAATGCAGGTCAATTAATTAGAAGGAAAAATTGGTCCAGGGTATATCGAATTTATATGTCAAGAGAGGTTGATTTTTACGAAATCAAAAAGAAGCTTGAGGCACTCGAATATGTTGAATGGCTTTCCCCTCCATTTAAAATCAAACCATTATATACCCCGAATGATTTGCATGGAGAAGGTAATCAGTGGAATATCACACAAGTAATGGGAGAATATGCGTGGGATATTACACAGGGTAATCCAAGCGTGAGAATTCAAATCATGGACGATGGAATAGCACCTCATCACGATATAAATAATAAAGTTACGAACTCTGGCAAGCCATTTATTGAAGACCCAAATATCCCAGGATTCAACCATGGGTTAAGCGTCGCAGGTGTAGCTGGAGCTCAGACTGATAATAATTTGGGGATAGCCAGTTTGGGGTGGAAAACAATGCTTGTAGATGCGAGTGTCGCCGATCCTGACCCTGGTGAGGATTTATGGGATGTGATTGTTAGGTATTTTGAATCATCATATGATGTTCTTACTGACTACTATGCAGATATCATTAATTGCAGTTTTTTTACCGCTGTTTGTAACAATTGGCCTTCGTGTACGGAGTTGCGATCAGAGAATATTCAAGTGATTGCAGACGCCGTAGAAGAAGCACTAGACAATGGGCGCATCATAGTTGCTGCGGCAGGAAATCCATCGCCTTCTTGGTTAGTTGATTCTGTGCCTTTCGAATTATGGCCTGCAGCATATGATGGAGTAATTGCAGTAAGTGCTAGCAACAGTTCCGACGAATTCCCGAGTGGTTATAACTATGGCAACTTTGTAAACCTTAGTGCACCTGCTATTGATATTTTAACTCTAACTATGTACAACCAATATGATAATTTTGATGGCACATCATTTGCGTCGCCATTAGTTGCCGGCTTAGTTGGTTTGATGAAAGCGGTAAATCCCTCGTTATCACCAGATTCAGTGAAATCAATTTTAGAATTGTCGGCTGACAAAGTAGGTCAATATTCTTATTCGAATGGCTGGAATCAGTATATGGGCTATGGCCGTCTCAATGCTTTCAGGGCAGTCCGTGCAGCTTTACCGACATTGGAATGGCAATATATATCCGGTAATCGTACTCTGGAAAATGTTCGGTTAATTAATGAGAATTATCATGAATACGGAACGGTTACCATTCCTTCTGGAACATCCGTTATGATTTCGGATCTTTATTTTGGATATGGCGGTAATTACTCTAAAATCAGCGTTTCAGGTAGACTGATCATTGACGAAGATGCTCATGTGAGTAATGTGGAGATCACAATCAATACCGGTGGTAAGCTTACCGTTCATAAAGGTGCAACACTGCAAGGTGGATCGGGTGATAATCTCATTGTCGAAGGGAAGGTTCTCTTCCTTGGTAATTCCCACTTAAATGGCGTCGATATTGTGGTCTTATCCAGTGGAGAAGTTATATTGGGGGATGCAATGCAAATCACAAACAGCCATATCAATATCGCAAGCGGCGGGGAGTTGTCTATGGGTCGTGTAACAGCTTCGTTTGGTAGTGGAAAAGGTATAATCGCCTACGGTAAACTTGAGATCAACGGCGTGAGATTCGACGAAGCAGTACTTAAAGCAACGGGCAGCAGCTGGTCGGGCGTGCACCTGCATGGTGCAGGCTCTTCTCTTAAGAATGTAAAAATACAGCAAGCCGTAAATGGAGTAACGGCATATAATACATCGGGCATTATGTTTGAAAACGTACAGGTAAGCGGCAGCGGTTTTGACGGCATCCGTCTTATCAACAGCACCTTGGGATCGGGCGTCGATCCTACGGAACTCCGTTTGCAAAGTAACCAGCGTTACGGTATATATGTAGACGGCCAGTATAATTCAAATCTGAGTCAGAATATATTGAAATACAATTCTATTCCGATCAATCATCGAGTATCGATTACTCGAATTATCTCTGGTGGGATCCGCTGCCGCAGTCTTTTCAGAAACAGATAGCGGGACGAGATGCACATTCAGTATCTTCAACCGGCGGAGGTGAAAACGGTAGTATGAAACCGGCTCCTTCGGAGATACGAACCGTAGCCGATCTGCGTGCTGCATTATCGGTTATGGAACATGTGGATGCATTACAACAATTGGATGAGTTTTCATCCGGTTTGCGAGAAGAGGTACGTCCGTGGAAGGAGATAATCCGTATTGAGCTTTTGCAGCTTGTTGGGAACCACGCAGAGGCGTTGATCTCGGGTTTAGAACTGCTTGAAGAAGTCTCACTTGATGAGGGGATCCGCAGAACGGCAGGCCGTCGTATGTTTTACGGTTACCTGTTCGGGTTGAAGGAACCGGAGAAGGCGGCACGGATGATAACGCTGCTTCATGCTCTTGAATGCGAAGAAGCAAAGGACGGTCAGCTTGCATGGCTGCTTGAGCTGTACGGCGGAGAGAAATATATCGAAGA
>PWXV01000246.1 GCA_003568415.1 Ignavibacteriales bacterium
TGATTATTTATTTTTTGTTGAGTTATGAGTCCAAAATTGAAATCAATTTATAAAGCGGTTGAAGATCTATCAATGAGTGAAAAGCTGGAACTTTTCGAACATATTTTTACAATGATTGAACAAGCGGAAGAAGATTTATTTGAAAAAGACAAAGATTTTCAACAGCAAATCCGGGAAGCACGAGCAGCATACCAGGCGAAACAATATACTACTCTTGATGATTACCTCTCGCAAGATAATCAGTGAAATACAAAGTAATTCTCCCGAATCCCGTTGTTAAACAAATTGATTCACTGCCTTCAGAAGTTCATTCGAAGGTATTGGACAAACTAAAACTTCTTGTTGAAAATCCTCGACCGCACGGATGTATTAAGCTTAAATGATACAAAAATGAATATAGAATGCGTGTCGGTCGTTATCGAATTAGATATGAAGTCAATGATACTCTCCAGACGATTGTCGTTTTACATTGCGGTCATAGAAAAGATATTTACAGATGAAACTTAGTATAATATGAAGTATAAATTGGCGTTTCAACATTGAGATTTACTAATCAATGAAGCGTTATGTCAAAGCTGAGTGATTGTTAATAAATCGGTTTCGAGACTTTAAACAATTAGAACTTTCTTTCCTGAGGGACCTGGAATAAGTTGTTCCCTCAAATTAATAAACCAACAAACCCAACCTCGTTAGGGGTTTAATATTTGTAGCCAAACGGGCGGGATCCGCATCCCAAACTACCTGCGCTGGCGTGCGGGGTTACAAACTACATCCTCTTCAATATCAATCTCACGATAAAACCAAACACAATACCGAGTACAACCGCATCAAGTATAGCCGAGAGCCAACCGAGTAGCGGTGATGTTAATTGTTCCTGAAATTCAAATAAGGCAGCAAAAAGATACGGGAACCGAGAAATATACATTTCCCAGTCACCGTGCAGCACACCGAAAAAATAATACACGAAAGTCCAAACCACTCCTGCGAGTAACGCAGTCAACCAGGCTAAATTCCTAAATATCCACCACATAGTAAATATGCTATTATTTTATGTAGATAAAGCAGTTAACTTCCTTATTAAGAATTATTTATACGTTATCAATTAATGTGTTTTCTACAACTAATCTCCAGGATATGGAATACCTTCTGTTATCCACTCCGGTGCCGGTTCATCTTTCAGATAATGATCAAAATATTCTTTCATCTTAATTGCATAATCGAGACGGTTTGCAAATTTTTGCAGATGATGAGGTTCTTCGTGATATTGCAGAAAAACCGAATCTTTTTCTAACCGCCGTAACGCCAGATAGAGTTCTATTCCTTGCTCCCACGGTACTGCTTCGTCCTTGTCGCCAAATTGTATCAACAACGGCGTATTGATACGATCTGCGAAAAATACAGGAGAATTCTCGATGTAAGGTTTTCGGTTTTCATACATACTCACACCAAGACGGCTCTGCGATTGCTCATACTGGAATTGCCGCGCCAAACCAGTTCCCCAGCGTATGCCACTGTAAGCACTCGTCATGTTCGAAACGGGAGCACCGGCAACCGCTGCTGCGAATATGTCGGTTTGGGTAACTACATGGGCAGTTAGATAACCGCTCCACGAATGTCCATGTAGTCCGATAGCATCGGGATCGGCAATTCCCATTTCAATAAGTTTTTGTACACCCGGTACAAGATTTTTTGTGGCTGAATAGCCGGGGAGTGGAACGTCAAACCATATATCAGGAAGAAACACAGCGTATCCGTCACTCGCGTATTGTGCAAATACCGGTCGATGATTAGTGTATGGGTGGTTGAAATCGTGGAGACGCTGGGAGAAGCGCTCGTAATAATAAACGAGCACCGGATACCGATTTCCTTCCTCGTAATTACCCGGGTAAATCAATATACCCTGTACTTCCTTGCCGTCTACATTGAGCCAGCTTATGAGTTCGGCATTTCCCCAGGCAAATTGTTCGGTCAGATCTTCGTACAGGTCAGTTACCTTTTGCACATTTCGGAAGCGTTCATCGGATGCAATCCAGAGGTTTGGAAATTTATCATAACGTTCCGTTGTGAACAAAATCCTGTCATTATGCTCTGCTTTTGCTACAAATGAATACTTCACATCATCTTCAAGAAGTTGCGTAACACCGGGTTGTCCGATTCTGCCTTGATAGAATCCGAAGTTTTTGTTCCAATCGTGATACATCTCAAGCAATAAGCGTTCATTCGAAGCAAAGAATTCACGATCCGGATCGAGGTCACGTACACGGAATATACGCTGCTCATCACGACCGTTTGTAAGATTTACCGCATCACCTGTTTGTGTATCAAACTGCCATATATCGAATTTATCGTAGATCAATACTGCTTCATCATTTTCTGTCCATCCGGCAATACCGTATCCCCACGATGGCTGCGGACGATCATTGTCTTCATTATGAAAAGGGACATCAATATCAGCAGTAAGATTGCGGGCTGTTTCATTTTCTACATTGTATAAAAACCAATCTTTATCCTTAAAGTATGCTATATATTTTCCACCGGGTGATAAAATAGTGTGGTATCGCAGCATCTCAACCAAAAGTTTTTGTTCACCAGTACTCAGATCAACAAGATATAGGTCATTATATCTTCCGTCCCACGTAATAAGTTTACGATAGGGAAGGTTGGAGGTACCGAGCGCTACATCCGGATTTTGATTCGAAGTGATTTCGGGTACATCTTTCGAAGCGAGTTGAACCGATCGGCTATCATCGAAGTGATACACAGCGGTATAGAGATGGTTTTGACGACGATTCCAGGTTTGGCGTTCATTGGTTTTAATTAATGGATCATCCCAATGCCATACATCAAGCTCAACATCCTCTAAAATTAGATCTAAATCATACAGATTCTCGGCCGTAAGGGTATCCCGTTCTTCTTCTATTTCATCCAGCTTTACCATTTTGTCGAGCATCAAACCGTAAAACAATCGTTCACCATTGTTTGTCCATTTCAATTCGTTGTTTGTTCTGAGTCGGTATTCTTCTCCAACCTCATCGGGTCTGATAATGGTTTGCGGATCACGATCGTTGGCATCCCAGGTAATAATCGAAGCATCCTGCGGACGGTATTCGTTTGCCGTATCGAGAACGGTTGCAGTAAATGCTATGCGATATCGTGCATTATCCCAGGTTATGTTGTTATAATAAGCATTATCGATAGCAAGTATTTGTTCTGTTTCCTCTAAGCCATTCTGTAAATCCAGTGCATAGATTCCGTTCTCCTGACCGGTTGTATCGACGACAGCATATACAAAATGATTACCGGTACTATCGATAGCCGATTCATTGACAAAATCTATTGTACGGGAATCACCTGTTTGCAGTTCATATAACGTAACCGGTGATCCGATATGACTGTTTTCTCTGACGTGCTCATCAAGTTCATCCGGTCGGTGATGCTGTATTACAAGCCATCGGCTGTTGTTAGAAAATCCGAATTCCTCTACACTCTCAAATGTTTGTTTTTCGCCATCACCGGTGTACAGAAGTGCAAGGCCCGGTTTAGATTTATCGTTACCGGCATTTTGTAATTCAATAAACGGCGGTTGAACTATGGCCGCAGCCCAGTTCCCGTCCGGGGGGAGTTTTGGCTTTTCGCCCCGTTCGATAGTATATAGCTCACCGTTATCGATATTTTTTATGCGGCTTTCACCGTCACCCCGCTCAGGCCAGACACCGAATGCAATCCATTCGCCGTTTCCGGATATGACCGGATTGCGTAATTCCTGGAATTGCATGACATCTTCGAAAGTAAGATTCTGTTGGGAATTTAAAAGATGGATTGATAGAACTAAAATAGAAAAGGAAAGCAGTAGTGTCCGTAATTTCATAGCAGATTGTTATAAATTTGTGACTTTCAGTAATTTAGATTACCATTATATGGTAAGTAATTCAAAAATATTAATCAAGGTTATGAGTTTAATTTATACTATAGGACATTCCACACGTTCAATACAAGAATTTATTCAGCTATTAACTACTCACCATATTCAATTAGTAATCGATGTGCGCCGTTATGCATCATCCCGTCGTTTCCCGCAATTCAATAAAGGAGACCTTCAAGAATCCCTGTATCAAAATAAGATAGGGTATAAACATTATGAAGTATTAGGTGGACGCCGGGGAGCCCCAAATCCCCAAAGTCTCAACGATGGACTGCAGGATGAAGGGATTCGTGCATATGCTGATTACATAAATACAGTAGAGGGTAGAAAGGCCGTGGATTGGTTGAGCGAAACTACGGCAAATTATAGATTGGCTTTATTATGTGCAGAGGCCTTGCCACTCAAATGTCATCGGAACATTATTGCCGACGTGCTAGTGGCAAAAGGAATGAATGTTTTTCATATACTGGATAAAAATAAAACGGGGGTTCATAAACTGCATCAGCAGGCACGTTTATTAAATGATGGTCGGGTTATTTTTCCAAATGAGCAAGAACGATTATTTTAAAAAGAAGAGATAAACAGAAAGGTAATTAAAATATGAATCATACAGTTTACGGAAACATTGCACAGTATACGCGCCTGGAATTTATCCGGGGGGAACAAGTCTGGGTGAGTCGTGGCTCGATAATGGGTTATACACCGGGAATAGATTGGAGGCTGCGTGTACCCGGCGGAATTGCAGGTGCAACGCGCCGTTCGTTATCCGGCGAAGGAATAGCATTAGCATTTATTGAAGCTACCGATGAAGGACAATATGCCTTACTCGCTGCTAATGCACCGGGATATATTTTCGAGTGGGACTTACAGGATGGTCCCGTCCTTACGACACGCGGTGCATTTCTTGCTGCTTGGGGAGAAAAAATCGATATTGATGTACGGGTTGCAAAACGTGCCGGAGCCGCATTATTCGGTGGTGCGGGATTGTTTCTCCAGCAAGTATCCGGATCAGGTACCGTACTAATCCATGCCAGTGGTGATTACAATGATTTCAGATTTGGAAATAATGAACAAATTTTAGTAAGTACAGGAAGCCTTGCCGCCTTTGCAAAGGGGGTGGATTATAATATAAAGCGAGTCGGTGGTGTCCGTAAAGCGTTATTCGGTAAGGAGGGATTATTCATGACAAAATTAACCGGTCCCGGAAGAGTTATATTACAATCACTCGACAAATCAGATTGGGAAAATTAAAAAAACTATGATAAGTAACAAGGAAATATTTACTATGAGCAACAAATATAATAGATTCACTACCAAATGGATTGCAGTTAAAGCTTATGTTGTGTTTATTTTGATTATTGCTTTTTTAAACGGATGTAAAGAAAATACAGGTATAGATTCGGATCATCAACGCGAATTTCTACTTCAAACGCAGAATGAGTTTTTAACGGCCATATCCTCAAAGCAAATTGAACAGACAATAGAACACTTTACGGATGATGCTATAGCACATATCGCAAATATGCCCCCGATTCAAGGCCGTGATGCAATACGTCAGTTATTTGATAATACCTTTAGATTCATCAGTTCATCCGTGTATACACCTGAGCGTTTGCATATCTCGAAAAGTGCTGAAATGGCATACAGTACGGGAGAAGTTAAAAATATATTCGAAGGGGAGCAGGGACAGATGGAATATCCGGGGAAATATTTGTTTGTATGGGAAAAGCGGGAAGACTCGTGGTTGATGGTGGTGTACAGTATTAGTAGTAATCAATCTGAGACAGGGAGGTAA
>PWXV01000018.1 GCA_003568415.1 Ignavibacteriales bacterium
TGATCGAATAAAACTCTGAGGTTAAAGTCCCGTAAAAATGAGAAATCAGAGCTTATCTGCATAGTGCGAACCGGGAATGAGGGGCCGATAAAACCATCGACCAACTCTGCCTGGTATTCACCATCCGCATCCTGGCTGAGGACAAACCGCTCGCCAAAGTAGGATGCAACCGGATATCCTTCACGATTCCTCTGTTCCCATTGTACGATCACATCGCCAACCTCAGCATCTATTTTCGTTACCTCGTTCTCGTTATAGGAGAAATTGTATCCAAGATTCCAGCTAAAGTTTCGCGATTCAAATACGCGTGCATTTAATGCAATCTCAACACCCGAGTTCTCTACACCCGCAACATTGTGCTGCTGTGTTGCAAGCCAGCCGCTGGACGGCGGATAGACAACGGGGAAGATAGCATCTTTGGTTTCCTGCATGTAATATGTTGCCTCAATGTCGACTCTGCCGCCAAGGACAGCAAAATCAAGCCCGACCTCAATCTCTTCAGACCGTTCCGGTCCAAGTTCTACGTCACCCAGGTTTGAGGTTGTCGCTGCTGCCTGGCCATCTAATGCAGAAATCGGAGACCACAGACGCATAGCCGCAAATGTCGACGGCGACTGTCCCGATTGCCCGTACGCAAATCGCAGACGCATTTCATTAATGAATCCCGGCAGGAAGCCATGTTCGGAAATGACATATGACATATCGAAGCTTGGATAAACCTGCGCTCCAAAATCAACACCAAATGCACTGTGTTCGTCAATTCTCATTCCTGCACTTAAGAAGAACAGATCATAGAAACCAAAACGCTGCTGTGCAAAATATCCCAGCTCTTTAGCCACGAGTCTTGACTCCCATGAGTTCGTTACAATGAGCGCACTCAGTGTCTCCACACCCGGTGCAGGGAAATCATCGCCCCATGATTGAACCGCTGCATTATCCGAGCGTATCCACTGTACACCCGCTGTGGTTGTAGAGGTTATATCGGGTGTCAATGCTGTATTAAATGTTCCCGATGCCTCTAACGACTGACTCAATGTCGTCCGCTGATAGACAGTCTTTGCTCCTTGTGGATTTGCATCGAGCAGACCAAATGGTACAAGTTCCTGGTTATCGGAACCGGTATGTTCTATACCACCGATAAATCGCAGCGTGAGATTTTCACGCGGTGTATAGTCACCGGTAAGCGTTGCATTTACCCGTCGTGATAACCAGCTAACATCGTAAAATGGAATCTGATCAGTTGGCATTATAAAACCGTCCGGACCACCGACAATACCGTTGATGAGGTAAGAATAAATATTATTACCTTCCTGCGGTGCATCAATCATTCTCTGGCTCAAGCCGGTATTCAACCGGACAACAAGGTCTTCGCGCGGAAGGAATTGCAGGTTACCGCGCATCGAGTAATACTCTTCACGGTTATCCGGCAGGGTTCCGTCTGCTGTACGGTAGGTAAATGAAGTATAGTACTGATATCCGCCTATATTACCCTGCGCTGATAACTGTTGCTGCTGATATAATCCCTGACGGGTATAATTTTCATGGAACCATTCACCCCATACGGAGACTTCCTCGTAATAAGATGCCGGTGTATTACGGAAACCAACCTGACTGCTGTAGGTCCACTCGGTTGGTCGCGGTGACATTCCTGATTTTGTAAAGATCTGGATAACGCCGCTTGCCGCCTGCGTTCCATATAGTGTAGCTGCGGAGGAACCGCGCACTACCTCAACCCGCTCAACGTCGTTCCAGTTTATATCATCCAATCCACCCCAGGCAATACCGCCCGTCCATGTACCGGTTGCCCGTGAGTTATCGATACGGACACCATCCACATAGATAACGGGCTGTACACCGGTTGCAAGACTAACCGGCCCGCGGGTTACAACACGTGATGCCTGCCCGACATTACCGCCGCTCTGCTGAACGCTAACACCGGGAAGTCTTCCCTGTAGTAACTGAGACATACTGGTAACCGGAGCCATATCAATATCATCGGATGAAATTGATGAGACCTGGCTTCCGATCTCTCGACGACGTGTTTCACGCACCTGACCGGTGACAATCACGTCATCGAATCGTAGA
Source organism: Ignavibacteriales bacterium (assembly GCA_003568415.1). Lineage (GTDB taxonomy): Bacteria > Bacteroidota > Ignavibacteria > T3Sed10-11 > T3Sed10-11 > T3Sed10-11. The sequence continues at coordinate 2,086 of PWXV01000018.1, forward strand.
GCATCTGAACGAAGCTCAAAATTAAACACATGATCACCCTCTGTGAGTGTCAACGGCTGTCGTGCAGTTCGATAACCCACGAAGCGTGCAATAACAGTAACATCCTGTCCTCGCACAGCACCGGATGGTACGTTAACAGTAAAACTACCGTCCGTATCCGTTGCTGCTCCATAGGTTGTTCCTTCTATTAGCACGTTGGCGCCGATAAGCGGTTCGCCGGTTTCAGCGCTTGTCACCGTTCCGGTAACAGTTGCCTGTTGTGCATGCAGATCAGGTGCTGCAAAAAACCCGATTGCGCACACAAGCAGTGCTAATAGAGATATCCTGCTTAAATCTCGCATATGACCTCCTTGTTTTTGGTTATATTGTTTTGTGACAGCAATTTACCGCTTGCTATACTAATTACATCTATATACTAATTTTACTAATTTGACATAATAGTGTATAGAATTACTTATTCTAAAATAAGCATTGTGTGAAAAATGAAAAATGTGATATTATTTTTAAAACTGAGAAATTGCATAACATTGAACACTATTATGCTTGTCTGTGTGTTGACCTGATACCTTATAAGATACAATAGAAGCAAAAATTCCCTATATAAAAGATTTTTTTCTCTAAAAATGTTGTAATTTAAGCAAAATTCACAATATTTATTGTTAGGTATAAAATGACATTAAACAGGTCATTTTTTTGGGTAGAGGTGATAATTGGGGTTTATGAAAAAATATAATATATGTATTTATTGACACCCGATTATTTACTTGACAGTTGCAAGCTTGACTCTTTACTAAAATTTCTAAATATTGGGAAAAGGGGTGTATTCGGATGTTTATACGGCTTAGAAAACTCTACATAATCCTGTTATCGATATTCGCGTTGACGTTATACTCGGATGATCTAATCACAATAACAGGTACCGTCACCGACACCGAAACCGGTGAACCCATTGCTAACGTCAATATAATGATTAACGGCACCACGTACGGTGCAGCAAGTGATCAACAGGGCAATTTTAAAATCGAGAATGTACCTCCCGGAACCTATCGTGTTGAATTCAGCCATATAAATTATATACCTTTATCCATTACCCAAATTTTCCTGCCCGGTTTAGAGAGTGATGTTTCGACTGAATTGCAGCCGCGGCCGATAGCACTTGAAAAGATAGAGGTCGTAGATACGGTCGAGCAGCGATTCATTCCCGACAGAACCGGTTATATTATAACCCGTGAAGACATACAACGCTCGGGCGCCGTCTCGTTCGGCGATGTAATCAACCGTTTCATCCCCCGAACCCGCGTTCGGGAAGAGGGTGGCAATCTTTACATTCAACTTCAACTTCGTACCACCATTGCACAACGGTACGATCGCGGCGATCCGTTTCCTCTCATAATTCTCGATGGTATGCCTCTCGGAACAAATCCGATCGGTCTTGCAAACGTAGTGACACCATCCGATATTGCACATGTACAGGTGGTACGACCGCCCGATTCGGAAGCGATTTACGGTTCGGAGGCAACTCACGGTGCAATCATAATCGAAACGATCAGACTAACCGAGGATGATTTCCCCATGAGTCCGCTTTTAAGAAGATTGGTCGTCGGGGGGTTTGCGAGCATTATGTTTTACTTAGCGATACTACGGTGATGAAAACTCGATATCACCGTCGACCGCTTCGAAGTCACCGGATATGAACAATTCTACGGTATCTTCCGGAGCATCTTCGCGATATCCTGTCGCAATAAAACTGACCATTCCTCTAAGAATTTCATCTTCAAATCCCTGAAAAAAAACATCCCCTGTTTGTGAGTTAAACTGATCGGCATACTCCATTCGATCATTGTTTAAAAATGCGCCGAAAAATTCATTTTCCTGCAAGTCCGTCGTGAAATCAAAACCATCTTCAAATGCTATAATTTCGTATTCAAAATTTGTTTCAATATCACCTACCTTTCCTGTTAATTGGACAACCGGCACTTGTGAAACAAAATATAAAATTAATCCTTCTTCCCCCGATTCCGGATGGGTAAACATTCCATAGATTGCATTACCCGAAAAATTATCCGAGAACTCACCGGTTACGCTAAATTCAAACCGGCCCTGGAAGTCGTCAGGCGGATCATCCTCGACCGATAAATCGCAATGCAAAAAGAATATTGTGAGCGTTACAACAATTATACTATATGAGAATGCTGCTATAGAGCTTTTCATCGGATCGCTTCCCATCATCATCAATTACTATAAATTAAAAACCGTCCCGCTTGTGTTTGCGGGACGGTATAGATTTTACATCCGTAATAACGTTGCTTGTTATAAATTAGGATTCGAGTCTTTTTCGTTTCTGCTTACCATGAGACTCAAAAATGGTGTAGCGCTTTCAACGACATTGACGCGAGGATCGGTTTCCGCTCCTCCGGGACCTGCGGTCCTTACCACTTCCGTCGTAACATAACCGGGTTGATTCTCCGACCATCGACGCAGGTTCGGCAGCCGGCGTCCTTCAAGCCAGAGCTCAATGCCGCTTTCTTTGATCAACAGTTCCCACGCTTCTTCTTCATTATTAACCTCTTCGTATTCGATGTCAACCAGACCGTGGAATCCCCGGACATCGTTGATCTTATCGATCATACCTTCAATATTGCCGTTGAGCAGTTCCGCTTCAGCTTCAATAAGACGCATCTCGGTACCTTTGACTATGGCAATATTATCGGCTCGTGATCCGTATTTCCATTGGCGATAGAACGGCCGCCGGTCGTCGCCGCCGTGAGGCGACGCTTCGGATTGATCGTATACGACGCGGGGATCGCCGTCGGGATTATGCTCTTCGCTGTATCCCCACTCCTCAAACGGAGTTCCCCATACGCTGACCTCGTTGCGTGCATTGAACCACCAGCCGAAATCGTTCTGCTCGCGGCTTGAGTTGTTTGAATGCACCTGTTCATATACGAAATCAGTGGGGATTTGCCCGGCGTAAGCAATTGCATTATCCCAGTCACCGAGCATCATCGATACCTGCGCCTTGCCTGCTATAGCTGCCAGTTCAAAATCGGCAATACCATAGCCAAGCGACTGATCGAAGTGGTTAATTGCCCGCTCGTAGAAGGTAGTTACATCTTCCCGCGGACCTCCATCAATGACGGCGAAATCGAAGTGATCACCCATAACCCGGTTGGCAAAGCCCGCCATCAAAGCGGCTTCTGCCAGAGCCGGTTCTGCAACTTCAGCTTCGACGACTCCTTCATCGTATAGATTGGCAATTCGCCGGTAGCCGTCCTCGGCTACCCAGCGTGCACGGGAGGTAGTTGACCACCATGCCTGCGCCTCTGTGTAATCGTCACGAACCGCTCCATCACTCATTCCACGGAAACCCGTCCACGATCCGACGTGAACCGCTTCATCCGTGAGAAGAGCGCTGGCAAGATAAACGCCTCCCGAGGCACCGGTATTAACGGTCGACATAGCAAAATCACCATGAATACCGTTTATAATTGCCGGCACACCTTCAGGGGATTCAAGCTGGAAGTCCTCAACCAGCGATGGAGCCGGAACATCAAGATCACA
>PWXV01000296.1 GCA_003568415.1 Ignavibacteriales bacterium
ATAACGTATGTTATCTCCACCGATTCTCTCGACAGATTAAAGGAAGCAAATCCCGATAAATATAAAAAAGTTGAGGAAATAAGAAGTATTTTGAAGAGTCCGTTTCGGTTAGGAAAATAATATCAAATGTTTAAAACTATTGAAATTATTCCGCCTCTGTCAGGGGATCTTCCGATACCTGTCATATACTACTATGGGATTCTGGGGGTTCTTTTAGGTGCAGTCTTCTACGCCTCAACAATTATTTCTCCTCTGTTGATCATCGCCATTGTTTTATTGATCGTTATTACTTTATATGTCCCGGAATTAGCCCTTTTCGGATTTATTTTTTCAAGGGTTTTGACAGAATGGCTGGAGGAGCAGTTTCCTCTGTTTACAGCAAGCGGTTATGAATTTTTGCTGGTTATTGCTCTGGTGGCTGTTGTTTGTATTCGATTGGCAAGATATCGAAATGCCGATCTGCCACGATACCACCCCTATGTTTGGCCATTGTTGCTTTTATCAATCTTATTATTTATCGGGCTTACCTATACTCCGGGTTCCGGCTACGCTGTCGATAAAGCGGTACAGTTTCTCTTTTTCGGAGTATTCCTCTTTATCGCGACGATAATGCTGCTTCAAAAAAAGAGCGATATAGTGAGATTCGTGGCAGTTTTTGTCGTTATGTCGATTGCTGTTTCGGGCATCATGATATATGAAGGAATTCAAAGTATATTGAGTGGAGACTTTTTAGGATATTTTGCACGGCTCACTATTCTCGGAGCAAATCCGATCGGCATCGCACGGGTGCTTGCAATAGCTATTGCGAGTTTGTCTGTCATCGCCTTTTTTGAAAAATCAAGAACAAGGAGATTTTATCTTTTTGCATTAATAATGTTTCTCTTTATAGCGTTACTGGCGACGAATACGAGGGGACCTGTACTTAGTTTGATCGCAGGAATGGTTGTTTTTATTTTATTTTTATCCGGTAGTAAACCTTCTAAAATAATATCATATAGTTCATTATTAGTAGCAATTATCATAATCATGTTTATGGTACTTCCCGAACAGTTTATCAATCGATATTTTTTATTATTCGGCGAAGAATACGGGGTATATGCGCAGATCGGTACGGAACCCGATACCCGGGCAACACGCCTTGAGATGTGGGGCCAGGCGGGGAGTTTATGGCTTAGTGATATTAAAAGTTTTTTCATTGGCAGGGGAACGGGAAGTTTTCCATTGTTATCAACAATGCATGATTTTCGCTGGTATCCGCACAACATATTTCTTGAAGCTGTCGCCGAGTTTGGAATAATCGGGCTTCTTGTAGTGCTTGTAGTTTTAGGTAAAATGGTAGATGTCGCAAAATCATGTTGGACTATGGCCGGGAATGATGAAAAGGAAAAGGTGTTGTTACTTGTAATTCTCGTACCTATTATCGTTTCTTTTTTTGCGGTCCAGATGAGCGGAGATTTCCCCTCGAACAGATTGTTATGGATGCAATTCGGTATTCTTGTTGCGTATTGGAGAATACGAACAAGTGAGATGAATTCACAAAATGCGGGATACAATAGAATTGAATAAGGATGTCGTTATCAACCATAAGCATCAATCGGCGAGTACAAGGTTAATTCTTACATATATATTTGCACTCGCTTCATCAGTTGTCGGTTTTCTCATCGTTGTGATATTTTCAGGACTTTTACAACCCGATGAATGGGGGGGGTTTTCGGTTGCAAAACGTTCGGCTACCATTATAGCCACGATTGCTATTTTTGGAGTCACCGATTCGATTTCGCGTTACATACCGTTGCAGCGGGCGAGAGAATCGGACAATGCAGATTATTTTGGAACAAATGCTACATATATAATTATACGATCGTCATGTGCGGTCACTGTTGTGTGGCTGTTGGGTGTGTATGTTCTCTCGGTTACAAATTTAACCGACGGTTCATTACTTATCGCTCTTGTATCAGCAACAGTATTCTATTTAGCGTTGATGTGGCATGAGTTTTTGTCAGGTTTTCTCCGGGCCGAGGGATTTATCGGTCATTTTAATGTGATGAGAGTGATGGGACAATCAATGCAGCTATTGTTCGGTCTGTTGATCCTTTTTTTATTCGGGGCAAGTGCCAATAAGGTGATTCTTGGATCTGCGTTGGGTATCGGTGTGGTCGTGGCAGTGGCGGCATTTATATTATGGCGTCTTGGAATAACGGTCTATCGGAAACGATATGTAAACCGTGAAATAAGAAAAGAAATCTCAACGTACGGCATTCCCCGGATGATTATGATTATGTTCGAGATGTTGATCATCAGTTTATCGTTGCTATTACTCGGATTTGTCGGCAAACCATATGAGGCGGGATTATTTGCGATATCGATGCATTTTATAGCTATTATGGTACTGTTTTTTAAGCCCATTGCATTTGTGATGCTGCCGGAATTTTCAAAACTCCACGGAATGCAAGATACCGGAGGAATTGAAAATAAACTGCAGATATTGATTCAGGGATGGCTGTATATAATTACATTTACTATTGTTATTATACTCTCTTTTCTGGATGTTATTTTTGATCTTCTTTTTAAAGTAGAGTACGCGGGTGCAACTGGATTTATAAAGATTCTTTTAATCGGCATGATACCGTTTTCATTTTATTTAACAACATACAGCTATATTAATGCGATACTCAAGCGACCGTATGGCTTATATATCTTATTAATAGGTATAGTAGTCAATATTGTTCTATTTTTTATTCTCGTAACGCTCCTCGGCGGGATCGGATCGGCTGTGGCGACAGCAGTAAGTATGGTCGTTGTCGGCAGTTTAATGGTATTATTATTATTAAAAAATCAACCGAGAGTATTCAGGGCCATACATGTGTTCGATTTTATAATTTGTATACTCCCTCTTGCAGGGATTTTGATAGCAAGTTATTTCGTGTATGATATCATCTTATTAATTGGGATAGCAATACTATTTTTGGGATTGCACCTCTATCTGTTAAAGAAGAGAGAAATTGCATGGTTTGCATTAATTGAAAAAAGGTTTTTTGCATGGAAAATGGCAACAAAAAAATAAAAAGTGATGATACCCCTTATGTTTCCATCGTTATACCGATGAGAAACGAAGAGGAACATATTCAGAATTGTATCGATTCTATTTTTAAAAATGACTATCCTAACGACAAACTTGAGGTTCTTGTCATAGACGGTTCCAGTGAAGATAATTCAAAAAAGATGGTGGAAAAATCTATATCGAATGGCAGAAAAATCCGCCTTTTCGATAATCCCCGTAAAATTGTGCCGACGGCGATGAATATAGGTATCCGGGAAGCACGGGGAGATATCATTATCCGGATGGATGCACATGCGCTCTATCCCGAAAAATATATAGCACGGTGTGTTCAGCAGTTGACGGCTAATAAAGCAGATAACGTTGGGGGAGTTCAAGAAGCGGTTGGAACCAATTACATAAGTAAAGCAATTGCTATAGCTACGACAAACCCGTTCGGGGTTGGTGATGCATTATATCGATACGGTAGGGAAGAACAGTGGGTGGATACTGTGTTTCTCGGAGCATGGTATAAAACTACAATCGAAAAGTTGGGCGGGTTTAATGAAGAAATGGTTGTTAATCAGGATTATGAGTTTAACTACCGGCTTCGAAAAGCCGGGGGGAGGATACTTTTTTCCCCTGAAATTCGTTCTCATTATTTTGTGCGGGGATCGCTTACTGCATTAATGAAACAATATTTCAGATACGGATGCTGGCGTGTAAAAACGTTGCTCTTACATCCCGGATCGTTGCGATGGAGGCAGATCACGTCTCCGTTATTTGTACTTGGATTATTACTCTCATTATTGTTGCTACCTTTTTCGTGGAAAATGGCATTGATTATACCGGTGCTCTATGGTGTGTTCAATTTCGTGGTTACGGTTAACGCTTCACGTAAAAATGGAATTCGGTATTTCCCCATTTTACCCGTTATATTTTTTACTATCCATGTGTCCTGGGGGTTAGGATTTTGGGTAGGTATTGCCCGATTTGGAGTTCCGAAACTATCTTTTCGCAATATAGTGAATGCATTTAAAAATCAATATTAAAAAAATACAGATATTCACTTTATACATGACAGGTGTGATATGGTATACAGAGCTATTATTTTTTGGGGGTGTATAATTGTTGCAGTTTTTACCTTCGCGAGCTGCGATCAGACGCCTTACGAAGTAGAATATTTAGACGGATTTTCACTTCATATTACAAAATGGTATAATAACCATACCGCGGCAATTTCTATAACAAATGATGCAGGAGCGCCCCATGTGTTACAAGAACAAAAGGTTCAGGAGGAGATACTGAAGCGAAATCTAACAATGGATTATGAGTTGGTTACATATAATTTGCGTGATGAGGTGAGAGAATATTTTATAGATTATTTAATTCCAAATGGCTTCGGTGTATTCGGTCATGGTCATAAGCACATTAACCATGACGAACTGTCTTATGAAGAAGCATATGATAGCTTTAAAAAATTATATGAGTTAATGGTAGAGATGGGAATGACGCCAATATCGTATGCATATCCTACGGGGGGAGGGTGGAGAGAGTCGACTCAGAGGGCACTTGCAGATGCCGGTTTTCTGAGCGGGAGAAATCACAGAACGCGATACCACGATCGCGTAAATATCGTACCGGGTAATACCATGGCACTGGATAATTGGTATTACCTTCCAACGCTAGTTATGCAGGATTACAATTTTGCTCAAAATGAGGAGACGATTAATAATTGTGCAGAGTTAATCCCTTATCTTGACGATGCATTGGATAATACTGCATGGCTTATCAAAACATATCATGCGATCGGTAATGAAAGTGGATGGGGATTCTTCGACTGGGATGAATTTATAAAGGCACTTGATGAAATTAAAAGTCGTGACTTTTGGTCTGTTTCAATGGACAACGCCACGCGATATGTAAAACAACGAAAAACAGCCCGTGTGGATTTGTATGATACTTCGGATGATGACATTTACAGTCTTGATATGGAACTTCTTCTTGACATTGATCCAGAATTGTTCTGTCATCCGATGACTGTTAAGGTAGAATTCCCCGAAAGATTGTTAAATAAAAAATATGGATTGTATAAGAATGAAGAACTAAAAAAAGAATTTACCGTTACATCTGACGGTCATTACTTTAATTTGATACCATTTGAAAGCTATTCTATCGTCGAGCTATATGCAGAGTGAAGCATGTAAACTACGACGGTAGTTGTATTAGTGTTGCTATAACAAATTCTCGAAGAAAACAATTTTTGCTGGTAAGACTCTCATGCTGGAGAATCTATGAATAAAAACATAGAAATGCTTGAAATTAACAAAAAGCAGAAGGTATATTATGAAACAGCCGATGGAAGTAATGAATCGGATGTAAACAACAGCATAACGAATATATACAGACGTTTTAAAACAAGGATATATGGTGTGCTTACCGATGCGGGAATAAAAAGGGCTACGGAAGATCTCCATAAGAGGTGGATTCATCAATACACGGATGAGTTGAAGACAAAAAAAATTCTCGATCTCGGTGCCGGTGAAGGAAGTAATATATCTTTATTTTTAGCAAAAAATGCCGGAACCTATGTTGCAACGGATTTATC
>PWXV01000069.1 GCA_003568415.1 Ignavibacteriales bacterium
AAAATACCAAAGCGTTTCATAGTACCTCCATTTTGTTTTTCAAATTAAAAATAGTCACATACACCTATCTGGCATATGCACAAATGGAATTATTTGGAACCACCTCCTTTGAATGATTATATATATATTTGTTAAACTGTGTGAAGAAACTTATATAAGAAAGGAAAAAAATTACACTATGCACTTGCATGCACACGTACTCCTGAAAATAGTAATCAAGATCTGAATACAACTTTGGATTGAAATTTGATAAGAAGCTTTTCAGAAATCCTGAGCTTCAAATTGTCTCCGAATTCCCTCAGAGATCGGTAGAATTTACTACTTGCTATAAGATGATATAAAAATATTATAAAATCAAGTCACCCGTTATTACCAAATTGTTAAAACCGCAACCGGAACTGCATCCCCGCGCCACCCCTCGTATCAAAGTACGGAGAAACATCAAGGGTGAGATCTTCTCCCACATCGAATCCCGAGAGCGTTGCCTCAACATATGCATCGAGCAGGTTTATAACATATAAAATCCCCATATACCATCCAAACCGGTCGCGCTGGTTACGGTAAAAGTCACGTATGAATTGCAGCCTATCATTTCCCATAGGAGTTTCATCGGTGATACTGTCCCGGAATCGTTGCCGGTAATCGGTGTAGAGATCGTGCAATACAACAATAGCGTAGGTAAAATAACCCGCAAACCCCAGAATTATCGGCGTTTTCCAATATGAGCCGTTATAAATCTGCCCCGCTCCGGGAAGTATTCCCGACAACACCATAGCAACCGTAGGTGATTTTATATCCGATTCTTTCGGAGATTCTGCCGGTACATCAAGATCCAACTCTTCAAGCATCACATCGACATCAATTGTATCTGCAGGTTCCTGCGGAAATACTGTAACAACCCCTGCCAGCAGCACAAAAATGATCAGAACCCCTCGGGTCATGTTAATCTCTCACCACCAGTGCAATCGCTTCTATCTCTACTTTTACATCCTTCGGTAACTGAACAACCTGAAACGCTGTCCGTGCAGGCGGATTATTTTGAAAGAATTCTCCATACACTTCATTCATCTGTGCAAACTCTCCCATATCCTTTAAATAAACGGTTGTCTTCACAACACTTTCAAGCGTCGCGCCGCCGGCTTCCAGTACGGCTTTTAGATTTTCAAGAACTTTTCGTGTCTGCGTTTGAATATCCTCCCCGACTATCTCACCAGATTTTGCATCGAGCGGTATCTGCCCTGCTGTGTATAACATCCAGCCTTTACATTGAATCCCCTGGTTATACGGACCAATGGGTGCAGGTGCGTTTGACGTGTTTATAACATTGCGTTTCATCTGTGAGTCTCCGTTATTCTATTTTTATGGTTTACAAATTAACTACTATATTGATCTATAATGTCAATTAAATCCAATAACCGGTCTAAATCATCCATTGAGTAGAACTCAATAGTGATATCGCCGCTCCCGTTCGAGCGGGTTTTTACCGATACTTTCGTGCCGAAAGTACGACGCAGGCGGGCTTCAATGTTTGTGGCGTTTTCGTCAGATTTACTTGTTTCTATCTTTCGCGTTGTCTTCTTCTTTCCCGCATCTTTAACAAACTGTTCTACTTTCCGTACAGAGAGTCCTTGTTGGATTATTTTTTTCCAGAGTTTTAATTGTGCTTTTTCGTCAGATACACCCAGAAGGGCGCGGGCATGCCCCATACTCAGTTCACCCGTTCGTAAACTATCCTGAATCTGTTCGGGAAGTTTGAGCAGTCGGATAAAATTTGTGATTGTTGTACGATCTTTCCCGATTTTATGCGCAACTTCTTCCTGTGTATAGTTTACCTCTTTTATAAGCCGCTGATAGGACATAGCTATCTCAATTGGATTGAGGTGTTCACGCTGCAGGTTCTCGATCAATGCAAGCTCCAGCATTTCCTCACTTGAGGTAACATTCAAAATATAAGCGGGTATTTCCTCAAGTCCCGCATCAACCACTGCCCGTAATCTCCGTTCACCTGAGATTAACTCGTACATTTGATCTTCGACCCGCCGTACGGTAATCGGCTGAATAACACCTTTCTGCAATATTGATAACTTCAGCTCTTCGAGTGCATCCGGGTTGAAGTCAAGGCGCGGCTGGAACGGGTTTGACCGTATACGATCGACAGCAATCTTTGCAACCATTTCCGATTGGCCATCGTCTTTCCCCAACGAATCCCGCTTCATATCAACTTCACGGGACTGTTGCCCGGAAAGCAGCGCATTCAATCCCTTACCAAGGACAGCCTTTGATTTAGCCATAGTTTATAAAACCGCTTTATGATTATTGGTTAAAATTTCGTTTGCAAGTTTCATATAATTTTGTGCTCCGGTAGAGACAGCGTCATATAAAATAATCGGTTGACCGAAGCTGGGCGCCTCACTGAGACGTACATTCCTTGCAATAATTGTTTTAAAAACCTTATCCCCGAAATACTTCTGCACTTCGCTGACTATCTGCTTGGAAAGCCGCAGGTGTGAATCGTACATTGTCAGGAGTACACCTTCAATATCGAGCGCCGGATTGAAATTCTTTTTGACGATATTAATTGTGTTCAACAGCTTACTCAAACCCTCAAGTGCATAATATTCACATTGCACAGGAATCAACACCGAATCTGCCGCCGTCAGAGCATTGAGTGTCAGTAACCCCAGTGAAGGCGGACAATCAATGATCACATATTCAAATCGATTTTTTACCGGGGCAAGTAACTCTTTCATCCGCAGCTCTCGATTTTCAACATCGACCAACTCGACCTCCACACCGACAAGGTTAATGTGAGATGGAATAATACTGAAATACGGCATTTGTGTGTCGACCACGATATCGCTTGCGGGTCGGGAACCAATGATACACTCATATACGGTATCGCCTTCATTAACATTATCTATGCCGGTACCGCTTGTTGCATTTGCTTGCGGGTCTGTATCAACGAGTAACGTCTTGTGTTCGGCGGCAGCTAAACAAGCTGCGAGATTTACTGCTGTCGTAGTTTTACCGACCCCGCCTTTTTGATTCGCAATGGCAATTATTTTGGTCATTCGCTAATTTATCTATTTGTTGTGAAATCTATACAACTGAAATACTAATTCTTCATCCCCATATACTCACATTGTGGATATAGCCTCCCAGGCAGCAAGTAACACGGTTACTATACCAATCAAAATAGTTATGCGGATCGTTCGTGCAATAATTAAAAGATACTGTGCCCGCTCACTATTTGTTTTTGCCTTGCGGTACATTGCATATATCCTGTTAGTCCGCATTGAGAATATAATGATAAAAATAAATAAAACAATCTTACCATGCACCGGGATCAACCAGGTTTCAAACTCTCGTCCATAGATGAAATCCGGCAAAAAAATATAAAGTGCAACACCGGTTATCCCTATTGTCCATAAACTAAGCCAGAGAAACGGCATAAGTCGGCGATGCAGGTGTTCATTGACTTCGCTGCCGCTTTGCTTTTCAACTTCCAGCACCGGATATAATATTGCACTTAAAAAGCAAAGGCTGCCCAGCCAGATTACGACTGAAAATATATGTAAGCTCAGGGCAGCCCATAGCATGAATTCCATTGGCAGATATATTTGGGCAAAAATGTATTGTATCAGCTAGGAAGACATTGTGAGCCTTCTCAATCACTGCTTAATCGATCCTGTATTGCCTTACGTTAGAGCTCGATTGTATCGCCAGGGTTCATTACTTTTCCTTCAATACCCGAAGGAAGCTTCTTTATGAACTCATTCGGATCTATCTTTATTACCGGAAACGTATTATAATGAACCGGCACTGCCATCTTTGGTTTTACAAATTCAACCGCTTTAGCTGCTTCCTCAACACCCATTGTGAAATTATCTCCTGCTGGCACAAGCATAAGATCGATATCGTGCATCTCACCGATTAGTTTCATATCGGAGAATAATGCAGTATCGCCGGCGTGATAGACCGTTTTGCCTGCCATTTCAATGATGAGACCATTCGGATCACCCATATACTGTCCGTCGGGAGTCGACGAACTGTGAAATGCCAGGGTTAACTTGACCTTTCCGAACGGAAACGTAAACGAACCGCCGGTATTCATCTGATGAACATTTTTTACTCCCTTGCCTCCACAGTAATTCGCCAACTCAAACGTAGCGATAACCTGTGCATCATTCTTCTTGGCAATATCAATGGTATCACCCAGGTGATCTCCGTGTCCGTGAGTTAAAACTATGAATTTTGCCGTAATATCATCGGGTTTTGCAGAAGCTAATGGATTATCTGTCAAGAAGGGATCAATTGCGACTTCATGTGTTCCATCAGAGAGAAGAACCGCAGAGTGTCCCATATACGTCAGTTTGAGCATCTTCTCCTCCTTTTTGATTTAATGTATGGTAACTTCTGAGTGTGGAACATCGTGAAACCAATATACAATTTTTCTATCGCGAAATCAAAGATAACGAGATTCTTTAATTTTTTTCTTATATTTAACAACTAAAGTCAAAACCCCCGAATATAAATGTATGCCTAACAAAAACGATATAATTACACAAAAAACCTCTTCTCTTCTATCATCAAAAGGACCGCTTCGTAAACTCCTGCCGGAATTCTCGGAACGCGCAGAACAAATTGAAATGGCAAGACTAAGCACTAAATCACTTATTGACAATGAGATAGCGGTTATCCAGGCCGGCACCGGTGTCGGCAAAAGCTTCGCATATCTCATACCTGCAATACTCTGGGCAGAAGAGCATGATGAAACAGTGGTTATTAGCACTGCAACAACAAATTTACAGGATCAGCTCTCACAAAAGGATATCCCTCTACTGCACGATATTTTCGACTTTGACTTTGAAGCTGTTGTTGTTAAAGGTGCACAACAATACATATGTCTCGATCGCCTTCAGGAGCAATCGGCACAACTGCCACTTTCACTCAATGGAAATGAGCAAAAACAACTTGCCAGGATACAAAAATGGGCTCCTTCCTCTCAAAGCGGACAACGGAGCGATTTGCCGTTTGAACCATCACCGAAACTCTGGCGCGAAATAGAAGTATCAACAACACTATGCCTGTATGAATCCTGCCGCCATTACAACGAATGCACATTTATTCGTGACCGAAAAAGAATTCCACGGGCACATATACTAATTACCAACCATAGCCTGCTTATGAGCGATCTGGTTCTTCGCACACAAAGTGATGGTTATGCATCGATTTTGCCAGAATACTCACGTCTCATAATCGACGAAGCACATAAATTTGAAAATGCCGTAACCGATGCACTTTCAGTAACGGTCAATCCCATTGCAACCCGTAATCTATTTTCGAGGATTTATAACCCCGATGCAGATGATGGCTTTCTTGTAAAAGTCCGGGGCTATCAAAAACACTTGCCTGCCGGACAGGGTGAGAAGGTAGCATTTACACGTGCAATTGCAAAAAGTGAACAGACAGTCTCATCTGTAATGCAGAGTATGCACTATTTCTTCGAACGGATACTCCCTATAGCGCGGCAAATTATCACCCCTCATCCAGCGTATACGGTAAAGCAATCATATACAAACGAGTGGTTACAAACTAATGCTATGCTGGATATTCGGGATAATGAGCTTGGGAATTTTTCATCACTCCTCGATACATTGGTAAACGAGCTATATAGTTTTCAATTACGATTTGCGAAGTTGGAAGAAAATGAAGAATTGCTTCGCATAAAAAAAGAGATTCAGTATTACCGGGAACAGCTAAATCAGTTGAACAAGGGGCTGGATATTTTATTCAACGAAGATGATGATGATGTACGCTGGGTTGAGGTTCCTCCGTCGGGTGATCTGATAAGTTTCCGGAGTGCCCCACTCTCCGTGGATGATTTTCTCGGGCCAATAGTTTATGAACAAATGAAAACTATTTTATTTACAAGTGCAACACTTGCACCCGGCAAAAAATTCGATTTTTTCGCACAGTCTATCGGCCTGGATGCATTCGAACAACAACGCCAGTCAACCACGTTGCTTGAATCACCGTTTCCGTATGATAAAAACTCACTGTTACTGGTACCGACAAATATTCCCGATCCTAATGCCACATCGTTTCAAAACACTATCAACAAAATAATACCGGACGCCATTGCAGCATCACGGGGACGTGCATTAATACTCTTTACCTCACACGGGATGCTCAGGACTACCTTTGAGGAGACGCGTGATGAGATAGAGGATATGGGATATGAATGCATTTCACAGAGTGAGTCATCCCGCGCAATAGCACTAGAGCGTTTTCGGAATGAGACGAACTCTGTTTTGTTCGGAACAGCATCATTCTGGGACGGAATTGACGTGGTCGGTGAAAGCTTAAGCCTTGTTATAATTGTACGGTTGCCATTCAGTGTACCGAATGATCCCATTGTTGAAGCACGCTCAAAACGTCTTGCCGAGGAAGGTAAAAATCCGTTTATGGAGTTTCAACTTCCGGTGGCGGCGATGCGCCTGCAGCAGGGTTTTGGCAGATTAATCCGTACTCATACCGATCGGGGTGTTGTCTTCTGTCTCGATAAGCGCCTGATCACAAAACAATATGGTAATTATATTCGGGAATCACTCCCACCCTGTGCTTTTACCAAAGCACCCATCGAAAATTGCATACAATCTATTAAAAAGTTCTTAGCTTAAATTTTAGTTTAAATATCTTTATGGTAATAAATTATTTTTCTCAAATCTATTCCATGAGGCAGTATTA
This sequence comes from Ignavibacteriales bacterium, assembly GCA_003568415.1. Classification (GTDB taxonomy): domain Bacteria; phylum Bacteroidota; class Ignavibacteria; order T3Sed10-11; family T3Sed10-11; genus T3Sed10-11. Next base: position 6,751 of record PWXV01000069.1, read on the forward strand.
TGGCAAATCCGCAGATCATTATTGTACCTGAAATTCGCGATTTAGTAAGACGTGAACAGTGGGATGAATTACGGGATATTCTGGCTGAAATTCATGCAGCAGATATAGCTGAAATCATCCAAACGATTGATGATGATAATGAAAAAGTAAACGTTTTTAAAAATCTTGATGATGATAAAGCTGTAGAAGTTTTTGAACACATTGAAGGAGACGACCGCTCGGCAATCCTCCCGCTGCTTCCGAACCGTGAACAGAAAAATATCCTCAACGAGATGTCTCCTGATGAGCGAGCAGATTTCTTTGATGAAATAACTGCTGAAGAGGTTGACCAATATACCGGTTTATTGAACAAGGGAGCTAAAGAAGAAACCCGATTGCTCGCATCGTATCCGCCCGATTCTGCCGGCGGTATCATGACAACCGATTTTGTTACACTTTCGGAAGATATGACCGTTGCACAGGCTTTAAAACGTATTCGTGAAGATGCACCTGACGCAGAGCAGATATATTCATTATATGTTGTAAACAAACAGGATAAGCTCGTCGGCATTGTAACGCTCAAGGATATCATTCTCGCTAATCCGAACCGGAAAATCGGTAGGATGATGGATCATAAAGTAATGTCGGTCAATGCAGAAAGTGACCAGGAAGAAGTTGCGAGCTTATTCAAGAAGTACGATCTTCACGCACTACCGGTGGTTGACCAATATGGAACCTTAATTGGTATCATTACATTCGACGATATAATCGACGTTATTGGTGAGGAAGACACCGAGGATATGTATCGCTTTGGCGGTGTTAAAGAAACAGAATTAACCTATTTTCAAACAAGTTCATCGAAATGGGCGCGGCAGCGTATAACCTGGCTGCTGCTTTTAGTTGTTACGGGATTCATTTCAGGTTTTATTCTCGAACGTTACGAGGAAGCACTAACAACCGTTGTCATGCTCGCATTCTTCATTCCGGTATTGATGGATTCCGGCGGTAATGCCGGTACACAGGCAGCAACCGTGATCGTTCGAGGACTTGCAACCGGCGAGATCGCCATGAATCAGGCATTGCGAGTACTCCGGAAAGAAGTAATAATCGCACTCATGGTAGGAGTTGCTTTAGCAATTCTCACTGCATTGCGTGCAGTCATTATGCACAGTGATTATTCACTTGCCATCACCGTTGCAATTGCAATGCTTGCCACTGTGACAATAGCAAAAATAGCCGGTGCGATGTTACCGATACTATTTAAAAAGCTCGGCTTTGATCCTGCAATTATGTCGGGGCCATTTATTACGACGATCGTAGATATATTTGCATTGATATTATACTTTGAACTGGCAAGGTTGTTTTTGGGAATAGCATAAAAAAAGGGCGGATTTTAATCCGCCCTTTATATTTTTCATCCCGACGTTTTGATTACGTCGTTACTTTTTCTTTCTCTTCTACCTCTTCTGCAGGTTCTGCTGCAACCTCATCGATCTCCTCCGGTCTCTCGGTCGGTGTCACAAGAATATTGCGATACCGTTTCAGGCCGGTACCCGTAGGTACCAGTTTACCGATGATGACATTTTCTTTAAGACCGTGCAGCCGGTCTATTTTCGATTCGATCGAAGCTTCGGTTAACACTTTTGTGGTCTCCTGGAACGATGCTGCAGAGATAAAGCTGTCAGTAGTGAGTGATGCCTGAGTAATTCCGAGCAACACCGGTTCTGATGTTGCCGGCTCTGCGTCGCGGTATTCGATAACTTTTTTCGATTTCTTTCGCAGATCGGTGTTTTTCTCACGAACCTTCTTCTTCTCAAGCAATTCACCGTTCTTAAATTTAGAATCACCCTTGCTCGTAACGACAACCATATTTGCAAGATTTTCATTTTCCTCATTGAGCAGGATTCGATCGACATGATCTCCTTCCAGGAATTTTGTATCGCCGGCATCAATGATTTTCACTTTCTGCATCATCTGCCGAACAATCACCTCGATATGCTTGTCGTTGATCTTAACACCCTGCATACGGTAGACTTCAAGGATTTCGTTTAAGAGATATTTCTGGAGACTACCGACACCGCTTATGCGGAGGATATCATGCGGATCAACAGCACCATCGGTCAGCGGTTCACCTGCAAACATATGATCACCCGGTTGCACAGTGAGGTGCTTTCCTATAGCTACATTATATTTCCGTTCATCTTTACCATCGTGACTGGCAACTATAACTTCACGCGAACCACGCTTTTGCTCACCGAATGATACAATGCCATCAATCTCACTGAGAATTGCAGGATCAAACGGACGCCGTGCCTCGAACAACTCGGTAACACGAGGCAAACCACCGGTAATATCACGAGTTTTACCGCTTTCACGAGGAATCTTCACAAGTGTCTGTCCTGCTTTCACATCATCTCCCTCTTCGACCACAATGTGTGATCGTGTCGGCAGAATATGTGTCGCGATTTCTTTGCCTTTTTTATCAACAATTTTGATTGAAGGACTTAGCGACCGGTCACGGCTTTCGGTTACAATTTTCTGAATGTAACCGGTTTGTTCATCCGGCTCTTCACGGTATGTGACATTTTCTTTGAGATCGGCATATTGTATTACACCGTCCTGCTCGGCAACAATGACGGCATTATACGGATCCCACTCGTACAACATTTGTCCGCGTTTTATTTCCTGGCCATCTTCTACGTGCAAGACAGCACCGTATGGAATTGAATATTTGGTAAGCTCGCGGTTATCCTGGTCGATAACTTTTACAACACCGTTCCGCCCGACTACTATTCTGTGTGATGACTCGTCTCCTTCTTGTTCGATTGCCCGCAGACTTTCGAGTTTAATATTACCATCGAAGCGAGTTGTCACCTGGGATTGTGCTGTAATCAAGCTTGCAGTACCACCGGTATGGAATGTACGGAGGGTAAGCTGTGTACCCGGCTCTCCGATGGATTGTGCCGCAATAACACCAACTGCTTCACCAACCTGGACAAGATCACCGGTCGTGAGATTACGTCCATAGCACTTCGCACATACACCACGCTTTGACTCACACGTAATAACCGAGCGAATCTCAACCTCTTCAATAGATGTTTCTGCAACACGATTTGCAAGGTCCTCATCGATCATTTCCCCGGCTTTGACTATAACCTCACGGGTAAGTGGGTCGACTATATCGTTAGCCGCAACACGACCAAGAATACGTTCGGATAACGGTTCCTTGATGTCTTCTCCTTCTTTCAGAGAACTCGTGGTAACTCCACGGATCGTTCCGCAATCCTGATCGGTAATAATTGCATCCTGTGCGACGTCGACAAGTCGGCGGGTAAGGTATCCCGCATCGGCTGTTTTCAATGCCGTATCGGCGAGACCTTTTCGTGCACCGTGTGTTGATATAAAGTACTCAAGAACCGACAACCCCTCACGGAAGTTTGCAATGATGGGGTTCTCAATTAACTCACCCGTTTGTCCGGTCAAACTCTTTTGAGGTTTTGCCATCAAGCCGCGCATACCGGCAAGCTGACGCACCTGTTCTTTTGAACCACGAGCACCGGAATCGATCATCATGTATAGTGAATTAAATCCTTCACGGTTATTTTGCAAGGAATTAAACAGCCGCTCCGCAACACGGTTTGTTGCACGTGTCCAGATATCGATAACTTTGTTATAGCGCTCACCCGAGGTGATAAATCCACGCCGGTATTGCTTTTCAATTTTGTCGACATCTTTTTGTGCCTTATCGATAATTTGTTCTTTTTCTGCCGGCACAAGGGCGTCGGCAATACTGACCGATAATCCACCCTTTCCTGCGTAGCCGAATCCGAGATCTTTCAAGTCATCAAGAAATTGTGCGGTTTTCAGGTTTCCGACTTTCCGGAATACAGACAAGATCAACGTTACAAGTCGTTTTTTGTTTAACAGTTCATTAACAAAACTGACACCTTCGGGGACAATCTGATTGAAGAGTACCCGGCCAGTTGTAGTATCAATCAACTCACCGTTCACCCGGACTTTAATCTTTGAATGTAGCCCCAGACGGAAGTTATTGTATGCAACAATTGCTTCACCCGGCGATGCAAATATTTTACCTTCACCGAGTTCACCGTCTTTCGATTTTGTCAGGTAATAGCATCCCAGAACGATATCCTGACTCGGCACAACAATCGGATTTCCATTAGCAGGTGATAAAATGTTATGGCTCGAAAGCATAAGTATCCGTGCTTCGAGTTGGGCTTCGTAACTTAACGGTACATGTACCGCCATCTGGTCACCGTCGAAGTCTGCGTTAAATGCAGCACATACAAGCGGATGAATCCGGATAGCTTTACCTTCTACAAGAACCGGTTGAAATGCCTGAATACCGAGACGGTGCAATGTCGGTGCACGGTTAAGCAGCACCGGATATCCGTCAATGATATGTTCGAGAATATCCCAGACCTCCGGTCCTTTCTTCGTCACAATTTTCTTTGCACTCTTAACGGTTTTCACAATACCGCGCTCAATGAGCTTACGAATGATATACGGCTGAAAGAGTTCAACAGCCATGTCTTTCGGTAAACCGCATTCGTGCAATTTCAACTCGGGTCCGACTACAATAACCGAACGGCCCGAATAATCGACACGTTTACCGAGCAAGTTCTGCCGGAATCGTCCTTGTTTTCCTTTCAGCATATCTGAAAGCGATTTTAATGCACGGTTATTATCGCTCAGGACTGCGTTTGCCCGCCGGGAGTTATCAAACAATGAGTCGACCGACTCCTGCAGCATTCGCTTCTCGTTCCGGAGTATAACTTCCGGAGCTTTAATATCTATTAATCGCTTGAGCCGGTTATTCCGGATTATCACTCTCCGGTAAAGGTCATTGAGATCGCTCGTTGCAAACCGGCCGCCTTCGAGTGGTACAAGCGGTCTGAGTTCCGGCGGAATCACCGGAATAACATCCATTACCATCCATTCAGGTTTATTTGGAGGAGAATCCTCACGCAGACGGAATGCCTCTACAACACGCAATCGCTTTAATAATTCTAATTTTTTCTGAGGCGACGTTTCTTCTTTGGCCCTCGCCCGCAGCTCGGCACTTAATGTTTCAATATCAACATCCCGCAACAACATCTTAACCGCCTCACCGCCAATCCGGGCTACAAACTTTCTTTTATCGGAATCATCAAGCTCCTGGTTACCTTCCGGTAATGATGACAGGATCTCGAAATATTGTTCTTCTGTTAAGAGGTCTTTCGGCTGTAAACCGGTTGTACCCGGATTGATAACAACGTATGATTCATAATAAATTATCTTTTCGAGGTCTTTTGTTGTGATACCGAGGAGATAACTTATTTTTGACGGCTGTGATTTAAAATACCAAATATGCACAATTGGTGCTGCAAGGCCAATGTGCCCCATTCGTTCACGGCGCACGCTTTTCTGGGTTACTTCTACACCGCACCTGTCGCAGATAATTCCTTTATACCGAATACGTTTATATTTGCCGCAATGGCATTCCCAATCTCGAACCGGTCCGAATATTTTTTCACAAAACAGACCATCTTTCTCCGGACGAAATGAGCGGTAATTAATTGTCTCCGGTTTTGTGACTTCACCGTGCGATCTATTCAGGATCAAATCCGGTGACGCAAGCGATATTGCGATTTGCTTTATATTTTTCTTCATAACTTCTCGTGTTGTAAAAGGCATTGATACCCTCCAAAAAAATCTTTATGATTAACCGTTACACTGTGTATTAGGGCATCGCTATTTATTCGATTCTCACATCGAGCCCCAGACCTTGCAGCTCCCGAACTAATACATTAAATGATTCGGGGACATTTGGTTCAGGCAGGTTTTCACCTTTAACAATAGCTTCGTAGACTTTTGCTCTACCCTGCACATCATCACTTTTAACGGTCAGTATTTCTTGCAGTGTGTGTGCAGCACCGTATCCTTCGAGCGCCCATACCTCCATTTCTCCGAACCGCTGCCCGCCGAACTGAGCTTTTCCACCGAGCGGCTGCTGAGTAATGAGTGAATACGGTCCTATTGAGCGAGCGTGGATCTTATCGTCAACCAGGTGCGATAATTTCATCATATAGATGTAGCCTACCGTAACCGGTTGATCGAACTGCTCGCCTGTTCGTCCATCATATAAAATACTCCGGCCGTCTTCAGGCAAACCGGCTTTTCTCAATTCCTCTTGCACCAGTTCCCAATTTGCACCGTCAAATATAGGTGACGCATATTTTGTCCCCAACTTTTTACCTGCCCATCCTAATGCAGTTTCGAGTAGCTGCCCGAGATTCATTCGTGACGGAACACCAAGCGGATTCAATACTATATCGACCGGCGTACCATCGGGTAAGAATGGCATATCTTCCATCGGAACAACATTCGCAATAACACCCTTGTTACCATGTCGTCCCGCCATCTTATCACCGATTGATAGTTTTCGTTTCTTTGCGACATATACTTTCGCAAGCTGCACAATACCCGGCGGCAGTTCGTCGCCGAGTTGTACTTTTTGCTTTTCACGCCGGTATATATCTTCTATCTCGTCGACTTTAAACAGATAGCTCTCATAAATACGACCGATAATCTTATTTTTGCGGTTATCATCAATCCATTCGGACTCGAAATCAAGATCGGTCAATTTATCGAGCGTTTGGAATGTATCTTCCTTGAGCTGTGTATTCGCCCGAATGACTACCTGCCCATCTTTATCCCGGATACCGGCTGACTTTTCACCATTTAATAAAATATCAAGCTTTTCACCAAGTTTTTGTTCAAGTTCTTTTAATTCTTTGCGGCGTTGTCTATCAAACGCATCGACCTTGCGTTTATCCTCTTTTTTGGATTCGGTATCCTTTTTCTTCCGGCTGAAGAGTTTTGTACCGATGACCACACCACGCAATCCCGGCGGCGCTTTCAGTGATGCATCCTTTACATCGCCCGCTTTATCACCGAATATTGCCTTCAACAGCTTCTCTTCAGGTGTGGGATCCGTTTCTCCTTTCGGGGTGATTTTGCCGATGAGTATGTCGCCTTCGCGAACTTCTGAGCCGACCCGGATAATACCATTTTCATCAAGATTTTGTGTCGCTTCTTCACTTACATTTGGTATCTCCCGCGTTAACTCTTCCTCACCGCGCTTCGTATCACGCACCTGGAGTTCAAATTCTTCGATATGTACCGATGTGTAAACATCCTCGGTAACAACACGCTCGCTTATAATGATCGCATCTTCGAAGTTGTAACCGCGCCAGGGCATGAAGGCCACAAGTACATTCCGGCCAAGCGCAAGCTCGCCGTTGTCCGTTGAACTTCCGTCAGCAAGTACATCACCGCGTTTCACTTTCTGTCCGGTTGTTACAATCGGACGCTGGTTCACCGCAGTATCCTGATTGGTCCGGAAGAATTTTTTGAACTGATATTCTACCCGTTTTTTATCGTCAAAGCTGACGAGTGCTTCCTGTGAATTTTCGTTAACATCGTAATTCACAATAATTGAATCTGCACTCACATACTCGACGGTACCATTCGCCTCGGCAAGTATCATTGTCCGGGAATCGCGTGCTACTTTTGATTCAAATCCCGTACCGACAATAGGTGCTTTCGGACGAAGGAGCGGCACTGCCTGACGCTGCATGTTCGAGCCCATCAATGCACGGTTAGCGTCATCGTGCTCGAGGAACGGGATCAATGCAGCCGCAGCACTCATCAACTGCTCCGGAGCAACGTCCATATATTCTGTTTCTTCGGGACTTATAATCGGGTAGTCGTCCATATACCGGGCATTCAATCGCTCGGCCTGGAATTTTCCGTTATCGTCGATAGGTGAGTTGGCCTGTGCTATCTTAAAGATATCCTCGCGGTCTGCGGTCAGATATTCTATATCGGTGCTTGCCTTACCGTTCTCGACTTTTCTATATGGTGTTTCTATAAAACCGAAGTTGTTGATGCGTGAATATACCGATAAGGAAGAAATCAAACCAATATTCGGTCCTTCGGGTGTTTCAATAGGGCAGAGACGGCCGTAGTGTGTATAGTGAACGTCACGAACCTCAAAACCTGCTGTTTCGCGTGTTAATCCGCCCGGTCCGAGAGCACTGACTCTACGCTTGTGGGTTAATTCAGCAAGCGGGTTGGTTTGATCCATAAACTGCGATAGCTGGTTCGTACCGAAGAAAGCATTCACCACACTTGATATCGTTCGGGCATTGACAAGATCCTGCGGTGTTATTGTATCATTACTTCGCAGATTCATTCGTTCACGGATTGTTCGCGCCATTCTCGATAGGCCGACATTAAACTGCTGGGCAAGCTGCTCACCGACGGTCCGGACCCGCCTGTTTCCAAGGTGATCCATATCGTCGACATCTTTTTTACCCTGCTGCAAGTCGATTAGATACTTAATAATGAGAATGATATCATCCTTGGTCAGCGTGGTAGTTTCAAGTGGTACCTCAAGACCCAGCTTCTGATTAAGCCGGTGTCTCCCGACATCACCGATATCGTATCGTTTCGGGTTAAAGAACAATCGGTCGATCAGATTCTTTGCAGTATCAAGGTCGGGTGCTTCACCGGACCGGAGTTGCCGGTAAATAGTTTCCAACGCATCTTCTTCAGTACGCGCAAGATCCCGTTGAATTGTATTCGCAATCACCGAACCGCCTGTCTGGTTGTCGCTCTTCAATAAATGAATCTTTTTGACATTCGACTTCTTAATCTGCTTGATGTTATCATCGGTTAACACCGAGTCTTTGCTGAGAAATATCTCGCCGGTTTTCGTATCGACGACATCGCTGCATATCGTCCGGTCGACATACTCCGAGAGATCTGATTTTTTCACATCGACCTCTTCCACGAGATTAAACAACGAAAGCAATTCATCGTCGGATGAATAGCCGAGTGCACGCAATAACGTCGTTACCGGAAACTTTTTCTTCCGGTCGATATACGCATACATCACATTATTTATATCGGTTGCAAATTCAACCCACGAACCGCGCAGCGGAATTATTCGCGCTGAATATATAGGAGTACCGTTCGGATGTTTTGACTGGCTGAAAAACACACCCGGTGATCGGCGCAACTGGCTGACAACAACCCGCTCGGCACCGTTGTAAATAAAAGTACCGCGGTCGGTCATCAGCGGCAGATTTCCGAGATATACTTCCTGTTCGATTGTATCGGAATATCCTTCACCGTTTTCCTCCTTTACCGAGAGCCGCATTTTTGCCTTTAGCGGGGCCGCATAGGTCAATCCCCGCTCCTGGCACTCGGTAACAGAGTACTTGGGCTGCTCGATGTGATACTCTACAAATTCTAACAAGTAGTTCTCACGAGCATCCATAATTGGGAAGTTCATCTCAAAAACCGCCTGCAATCCGGTTTTCTTGCGATTTTTGGGTTGTACCTTCGCTTGCATGAATGATTCAAACGAATCAAGCTGCACTGAAAGTAGATCGGGTGATTCGAGGATTTTCGGAATCCTCGAAAACGAAATTCGTCCGTTGGTCATAGCTTGGTTTTTCAAGAGCACCACCTCTTCATTTTAACAGTGGATAATAACAAACTTATTCTAAACTGATGTGTAACCTCGTTGAGGAAACCACGCACCGGTTGGATAAGGTTCATGGGATTTTTTTCACTTATGGATAAGATATATCGTACCATACCCGCTGTAGACAGTTGATAGTAGGGTATGTACATTCTGCGATTATAAATTTTCTTTTCCACTCCCTGCTGGTACGTTGGCAAAGGATTATTTAGTTGAAGCCAACATCTCTTCCTTTAAATACATAAAGCCGGCAGGTAAACGGGTATACCGCAACCCACCGACTCTGTACAATTAACAAGAATTTACTTATTTCAGTTCTACTTCTGCGCCTGCTTCTTCGAGTTCCTTCTGAAGTTTTTCGGCGTCTTCTTTTGAAATCTGTTCTTTTATCGCTTTCGGTGCACCGTCGACTAGGTCTTTTGCTTCTTTCAAACCGAGACCGGTTGCGGCGCGTACGACTTTTATAACGTTGATCTTCTGTGTTCCTGCAGATTTGAGAACAACATCAAACTCAGTTTTTTCTTCGGTAGCGGCTTCCCCGGCTGCAGGACCTGCTGCTGCGGCAACAGGGGCCGCTGCTGTTACACCGAATTTCTCTTCCAGAGCTGTTTTTAATTCTGCAGCTTCCAACAGAGTAAGTTTTTCAATTTTTTCAACAATTTCCTGAACTGCTGACATGGTAACTCTCCTTATTCTAAAAAAATTTATTCAGATTTAGTTTTTTCGATTGCTTCGACAAGTCCGACTATCTGGCGCATAACCTCATTCAATACACCGACGACACCGCTTACCGGTGCGGTCAAACTGCCCATAATACTGGCAATAGATTCATCGTGAGATGGAAGCGATGCCAGTTCATCAAACTTCGACGAATCATACACATCCGTTCCGATTACACACGCTTTAACAGAAAGCTTTTTCGTGTCGTCCCGGAATTTTTTAATCACCTTTGCCGGTGTAACGGGATCATCATATCCGAACGCTACCCCGGTAGGGCCGTCTAAATGTTCATCGAGTTTGTCGTACTCGGCCACCTGCTGTAATGCCCGCTTAACCAATGTATTTTTGACCACCCGGTATTCAACGCCCGCCTTTCGAAATTCCGACCGAAGATTTGTGGCTTCGGCAACGGTAATACCGGTGAAATCGGTGAAATACATTCCTTGTGCGCGAGATATCTTGTCGGCAACCTCGGCTACGATTTTTTCTTTCTCTGATCTTTTCATCGATCACCTTTATTTTTCACCAACATGTGTTTCGCTTTGAGGAGAAGCTCCTTCCTCTCTGCCAGATGCAGATGAAAGGCAACAAAGCATTTGTTATTTTATTGGTGAGTGCGTAATAGACTTTTATGAAACTTATTAATTGTTTTTTAATCAATGAGCGAAGCGAATAAATTATGCCGCAGCGCTTACATTTGATCTGTCAATCTTTATACCAGGCCCCATTGTTGACGACAATGCAACACCTTTAATATATTGCCCTTTTGATGTCGGGGGTTTTAAGCGTTGGATTGTACTGATAAAGGCCTTGACATTTTCTTCAAGCTGCTTGTTTTCAAAATTTGCTTTTCCGACTGTTGCATGAACAACACCTGCCTTATCAACACGAAACTCTATTTTACCGGCTTTAACTTCTTTCACTGCATCGGCAATATCATTGGTGACGGTTCCGCTCTTTGGATTCGGCATCAAACCACGCGGTCCGAGAATTTTCCCGAGCTTTCCAACCTCACCCATCAAATCCGGTGTTGCGATTACAACATCGACATCGGTCCATCCTTCTTTAATCTTTCCTATATACTCTTCAAGTCCGACATGGTCTGCGCCTGCATCTTTTGCCTCCTGATCTTTTGGAGGTTTCGCAAGCACGAGTACCCGGACCTCTTTTCCGGTTCCGTGTGGAAGTGTTACAGTGCCACGAACCATTTGATCGGCTTTTTTAGGATCGACACCGAGCCGAATAGCGATATCAATTGATTCATTAAATTTCGCTTGGGCGGTTTTTTTCACCAAATCGATCGCTTCATTCAGAGAATATGCTTTCTGTGGCTCGATTTTTTTGGCCGCCTCGTTATAACGTTTTCCGTGTTTCATTGTTTACACCCAATAATAAAAATTCTTAACTATTGTATTAACCTTCAACGGTAATGCCCATACTCCGGGCAGTGCCGGCAACCATCGACATTGCGGCTTCGATATCATTTGCATTTAAGTCGGGCATCTTCATCTCTGCGATCTCCTTCACCTGACTGCTGGAGACTTTACCAACCTTCGCACGGTTTGGCTCTCCGGAAGCCTTTTCAAGCTTTGCAGCACGTAGCAATAAGGCCGATGCAGGAGGTGTTTTAGTAATAAAGGTAAATGATTTATCCTGGTACACTGTAATCACGACCGGGATAAGCAGTCCACCCTTATCTTGAGTCCGTGCATTAAATGCTTTACAAAATTCCATAATATTTATACCCTTCTGACCGAGGGCAGGTCCGACGGGAGGTGCCGGGGTTGCTTGTCCGGCGGGAATCTGTAGCTTAATCATTCCGGTAATTTTTTTTGCCATTACTTTCCCTGTTATTTCACTAAGTATTTAATAATTTTATTTTTCTGCTTCGATCTGATCAAAGTCAAGTTCAACCGGTGTTTTCCGCCCGAAAATACTTACCATGAGCTTGACCTTCATCTTTTCTTCATTCACTTCCTGAACAATTCCTGTAAAACTTGTAAACGGCCCGTCAATAACTTTCACCGGCTCGCCCACGTGAAATGGAGTTTTAATAAGCTCCGAATCTCGTCGGTCTTCCATCCGGCCTATTAATCGCTGCACTTCATCTGGCCGCAGCGGGACGGGAGTGTTTTTCGGCCCGATAAACCCCATTACTGACGGAGTTTCGAGTATAAAATGTGTTGTTTCTTTATCGAGAGCGGCTTCAACGAGGATATACCCCGGAAAGTAAGTCTTCGTCTTACTCTTTTTCTTGCCGTCCTTTATAGTGAACACTTTTTCTGAAGGCACCAACACTTTGACGATCCGGTCTTCGAGGCCGGCCTCTTTCACCTCTTTCTCGATATAAGCCTTCACTTTTTGTTCGTGTCCAGAATATGTACGGACGACATACCATTTTGTTTCCAAGACTACAACACCTCTTACAATCAGTTATTAAATTAAAATATACCGCTCACGATCGTACTTATTATACGATCAACAACATACACAAACGCTGCCAGAATCAGGCAAGCAATTATAACGATGCCCGTCGATTCACGCAGCTCTTCTTTCTTTGGCCACGTGACTTTTTTCATCTCTTTAACGACATCATTAACAAAATTTACAATTTTATCTTTCATAACACTCTCACGAATATAAAAAACCGCATCCCGCCGGGATTTTCCCGAACACATAATGCGATTATCGAATATGCATACTTACCTGTCTTTTAACTTCAATACCAGCACGGGTGGCAGGACTTGAACCCGCAGCCTACGGTTTTGGAGACCGCCGCTCTACCAAGTTGAGCTACACCCGTAAACCAAATGTTATTTTATCAGCGCGTTTCTTTGTGGGGAGTATGCTTATTGCAAAAGCGACAATACTTTTTATACTCGACCCGGCCGGATTGCTTCCGTTTATTTTTTGAAGTCGTATAATTACGGCGCTTGCATTCTGTACATTCTAATATAATATTATCTCTCACTGTATTTATCTCCGGAGCTTTTAGCTATTGTATCTGCAATTATCGTAACGTGAGCTCACGACCGGGATTGAACCGGTGACCTCGTCCTTACCAAGGACGTGCTCTACCAACTGAGCTACGTGAGCGGCCAACTCTACTGAGCGGGGGATCCGGACTCTGTCGGGAAACCCGCGTCCAACTCACTCGAGCGGGAGATCCCGACGTTGTCGGTAAACCCGCGCCCACTGAGCTTGAGCGGGAGACGGGATTCGAACCCGCGACCAACAGCTTGGAAGGCTGTGACTCTGCCAACTGAGTTACTCCCGCTTCTGTAATTTAGAGTTACAAATATTATAAAAGTATAACACCTCACACCTTGTAACTCAAAATCCACGATGCCATCTTGTGGGCAGGGAAGGATTCGAACCTCCGAAGGCCGTAGGCCGACAGATTTACAGTCTGTTGCGTTTGACCGCTTCGCTACCTGCCCATCCTAATATTAGTTATTCGTTAATGGTTAATTGTTCTTTGTTCTTTGTTCGTTCCTCGAATCGAAAAGTTCAACTGTAAGGAACAATTAACCAATAACTATTGACCATTAACCAACCCGAGAGCTGGCGAAGGGAATTACCGATCACTTGCTTCGCAAGTGCTCGATGATTCCTGAGTAATCGCCATGCAAATTCTCAGAGCTGGCGAAGGGAATTGAACCCCCAACCTGCTGATTACAAATCAGCTGCTCTACCATTGAGCTACGCCAGCGTTCGTTGTTATATGTCTGCCTGACATCCTCATTCAGGCACGTCTGTGCGCAGACGTGAACTCATTGCCACCGCACACCACAATATATGTAGGGATTATCGAAATGATGATTTGGATGTCGGGCGCCCTATATTTCACTTTAAAGTCAAGCTATGTAATATAGCATTTTTTCGGAAAAAGTCAACAGTATGGCCGGGATTCCACTAAAATTTCACATACTATTTACCGGTAGTTATCAGATTTACAATATACACAAATTTTTACACAAAATCACTACATTTCAAAGGTTTTCACTTCTTCCATTATCTTAATAAACAATTTCCTCACAGCGGCCACACGCTCACGAAAATACGTTATCGGCTCCTCTGGAATCTGTAACATCTTTTTTAAAACTTCCTGTTCCCCAACCCCCGATGGGACAAGATTAGACGGCTCTTCCATATAGATACGATTAAAATACTCAAGTCGCCGAAAATCTTCATATGCTTGACTCAAAAACTCTGCATCCTCAGTACCAATCACATGCAGATGGTGAAGTTTAGGAAGTAATTTTCTGGTAGATGTACTTCGGAATGATTTATCTTTATTTCCATAGTAAAGCTGTAGTGCCTGAACCAAAAATTCGATATCCATAATCCCCCCCACACCGGTCTTAAAATTGATATAATCCTGTCTATTCATTCTGGATCTGCTCTCTGTTCGATATCGCATCTTTTCTATCTCTTCAGCCCAGCCCGAAGGTAATGGTTGGTTATACACATAATTGTCTATAGTATTCTCGAGACGATCTATCAATCCCGATTCCCCCGCAATCATTTTTGCACGAACAAGGGATTGACGCTCCCAGAACGAGGCACGCTGCTCAAGATACTCACGATAGCTATCGACATCTACACCAAGGGGTGCACTTTCACCTTCAGGCCGTAAACGCATATCAACTTCAAAGGGAATAGTTCCTTCACTGGACGACGCACAGCTTTGTATCAACTCCCGCGCGACTTTTTCTGCTAATGCCGCATCGAAACCCTCGCGAACTTCAAAGAAAATTATCAAATCAAGATCTGCTCCGGGTCCAAGTTCATCACCACTCAATTTACCAAGTGACATTATTGCAATCGGGGGATTTTCTATTCTGTTCTTTCTACAGATTTCTTGCAATGCTATCTTAACTTTTGTCACAGCAATATGAGAAAGCGTGCGATGCACTTCATCCAAAGTACATACACCGTTAATATATCTCAGGTGTATTACAAGATTAAGAAAACGATACGTCAGGTTGTTTATACCGGAATCAAGTATATCGCCGACTTCCAGAATCTCCCGGGCATTACTAAATAATAATTCGATATCCCCCGGATACTTCGCAAGCTGGAATGAAAATTTATTGCTAAAACCACATAAGGAAATCAGTGCATTGCGAAGTGCATCGTTCTGAAGCATAA
>PWXV01000006.1 GCA_003568415.1 Ignavibacteriales bacterium
ACAGCAGGTTGTCCAAACTTCTGATGTTGCTATTGATCGGAATAGCAGGATGTAGCAGCACGCAGCAATTGCATATTTCGTTTAGTTCAAGCGACGATGTGAATCACGGCGGAAACCCCATTGTTGTTCGGGTCTATCAATTAAAGAGCGCCGGAAACTTTCAGCGGTCGAGTCTGGAATCGTTCTGGGAAGATGATACCGCCGCACTGAACGGGGACCTTGTCGGTGAACCCGTTGAGGTGTTATTACGTCCCGATGAAACACAATCATTTCAACAGCTGCAAATAAGAGATGAAACGGTCTATCTCGCTGCAGCCGCGGATTTTTATCAACCCGACCGGGACCGGTGGAGGGATATCCTCGATATATCGGAATACGATGACGATGTGGTCCATGTACTGGTCGGGAACAATAGATTGGCAATAAGATCTCCACAATAATTCATTCATCGAAAAAGTATCGGCACATTGAATATGAAAAACAGAAAAGTTATATGGTATGAAGGTATGACGCTGGACCCCCACCATTTCCAGCAGTGGGATAGATATCAAAGGGATACGCTGAACGGACGTCTCCGGGCACTCGCTCCGTTCGATTGGGGGTTGCTTGAATTACAGATAGACCGGGAAACCCTCGCGAACGGTGTCTTTAAAATCAATCAGTGCAATGGAGTGATGCCGGACGGCTTGCCTTTTCATATGCCGGATTCGGATCCCGTTCCGCCATTCCGGAATATCGAAGAACATTTTCCCCCGACTCAATCGTACCTCCCGGTGTATTTAGCTATACCGAATGAGCGGGATCGTGGTTTAAATTGCACATTCAACGATCGGACGAATCAACGGTCGGTGCGTTTCAGTATGGAAGAAATTTCGATAAATGACGATAACAGCGGCATGGATGAACGAACAGTCGGTGTAGCGCGCTCGAATTTTCAACTTCTGATCGGAAACGAAACGACCGAAGATTTCAGCGCTTTAAAGATAGCAGAGGTTTCCCGCAACGCCGAGGGAACATTTGTGCTGAGTGAAGAATTTATTCCGGCGTGTCTTGCCATAAAAGCCTCTGATAATCTCACTCGGCGTGTCCGTGGAATTCTCGAACTCCTTGTTTCACGCGGAAACGCGTTAAAACGCA
Organism: Ignavibacteriales bacterium; assembly: GCA_003568415.1. Lineage (GTDB taxonomy): Bacteria > Bacteroidota > Ignavibacteria > T3Sed10-11 > T3Sed10-11 > T3Sed10-11. The sequence continues at coordinate 1,138 of PWXV01000006.1, forward strand.
GCCGCAGGCAACTCCCCACAGGACAATACGAGATCAACCCTGCAGATGTACCGGTTTATTTAAATCTATTTGCAATCAATGCATACATCCCGGTTCTAAATCAGTATTTATCCCAGTCCGGAGTACACCCGGCAACAGTCTTCGAATCTCTCCTTTCATTAACCGGTCAGCTTGCTACATTTTATCCGGATGATATGGTGAATGTGAATGATTTGCCGTTGTATAGCCACGCTGATCCTTCGGGCGGTTTTCTGAAATTAGAGAAGTACATTCGCCAGCTTCTCGGTGATATCGTTCCGGCGAAAAATTATGTTACGGTAGACTTACAGAAAAAGGGAGAAACACTTTATGTCGGTCAAATTGAAGACGGGACACTTCTCGATGAATCCACTTTATATGTGATCTGTAAAGGAGACATTCCGGAAACCAAAATAGAGGATGAGTTTCCGTCAAAAATGCGGGTAGCATCGAAAGAGATGATCCACGAAATATTGAGCACTGCAACCCGCGCTCTGCCGGTAACATATTCCAGCCAACCGCCAAACGGTGTACCAAGCAGACCCGAGCACAATTATTATAAAATTGAAAAACAAGGGCATTTCTGGAAATCAATTCAAAAAAACCGGACGCTCGCAATTTATATTCCGGCTGAGTTTCGTAATGTTTCGATAGAATTAATCGCAGTTAAATGAATGTGAGTGATTTATGAGAAATATAATCGGTATCTCACAGACAAAACGACTTCCGGACCTGGCAGCCGATGTTTTCATGTTGATTCTTCAACTCCGGGCGTCGGGTTCGAACCTCGGTGAACCGGAAGGTATACGCAAGCGGATAGTCTCATTTATTGATTCATTTGAGCGAAAAGCCAGAAAATCAGGATTTACCCAGGATGAAATGCATCAGGCAAAGTTTGCTCTCGTTGCTTTCATCGATGAAACACTTATCGCTTCCGGTTGGGATAAAAAAGAAGATTGGTTATCAAACCCTCTACAGGTGCAATTATTCAACCGGTTCGATGCAGGGGACGAGTTTTTTCAGAAGTTAATAGAATTAAGGAAGCAGATCGATGACCGGGGACAGGTTCTTGAAGTGTATTATCTTTGCCTCGCCCTTGGGTTTAAAGGAAAGTACGCAGTTGTAGAACAGGATAGACTGAGAGTTATTATTGATGAGACCTATCATGATCTTCGTCGTGTAAGGGGAAAAGCAGCCCGGGTTCTGTCACCTCATGGAAAGAGAAAAGAAGAAATTACCGAGGTTATAAAGAAAGATGTCCCGGTGGGCATGATCGCCGTCGGTGCTGCAGCCCTTGGATTTATATTGTACGTCATCCTTGTCATTTTGAGTAACCGGGATGCATCGCGAACGGCTGAATTTATTAACGGACTGATGTAATAATTTATGAACTTTATAATACGTCTGCTGAAAAATCGAATAGTGGTGATGAGCATAGTGTGTGTAGTTCTGAGCGTTATGCTTCTCTTAGCCGGACATCACTTCGGGTGGCAGTGGGAGTGGCGCATTATTGGTGTGATGTCCGTGATATTCTTATGGGTAATTTTTGTTATGTACCAGCGATTGCAGGCTGCACGCAGCTCGAGCATGATCGAAGATTCGATCAAAGCACAGGCAGAACAGAATCTCCGGAGCAGCAGACCCGATAAGCGGGAAGAAATTGAGCAACTCAAACAGCAATTGACTGGCGCTATTGATTCGCTCAAGAAGTCAAAACTTGCCAAAGGCGGAAGTGGAAAGGCGGCTTTATATGCGCTGCCGTGGTATATGTTTATAGGTCCTCCCGGATCCGGTAAGACGACCGTAATTGAAAATTCGGGATTGGAGTTCCCGTTTTCAAGCGGGCGAATCCGCGGTGTGGGAGGAACACGGAACTGCGACTGGTTCTTCTCGAATTCCGCTATACTTCTCGACACAGCCGGACGCTATACCACCGAGGAAGAGGACAGGGAAGAATGGTATGCATTTCTTGATATGCTCAAAAAAAACCGGAAGAAAAAGCCCATCAATGGAGTTATTATCGGGGTTAGTATTTCGGAAATACTTGAAGCGGATCCCGACGAGGTGGAAAGCCACGCCCGGATAATCCGGACACGCATAGATGAACTTATCCAACGCCTTGGTGTCCGCTTTCCGGTCTATCTTGTCTTTACTAAATGTGATCTTATAAAAGGATTTGTCGAGTTTTTTGGTGAGTACACCCGTTCTGAGCGTGAGCAGGTATGGGGAACCACGTTTCAGAGGGACCAGATGAAGGATCCCGATCCCGCCGGTTTGTTTGAAAACGAGTTTGAGAAGTTATACGAATCCCTTGAATCACTTCGATTGCAACGCCTGAGTGCTCCTTTGAACCGCGAAGAACGTAAGAGCGTCTACACGTTTCCGGTTGAATTTCGTTCGGTGAAGGATAATCTTACCCTCTTCACCGGTAAGTTATTTCAACCGAATCCGTATCAGGAGAATCCGCTCTTGCGAGGATTTTACTTTACAAGCGGTACACAGGAAGGGGTACCGATCGACCGGGTTATACAATCGATTGCAAAAGAGATCGGTCTATCTCCCGAATCGGTAGCAAGCTTCGACCCGGAAATGGAGACGAAGAGTTACTTTATTAAAGACCTCTTCACCGATATCGTAATCCCGGATCAGAACCTCGGTGAACAAACCTCGCGAATGGCACGACAGCGAGGATTAGCAAAAGTTGCAGCATTTACTGCCATCGTCATCGGTCTTGCGTTGTTCGGTTTCGGTATGTTGTCGCACCACTTAAGTTTTAAAAATGATGTGAGCAATTTACGGGTGGCTGCCCAGCGGGTCGACCGGATTACATGGAGCGATGAATCAATCCTTGAGGATTTTCATATGCTCGACAGTTACCGGAATATTATTACGCAACTTGAAGACCGTCCGTTTCTAGGGCTCAATGTCTATCGCAGTTCGGCAGTCAGGGACCCTGCAAGGCTCTTATATTTTGCAAACCTGTATCCGTTTGTTTCACGGTTCATTGTTGATGGGGTGTTGACGGATTTATTAACCGATTATGCAAACGGAAGTGATGATATATATCGTGATCAGGCATATGAATATTTGCGTGCATACCTCCTGCTCGGTGATAAACATCATTTCATTACTGAATCTGAGATGGAGAAGAATTTTCTGAAGCAGATAATGAACTTACTGACTGATAATATGCTCGAGAGGAGATTCCGTTTTGCATCACTTTCGGATCAGGAAGCTCAAACCGGAGCTGTTGAAGAATTAGTAAAAAGGCAGATTGAATATTTTGTACAGATATATGCAGATGAAGATATGGTATCTTTATCTCAAGATCGGGAAGAGATATTCACAACCGATTCCGAACTCGTATCCCGGGTAAGGGATAAACTTGGTTCACCGGATATTCAGGATGTTTATTCACGCATCAAGCGGGAAGGAACGCTGGAAAGCGGTCCCCTAACGTTGCATGAAATTCTCGACGGTCAAAATACAGGTCTCTTTACTGCAAACCCCTCGGTGCCGGGATTCTTCACGCAAAAAGTTTGGGATTCATTTGTGTCCGATGAAATACGGACGGCAAGCCGTGCCCCGGACCGGGATGATTGGGTCCTTGGTGTTGAAGCTGAGCAGTTTCCGCCGGAAATGCGCGATGAAACTGTTATGGAAGAGCATCTCAGGGAGATTTATTACGAAGAATATATTGATGCGTGGTGGGATTTCCTGAGCGATATCAATGTACGTCGGTTTACTGATCTCGCAACGGCATCCGATCGGTTAAAGAGATTGGGTGACGGACGAGAATCTCCAATTAGACGAATTATTGAAACAGTCAAAGAGGAAACCTCATTTGCCGGTGTGCTTGATCGTGCTGTGGGTGATGTCGCTGAACAGACAGGTGCCGATACACCCCGGCATCCGGTTGATCGAGAGTTCCGCACGGTTCACGCATTGTACGAAGACAAGGACGGAGACCTGATGGCAAGTTTATCGCAGTTTGATCTGCTGGCGGGAACGATGGCTATGCTGGATAACGATCCACCTGTAAAGACCGCTGAATTTGCCGCGCAAGTGATACAACAAAGAGCCGGTGAGATACCGGAAGCGCTGAATTCAATGCGATCATCCCTGCGTGGATATGATCAAACCATACGGAGAAATTTATTTGAACAACCGGTATTTCATACATGGAATATTGTTCTCGGTCGCACACAACATTATTTAAACACACAATGGCAACAACGTATACATAGTTATTATCAGCAGACCTTTGCCGGTAACTACCCGATCGATCGTAACGGAACTGGAGAAATTTCATTAGCTGATTTCGAACAATTTTTTTCACGACAGGGCGGCATTTTCTGGGAATTTTTAGAACAGGAATTGGAGCCGTTTATTCGGCTTAATACCTGGTCGCCGATTACCTGGGAAGGAAGAGGAATTACGGTTTCACCGCAAACGCGAAATGCCTTCGATCGTGTGAGCGATATAACAAGCGGACTCGGATTACAGAACAGAGGAAATATCAGCATTGAGTTTAGTCTGATTCCAGATCTACCCTCGCCATCCGGTATACTCGAACAGATAATTCTCAGCATCGATGGTAAGGAAATGATCTACCGTATGGGACGACCACGTTGGGAAGAGGTAACCTGGCCCGGTATGCAGGGTTCTCCCCGTGCATTTCTTGAGGTACAGACATACAACCGTGTGATCCGCCCGGATACCTTCGAAGGCAGATGGGGATGGTTTCGCTTGCTGGATCTCGCTGAAATACGGAAAGAATCGTCCACGAATTATCGTCTCCGGTGGTATATTCCGGTTGGTGGAGACCGTGAGGTTGCGGTGAACTACAGATTGCGCACAAGCTCCGTACATCATCCGTTCGGTGAGGAAGGTTTCTTCGAACTTTCAATACCAAGTTCACTGGATTGACTTTTATGCAAACCACATTACTATATTATGGCAAACTTCCCGCTTTCGGTGATTTTGTAAGGTATAATGCCTCGCTTCCGGAAATACAATGGTTCGATCAGTGGATACAGGAGGGATTATATATAAGTCAGAAACGATTGAACCCGGCTGGAAAGCTTATCTATGCAAGTTCGCCGGTATATAACTTCCTTCTGTCATTTCAGGACACGGAAACATTCGTAACCGGCTTGATGAAGCCGAGTAACGATAAGGTCGGAAGGAAATTTCCTTTTATAGTAGCCTTACGTATACCTGACTCGATATTGCGTCCCGATTATAAACCGCTTCTTCCGGTGATGTACAGGTCGTTTTATACCGAAGCATATTCGTTTGCCGAGGCGGGTTCCTCCGGTACGACTTCAGAAGATCTGCAGGAACGTGCAGCATACATGAAAGAAAGTGTTATGTTGGATGAGATTGCATACCGGCGCTATTGCACGACTCTCCGGAATACCTCTGCTGTGGATTTTTTAACGGATATATGGGATACCGACAATGGTAACGAAAAAAATCTATTCATGAATAATATAATAAGTATGGGTAAATACATCCGGGAACACGACCCGGATAAAATAGATTTCGGCTTCCGTTTTCCGTTGGACGCAAAGTCGCACGATGCACATACCGTAGCAAGTTACTGGATACAGTTGTTTTATTCGTATTTCAATAAACGGTCTTTCCATCCTTTTATTTTCTGGGATACATCGAATATGTTTTATTTCACCCGTCAACCGTCACCCGGGACATTAACTTGTATGATCCAACCCGATCGCCGGGGTCAGGAAATATATGTAATGGATTCCGATGGAGTACATGGTGACAACGAACATAATACTACGGGACAGCTCGCAGGTATATTGACCGGCAACAAAATCACACTCGACCGGCTTTTAGAAGCGGTGGGTAAGTAGACGGAATAATTAAATGAGGAGTATCGTTAGGAGAACAAGATGAGCAATAATGAAGAACAACCGGTAGCCGCAACGAATGATAATACCGGCGCGAATGACGGTTCCGACGGTGAAGAGAAGAAGGCGAAGGAGATTACCATACCGGATCAAGTCGCCGGTCTGTTGGACGATATCAGTACATCGGCACCGGCGGGTGAAAACCCGGAAGCTACCGAGGATCAGGAGTTAATGGTTTCGTACATGAACCTCGAAACGGAAATGAGTAAATTAAGCGATAATGATTATGGACAATGTGTGGAGTCGGCGACGGAATTGCTGCATGAAAAAAGTAAACATCTCCGGATTGCGGTGTGGCTTCTCATTGCCTGGTACCGTACAGAACACCTCACCGGTTTGAGAAACGGGCTCCTCCTGATCCTTGAACTGTTAAAGAAGTACAAAGATACTCTGTATCCCGATAAACCGAAGCAGCGCTCAAAAATAATACAATCTCTTGCAACCGAATCACGGCTGAAAACTTTACAGAAAGCAGAGGTTACCTCTTCCGATACTGAACTTATCAAGGAGATCGGAAAAATTTACTCTGAATTAACAAAGGTTTGTAATGAACAGTTTGCTGAAACTCCTCCGAAACTTACCCAGCTTTCAACGATTATAGAAGACAAAGTAAAAGAGACGAACAAGTCACAGGCAAAGCCGGCTAAGAAACCGGAGCCGAAGAAAACTTCAACCGAACAGAAAGAGAAAAAAGATCAAACGGCGAAAAAGGAAACACCGGAACCCCGATCGACTCCTGCTGCCGGTGAATCGGGGTCTGTCGCTGGTCTCCGGATCGGGAATGAAAAAGATGCGATGAATACGCTCAAACGGTCAATCTTGTTTTTCTTTGAAAATAGCAACAACGGAAATCAGGGAATCCCAAAAGATGCATCGGTTTATGCAATGTCGAGACTATTGCGCTGGGGAAAAATCAATACGATCCCGAACAAGGATAACATTACACAGATCGACGCTCCTAATCAACCCAAACAGGATTATATCACAAAGCTGGTAAACAATAAAGATATCGATACACTGGTACCGGAGATAGAGATCAATTTTCTGAATAAGGATGAGTTTTTGTACTGGTTTGACACACAACGATATGTCGTAGAAGCGCTTGAAGTACGGGGTGGTGAAACTGCCAAAGCAGCGGAGGAGATAAAGATCCAGTTATCCCGTCTCATTCAGAAGATACCCTCGTTACCTGATATGAAATTCAGCAATAAAAAGATGCCTTTTGCCTCTCCGGAGACAAAGAACTGGATCGAAGATGAAGTAAAAGGTGTTTTCGGAGGCGGGCAAAAAGCGGGTCCGATCGTGCCGCCGGTTTTCGGTGAAGAATATGATTCGATCAATGAAGAGTATAAGAGAGTATGTGATGAACTTCCCGAGAACTTCGAAGAGAATGCAAAGAAAATACAGGGATCGGTAAGGGCGGATCCGCGACCGAAAGGACGATTTTTGCGATTGCTCAGTCTGGCAAATTATTGCAATGCTGCAAAACAATACAAACTTGCATCGGTACTCTTAAACGATTTAGTTGACCGGATTCACGCTTATAACATAATAGATTGGGAACAAGCACTTTGTGTTTCGGTATGGCAATCATTATACCTGAACAACCAGAAACTAATGAATACAGAACTCCCGCAAGAGCGTCTCGATGAGCTGGGAAAGCAGCAGGAAGAGTTGTACTATCTTATCGGAAAATATGATTCCGTACGTGCATTGAAATTAACTAATCACGAATAAATATAATTCAAAAAGGAGGGATTGCAATGGCACAATCACCATCACCAAATATTAAAGAACGGGTAAAGGTGCAGATCAAACCCAGCAGTGATGCGACGGAGAGCATGGAGCTGGACTACCGGCTGATGATACCGGGTAACTTTACACACAGCGAACCGGGTACACACAAAGACGGTGACGGTTCATTAAAACAGCGCCGGATCAGGGAGATAAAAAACAAACGCGATTTTAAATCCGTACTCGAGGATCTCAATCCGCAATTGAAGTTGATGGTACCGAACAAAATGTCGGAGGAAGAAGGAGCAGAAATGGAAGTCGATCTAACTTTTAAAGATATGAAAGATTTCCATCCCGATGAGATCGCCCAGCAGGTAGAACCGCTACAGAAATTGCTTGAAGCGCGTGAGCGGTTGAAACAGGTGAAGATGCAGGTGCTTAGGGATGCAAAACTGAAAAAGGCCCTTGAAGGAGTATTGAAAGAAGGCGGCGGGAGTATCGACTCGCTTATGGAAAAATTAGGTCCAACGAATGAAGAAGAAAATAAAAAAGAGGAGTGAACATCATGGCAAATGAAAAAAAAGAACAGGAAACACAGGTAGAAGAATCGACCGTAGATAAGTTGATGGGGATGATTGAGACCGATGAGCAAAAAGGGGCGCTGACGGAATTCATTTCCCGGATAGGGAAAGACCACGAAGTTCACCGGGTGACGGGTGCACTTGTTGATTCGTATATTGCGGAAATCGACAAGGTTCTCAGCGAACAAATGGATGCAATTCTTCATCATCCTGAATTCCAATCGCTTGAGTCTACATGGCGGGGTTTACACTTTCTTGTCCAGAACACGGAATTTTCCAAACCCGTCAAGCTTGAAGTGCTCGACGTAACGAAGGAGGAGATGTACGAAGATCTCGAAGAAGCGGCAGGCGGAGAGGGATATGAGAAGGATTCCGCTTTCTGGCATCATATATACTGGAATGCCTACGACAAGGTAGGCGGTCATCCGTACACGGCGATAATCTCCGATTATCAGCTAGATAACTCCGCCCCGGATATAAAACTTCTCCGTCATATCTCCGTTCTCAGTGAAATGTCGCAAATACCCTTCATCGGGAATGCAAGCGCCCAATTTTTTGATGCCGAAGATTTCGGAGAGGTCATGAATAACCGGTTCCTTTCTGAAATCATTAACGAGGATGCAAAGTATACTGCCTGGCGGTCATTCAGGGAGGATGATCGTTCGAAGTATATAGGATTGACCTTGCCGAGATTCCTCGGCAGACTACCGTACGGAAAAGAAGCGGACCCGACGAAAAACTTCAATTATACCGAAGGAGTAATGAAAGACGGAGAGGATAACAGCCTCTGGACCAACGCCTCGTTTGCTCTTGCATCGAATATGGTCAGAAGCTTCGAGCAATGGGGGTGGAGCGTCAAGATTGTCGGAGTCGATTCCGGCGGACGGGTAGAAAACTTGCCCACCCCAACATATGAAGAGCACGGGCAAACGAAGTTGAAGGTGCCGGTTGAAGCCTCGGTCGGCCAGGCAAAAGATCAGGAGTTGTCGGATCTTGGTTTCATTCCCCTTGCTCATTGGGACCGTACCGATTATGCATGCTTCTTTGAAGTTCCCTCCGTTCAGCGTCCGAAACAAATAAAGAATGATCCGCAGGCTACGGCAAACTATTCGGTTGGAGCTAGAATGCAATATACGATGCTGGTGACCCGAATTGCTCATTATCTGAAGTATCGTCAGCTGCGGTATGTCGGGAAAAATGCCGGCGCCGGTGAAATCGAAAGCGATCTTTCATCCTGGCTCGATACACTCGTATCCGATTTTCCGAATCCACCCGAGTCGGTGGTAGCGGAACGCCCCTTACGTTCATATAAACTTGAGGTACAGGAACTTGAAGACCGGCCCGGAGTATTCCAGATTACTGCTGAATTCAGACCGCACGTTTCAATAGTTGGAATGGATATTAATTTGAGGCTCGTTGCCTATCACTCAAGTGAAGAGTAACAGACATTGGGATTGTCTTTGAAACACAATACTCGTTGTTATATGAACGGGGTAATCAAATTCTTAATTAATATATCCACTTACTAAATAGGAGGAAGTGTCATGGCAGTTTTATCAACCATTCAGTTCTGGGATAACGAGGGGAACGAACTTGAAGGACCGCGTGAAGATGGTACCAGCCTTGTCCACGAGTTTGAGCACCAGGTTTATCTGCCATTTGATAAGGAGCAAAGCATAATTGAGGGATCAAGGAAAATTGCTCCGCTTCACGTTGTGAAATACATCGATCGGTTAAGCCCTCAATTAATTAAAATGGCATGTGAGGGCAGGAAGTGTGAGAAAGTCGTCTTAACCCTATACCGTATAAACCGCGATGACGGAAACGAGGAACCATACTTCACATACACGCTTGAAAATGCAAATATAGTGAGTATTGATAATTCAATGCTCTCAACCAAAACAGAAGACACCGAGGCTATAGACCATCTTGAGAAAGTGGGTATTGTCGCCAGAAAATGGGAATGGGAGTACCTTGATGGTGGTATTTCGGCTACGGAAGAAGCATTCTGACGGATGATGCAAATCAATTGTTGTTTAATGAATGATCTCGACATTCTTTGTCGGCGAAAGCATAATATCGCACCCCCTGTTTGTTCGGATACAAACAAACAGGGGGCGGATTTGGAGAAAGTATGGAAAGCATAAGTTTGTACGATTTGTTGGTCGGAAGTTTTATATCACGCGGTGACGATCCCGCCGATACCGATCCCTCATATTTTGATCGGCTCTCCGAAGACCAGAAGCTGCGGCAGAGTATTGTAGAAAATCTCAAGATGGTGCTGCAAACACGGCAGGGTTCGGCACAGCACTTACCCGATTTCGGTATTCCGGATATAAAGCAGATATACTTTGACGAGGGTACGATAGATTCCGTTCCCAATAAGGTTTGTGAAACGATTTTAAAATATGAACCCCGTCTGACGAACGTAAAAGTAAAGAGAAAAAATTTCGATAAGAGTAGTATGAACCTCGCACTTGAGATATATGCAGAAATAAAACAATTACCCGGAAAAGAAGTCCTGTTAACCGAATTCTCCTCAACCGGCTGGACGAAAGTGGTATTCCAAAGGGATGAAGGTACGAAATGAATATAGAACAATATTTTCAACGGGAATATAATTTTTTACAAACTGCCGGAGAGGAATTTGCCGAAAAGCATCAGGCGATAGCGGGTAAACTCCGGTTATCCGAACGGCAGCGGAAAGATCCGTTTGTCGAACGGTTGATGGAAGCATTTGCTTTTCTGGCTGGAAGGATACACGAACGGCTTGACGATGAGATACCCGAATTTACGGGAGGTTTGCTTGAACAGTTATTTCCGCAAATGCTTAAACCCTTTCCGTCGTGTGCTGTTCTCGAAGCCGAACCGATGAGCGGTGCCGTTTCACAACCGGTAACGATTCCCCGGAAGAGCGAAGTACAAACTCCGTCGGGCAAATATAAAGTGAAGTATAAGGTAACATCCGGTCCTGAAGAACAAACGCGTACGGTGGAAAAAACGGAACCGGCGGAATTCGTTTTCCGGACAACACACGATCTTACCGTACGTCCGATGTCTCTGAAGGATGTTCGCATTGAAAACAGGAAAGACGGTACATCTGCTCTTGTACTGCGTATACATCCTGACCGTAACGTAACCTATGAAAACCTCTCCCTCGATACATTGCGTTTGTACATTCACGGGACGGAATCGATGAGGTATACGCTTTTGATGTTTCTTGCAAAGCACGTTCGTGAAATCGGAGTGAAGGAAATCGGCGGAGCATCGTCGACGGAACAACGGATCGAACCGTTCAGCGTTACTATTCCCGGATTGACCGATATACAGGATCGCGGCGGATCGGGTGAAGAGCTGCTTCCCTATGCACGACAATCCTTTAAAGGGTACAGGTTGTTGCAGGAATATTTTGCATTCCCCGAGCGGTTTTTCTTCGTCGATATTAAAGGGCTGGATGTATACCGGGCATCCGACGAGGGGCATCCTTTTGAGATTACTCTCGGATTTGATAGAAAAATATTACTTGATTTCACACCGACAATAAAAAACATTTTACTGCATTGTACGCCGATAGTAAATCTGTTCGATCGACCCGTCGAAGAAGTGCTGGTGAACCAGCGAATGCCCGAATATTATATTGTCCCCGACCTTACACGGAGGAAAAGCCGGGAGATCTATTCCGTGAACAGAGTAGAGGGAATCGGTGAAAACAGAATGAATCAATACCAGTATATCCCCGTGACCTCTTATGATATTCTCGATACCTATGATCCGGAATATGAATATAAACGGTTTTATTCCATTGTAAGGCGTGAACCCCGCGCCGATATGGCTGAGACGTACATCCGTCTTTTCGGGCCGAGTATGGAAGAAGAACATTTCCCGAAGGAAACGCTCAGTATGGAAGCGACCCTGTCAAATGGTTTTCTTCCTTCGAAATATCTTGAAGTGGACAGTATTACCGAACCGTTGAATTTTCCCGGTGGTGTAAAAATTAAAAATATCACGGTTCCGTCCGAAGTGCTCCCCTATCCCGATCGCAAGAATTTTCTCTGGGTGCTGATCTCCCATCTCAGTTTGAGTTATCAAACACTGGCACAAACAGATACGCTCAAATCCATTTTGAGTTTATATAACTGGATCCCTTCATACAATAATCCGAATAAGAAGCGGATTGAGGGAATCATAAAGGTACATACACCGGTAATGAAGAGCATATTCCGTGAACGCGGATTGATACGGGGAATCGAAATAAAAATTGAGATAGACGGCAAGCAATTCGAGCATGGCGAAGGAGATATATATCTTTTCGGGACGGTGTTAGACCGTTTTTTATCGGAGTATGTGACTATGAATTCATATGTGATCCTCAGAATCATCGATATGGAAACCCGACAGGAATTTTTATGGGAACCGAAACCGGGCACAGTTTTACCCGTTTAGTGAACGAACTGGAACGGCGTGCCGCTGAATTTAACATTTTTCAAGCGATCTACATCGGGGACCGGGCGGGGAAACTTCTTTATCCGGAACGCAATGATGGGAAGTTCGAACAAACCGGTCTGAAGTTCCGACCGTATGAGATGTATGTCTATCCTCCCACTGACTTGCGGTCGTTTTCCTACGATAACGGATCGATGAAGTATGTATTGAACTTGATGGGACTATACGGAGTCAATTCTCCTCTCCCCCGGTGTTACCATGAGCAGGTTGCAGTACAGCAAACGGTACACGAAGAGGGAGAGGTGCCGCTTCAGAACTTTCTCGATATTTTCAATAACCGTTTTTACTGGCTGTATTATCATGCCTGGAAAAAATACCGCTCCTACCTCCATCTTACAACAGATACGGAAAACAAAACAAGGCAGAAAATATTTTCTTTTATCGGTCTTGGATTTGAACACGACAATGAAGAGGAGAAAATATCCCCATTTAAATTGTTTCAACTCTCGGGAATCTTAAGTAATAAAGTAAAGAATAAGAGCGGATTGCAAATACTGCTGCAGGAATTCTTCCCCGATATCGAATTTGCAATACAGCAATTCATCCCGACTATGGTACCATTAGCCGACCTCCCCGTTCTCGGAAAGTCAAACGGGCAAATGCGTCATACACTCGGGAACAATAGCGTTGTCGGTCGGTCGATCCGTGATTATAACAGCAAGATCCGTGTTCGGATCGGTCCGATGGATTTCGAGGAATATCTTGGATTTCTCCCGGGAGGGACAAAAATTACCTTATTAAAGAAACTAATCGAGCTCTATTTAAATGATACGCTGATATACGATATTCAATTCCTGGTAAAGACGGAAGGTATAAAGACCATAGACTGGCACGATGACCGGCTGAAACTCGGATTTTCGTTATGGCTCGGTAGACCCCAGAAAGAGATTGTCGATGTGTATTATTCATCGGAAAAACTGAAACAATAACCAATAATATCGGATTCATATGAAAAGCAAAGACCTCGAATCACTGCTTCGCAAGCTCAACAATTATCTCATACGGACTTTTGATACCGCAACGGGACTGGGTATCAAACGGAATCATTATGAGATAACGATAGAGCATATTCTCGTCGCCATTCTTGAGGATGGACAGGGAGATGTTCCTCTTATTCTGAAGCATTATATAATAGACGAAGGAAAGGTATACGACCAGTTATTAAAAAATCTCGATGAAATGGAATCTGGTAATTCCGGCAAGCCGCGGCTTTCGCGGCTGCTTGTCGATCTGCTGCAGGACGCATGGCTTACCGTATCAATGTATTACGGTGGAAATAAGATCCGTTCAGGCGCTCTTTTTGAAGTGTTTATTGCGTCGGATCAGGTAATCAGTACCGGTCTTATGGAAGTGTTCGAGCCGATTAATCAGGAAGATTTGCGCGCTTCGTTCTCAAAGATCGTGGAGGGATCCGCCGAAGGTGCGGAATCGTCGATGGAGATGCTTCCGTCCGACACTGCCCGCGAAGCACCATCCGATGCCAATGTACTCGATCTTTATACGGTAAACCTTACGCAGGAAGGAAAAGACGGTAAGATCGATCCGGTTCTCGGACGTGATGATGAGATTATCCAAATGATCGAGATATTGAGCAGGCGGAAAAAATCCAATCCCATACTTCTCGGCGAACCGGGTGTGGGGAAGACAGCGGTGGTGGAAGGACTCGCACTGCGTATAGCACAGGAAGAAGTCCCCGATATCCTGAAAGGTGTGCAGGTCCATACGCTTGATCTCGGTGCCCTACAGGCGGGAACGAAAATGCGGGGGGAGTTCGAGAAGCGGTTAAAGGCGGTCATCAATGAAGTTACACAATCAGCCAAACAGATCATCCTCTTTATCGATGAAGCCCATACCCTTATCGGTGCGGGTGCAACTGCAGGAGGCGGCGATGCGGCAAATCTGTTGAAACCGGCACTGGCCCGTGGTGAGGTAAGAGCAATTGCAGCAACAACCTATCTGGAGTATAATAAATATTTTGCTAAAGATGCCGCGCTTGAACGCCGGTTTCAACCGATTCATATCGGCGAACCGGAAGATGATAAAGCTATATTAATGCTCCGCGGCATTAAAGATAAGTACGCCGCATATCACGGCATACACATTACCGATGGTGCTCTTGAAGCTGCCGTTAAACTGTCAAGACGGTATATTGCCGGCCGTCAACTCCCGGATAAAGCCGTTGACTTGCTGGATACTGCTGCGACCCGGGTAAAAATGTCTATTACCAGCAAACCGCCCTCACTTGAAATGTTGAACAGCAAATTGAACTCTATTAACCTTGAGCTCTCCTCAATTAAAAAAGATTCGGATATCTTGATCGGGGATAACAACGAATATGTTGAGTCACTCAATACCCAAAAAGCAGAACTTGAATCAGAGTTTAGGGAACGTGAAGAACAATGGAATAAAGAACGGGAGCTTGTCAATAGACTCACCGATATACGAAAGCAACATTTTACCACGGAGGGGAGCGCTGGTAAATCAAATGATACGTTGCAACAACTGAAGGAGTTGCAGGAAGAGATCAATGCACTACAGGGTGAAAACCCCAGTGTGTTTGCAGAGGTAACACCGTTAACTGTGGCAGAAGTAATCGAATCCTGGACAGGAATTCAGGTCGGACAAATGACACGGGATGAAATGACCACGCTTATGAATCTTGAACATGAATTACAAAAGCGGGTTGTTGGTCAGGACCATGCAATACAGCAAGTTGCCGATGCCATTCGCGGTGCAAAAGTCGGTTTGAAAAAAGAAGACGGACCGATTGGTGTATTCTTGATGGTCGGCACAAGCGGAGTCGGAAAGACCGAGTTAGCCCGTGCGGTTGCAGAAGTCTTATTCGGCGATGAGCGGTTTATGGTCACGCTGAACATGACCGAATATCAAAACGAATATAATACCTCCCGGTTAATAGGTGCCGATCCCGGTTTGGTCGGGTACGGAGAAGGCGGTGCTTTGAGCGAACCCGTCCGCCGGCGCCCGTATTCGGTGGTATTGCTTGACGAGATCGAAAAAGCCAATCATTCGGTGATCGATCTGTTTATGCAGGTATTCGACCGGGGAATGCTGCAGGATGCCGACCGCAGGACGATTGACTTTTCCAACACACTGATTTTTATGACATCAAATCTTGCTTCTGAAGTATTGTTTGAGAAATACAATGAAGGAGTTGACGATCCGGACATACTTCTTGATGAGATGCGTCTGTATCTCAATCAGCATTTCAGACCAGAGTTTCTGGGACGGGTAAAACCGGTTGTATTTTTACCGCTCGCTTCCGGAGTTATGAAAAAGATAGTAGACTTAAAGCTCAATAAGTTAGCTCAGCGCTTGCAGAACAATCAAAATATTGAAGTTACATTTACCGATGAAATCGTTGATCACATTGTTGCTTCGTGCACGCGGGCAGAGACCGGGGCGCGCAATATCGATGCGATCGTAGACCGTTCACTGACTCCGGAAATTTCTCAAAGGATTCTCACGCTGCTGGCTGAAGGGAATTCCGCTTCTCAATTGAAGATAGGTCTTGGTGATAACGGAGCATATACCTATGAGTTTGATGCGTAGTTAGTTAGCGGCTAATTGTAGATAATCGTTATTAATAACATACCCTGATTCTTAAACGAATGACCAATTAACTATTAACGAATAACAAATAACCAATAACGTAGGGGCTTCCTATGGGTGACTATCGATTTAACAAACCGTATTTCGAACTTGAATTAAGCGAAGTGGATGACCCGGTGCATGTCTTTTCATTCGATGGTGAAGAGGAGGTGTCGGGTTTATATGAATTCCGTATTAAACTTCTTTCAGAAAATCCGGCGCTCGATGCCTCGGATATCCTTGATAAAAAAGCCACCTTTATTATGTATCGCGGGGAAGACGAAGAGCCTGTTAAAATTCACGGCATAATTTCGCAGTTCGAACAATGGGGAAGAACTCCGGAATACGTGTGGTATTATGCGGTCCTCGTTCCAAAAATGTGGCGTTTGAAGTTGTCGCATCAGAACGTGGTCTTTCAGGACAGGGATATGAAAGAACTCATTGAAGATGTATTCGATGCATCTGAGATAACGAGCAACGATTATTCCATAGATGTGGAAGAGGAGTATCCGAAGCGGAACTATATCATCCAGTACCGGGAAACGGATTTTGATTTTTTGAACAGGCGACTGGAGCATTACGGTATCTTTTATTATTTCGATCAGCAGGACGACCGTGAGGTTATCGTACTCGGTGATTCAAATGCACATTTCAAAAAAGTCGAACCGGATGATGATATCCGGTATAATCCAAACAAGGATCTCCTCAGTTATCGGGAAGGAGTTACAGAACTTGTATATAACGCGAAGGTTGTCACCGGCAGGGTACAACTGAAAGATTACGATTATGAACATCCCGACAGAAATCTGATAGCGGAAAGCCAGATTAATAATGATGCGCCGGGTACCTATTATGAGTATGGAGGAAATTATTCGGAACAGGAGGAGGGTGATTTCCTTGCACGAATCCGCAACGAAGAGATTCTGTGTTCAAGCAAGCAATTCCGGGGAAAATCCGACTGCCGGTTGTTTCGGGCAGGGTGTACGTTTAAACTCGATAAACACTTCCGGGACGATTGGAACAGGGAGTATGTCATTACACGGATAGCCCATCGCGGTAATCAAAAGGGACTCTTCGGCATTTTTCAGGATCCGGGAAACGTTGAACCGACCTACGAAAACTCGTTTATCGCCATACCGGAAGATCTGCAATTCAGACCGAAGCGCCGAACTCCCGTGCCGCGCATCCAGGGTATTATGACCGCCCGTGTAGAGAACGGCAACGGTGATCAGTATGCCGACGTAGACGACCAGGGACGGTACCGGCTCAAAATGCCGTTCGATCTGCGTGATACCAATAATGGCAGGGCGACTAAACCCGTACGCTTGATACAACCGTATTCAGGAGCCAACTATGGTATTCACTTCCCGAACCACGAGAACACCGAAATGGTCTGGGCATGTCTCGACGGTGACGTTGACAGACCTGTCGGAATCGGTACGGTGCCGAATACGAACAATGCTTCGCCCGCTAAAAGTGACAACAAAGCGCAGAGCGTCATCCGAACCGCGGGTGAAAATGAACTTACGTTTGATGATACAGAAGGGAAAGAAAATATTTACCTCCATGCAACGAAGGATCATAATGTCAAAATTAAGAATGATAAAGTCGAGGAGATTGGGAATGATGAAAATAGAATAATTAATAATAATTTTTCTGAAACTATACATAATAAATCACACCGGGAAGTTAAAACTAGAGATGAGCTTGAGGTGGGTATAGGTGGATATAAGAGAAAAGTAAAAGGAAATGAAGAAATAGAGGTGTTTGGTTCAAGAAATGTAACTGTTCATGGAGAAGATAATTGGATAAGGAAAGCCCCTTTATCTTCGATTGAATATGGGGTTAAACATACAACTATGCTTGGCGCTGAGTATCCATATAATGCATCATTAAAACACGAGATTAATATTGGGGGAAAATGGGAAATAAATAAAGCTGTTAAGGTTGGAGAACATAAAAGAAAAGAAGAAAAGGTGAAAGGACCTTATACACTCGATGCTAAAGAGAAAATCGAACTTAAAAGTGGTCACTCAAAGATTGTATTAAAAAAAGATGGAACGATTGAAATTATAGGAAAATCGATCAAAATAGGAAATGGAACTACTAATTTAGTAGAATTAGAAGGAAAACAGGTAGATCTCGAAGCCGGACAAAATCTATTTCTTGTTAGTCGAGGTAATATTGATATGGACGGAAAATTTTTAGATGCGAGTTCGGTACAGTCTATTAAGTTCGCTTAATTGAATCACGTTTTTTATTCCAATGGAATTTATTAATGATACACGTTTCCAGTATGCAGTTATGCCCGGGAGGATCTATTATCCCGATTATACTTTGACCCTCATCATAAAGGGGACCTTCGCCATGTTACCTGGTAATCAAGCGGTGGTATCAGGTGAGCAATTATATCCAGGTGGTGATGAACTCTTCCCCGATGACGGTGAGGAGACCGGTAGTGTGCCATACGACTCCGACTTCGCCTACTTCAAACCCCGTGCCGATCTCCTCCTTGCCGGCAAATGTCATACTCCCGGTGGTAAACCCCTTCAATCCTGCCGTGTTACATTTCGTGTAGGCAGTAAAGAAAAATCGCTTCTTGTTTTCGGTAATAGAAAGTGGGTGGGTGTAACCAGACAGATGACAATACCGGCTCCGTTTACGGAGATGGATATCCGCTATGAAAACAGTTACGGCGGGGCCGGATACGGTCCGAATCCCGTCGGTAAGGGTTACCGGGAAATAACGACTGAGGATGGTAAAAAGTTATGGCAGTTGCCGAATATTGAAAACCCTCATAAGGAGATCAGGTCCGTCCCCTCCCAACCCGAGCCTGCCGGTTTCGGCCCACTGGGGAGAATGTGGACCGGGCGGTTTGCAAAGACCGGCACCTATACAGGTGACTGGGTAAAGACCCGCTGGCCATGGTTTCCCCGCGATTTCGATTGGGGATATTTCAACGCCGCGCCGGCTGATATGCAAGTCGATGGATATCTCCGGGGCGATGAAAATCTTTATTTTGAAAATCTCCATCCCCAACATCCTCAATATAAATCCCGGCTTCCCGGAATCCGTGTACGGTGTTTTCTAAACGAGCTGATAGATGAACAAAAACAAAATTTCAATTTCCGTGAAGTCGATATGAATCTCGATACTCTCTGGGTGGACATGGAAGCCGAGAAATTGGTTCTTGTCTGGCGCGGGGTAGCTTCCGTCAAATCGGATGAGTATGAAGAGATTAAAAATCTGTATATCGTATCCGAAAATGTTGTAGACGAAAAGAAACCGAAGGAGTTTTATCACGGGGAATTTCAAAAGAAATTAGCTATAGAGGATGAACTTCCCGGAGAAGTTGAGCCGGAGCGGGAAGCCGAACCCGAACCGGTGGACGATGAGGAAGAAACGGATATAGACGCCGAACTGGAAAGAGCCGAAGCGGAGGTGAGAAGTAAATTAGCTGAACGTGGTATCGATCTTGATGAACTTATAGCAAATGCACCGGAAGAAGATTCGCAGGAGATGGGTAGGGAGGAAGAAGACGGCCCGGTTCCGATGACTCGTGAGAAAGTTCAGGCAAGAGTACTGAACGGGGAGAGTTTCGAAGAGGAAGATCTACAGGGATTGGATTTAAGTTCGTTGAACTTAAAAGGTGCTTGTTTCCGGAACGCTCTGCTCAATGGTGTCTCTTTGAAACAATCGAACCTGGAGGGAGCAGACCTGACGGAGGCATCGTTGGGTGAGTCCGATTTATCCGGTGCAAATCTGAAACATACCATTCTTACCGATGCCGACCTTAAAGGTGCAAACCTGCAGGAAGCGGATCTCTCAAACTCGGTACTCGATAATGCACTCTTTGAGAAAGCAAACCTACAGAAGGCGTCCCTCGGAGAATCAAGTGCGCTGGAGACTGCATTTGTTGATGCCGATCTTACCGGGGCAGTAATAACGAAGAGTATATGCAGCGGTGCCGATTTTTCCGGATCGATCGTACGCGATGTGGATTTCAGGCAGTCGGTTCTGAATACGGCTTCGTTTGAAGGAGTGGATGGCCGGCACGTGGATATGTCGGATGCCGATATAACCGAATTGCGTGCATCGGATGGATGTGATTTTAGTTTCGGCAAATTTCAGGAAATCACCGGTACCGATTCCATATGGGAAGCTGCAATTCTCCGTGAAGCCGATTTCACGTATTCACAATTACAGGGAGCAAACTTCACCTCGGCTCGGTGTGACGGGGCGAATTTCTCCGGCGCCGACCTGAAAAATGCCAGATTCCTGAAGGCAAAAATCAACGCTGGAAAGTTTATATATTCCAATTTGTTTGAAGTCACTTTTGAGAAAGCAGATCTGAGCCTTGCCGATCTCCGCGGTTCAAATGCTTATAGCGCTGAGTTTTTATCCGCAACGATCGAAAAAACGCAATTTCAAAATGCAAACCTTAAAATGACGAAGTTAGCCGAATGAATCCTAACCAATACGGACCGTTTAAGAAGGAAGATATTCTTGACAGGATACATAACGGACAGCCGGTTGAACATGCCGCTCTTAACAAACTCAATTTTGAAAGTTCTGAAATCCGTGGTGCTAAATTTTCGGGGGTGAC